>JAEWPQ010000118.1 GCA_023460575.1 Bacillota bacterium
GCCCACGGTCATTATACAATGCACAGGAATGAATTCCCCTGGTTGTTTTATAGATGTCACTGCCTTGTTGAAAGTCATTCATATAAGATAAAACCGATGAAAAGGTAATGGTAAAAGAGCGTTCCAGAGGAGTCAGATCTCCATCGTTCATAAGATAATAAGCGATAGAATGCTGTTTTCCACAGGCAGTGGTAACTGTGCGGATTCCTTCGGTTGCCTCAATCATATCTTTAAATATATCGTTTCTGGTTAATTTCACAAATGCTTTTCCCTGGTCTTCTTCGATTTCAATGGATATTATTTCTGATATTCCGTAAATAATCCCTTCCGTAAATAAATTCCCGAGAACTAATTCGTGTAAATTCTTATGTGTGCAGATCAGGTTAACATAACGAACGCCGTTTACGTAGATGGCTAACTTGTATTCGACGAGGATCTGCTGAGGTTCTTCCGACTGTGTATCACTGCAGCATACTAAAATTTTATAATTTTTACTGATGTGATTTGTATCTGGCATGGTATTCTCCTTTTCTCACATGACATGTGGTTAGTAAGCTTCATCAGGCAGATATAACAGAACATTTACTGTAAAGAGGCTTTTTTCTCCTTCCTTAGGTTCGCCGTAATTACAATCAAAAACTCCGTTATATTTTTTGATTGTATGATTAACGGAATTCAGCCCGATTCCATGCCAGGTCTTATCTTTTTTCGTAGAGTATGGTTTTCCGTCTTTGATACTTAGCTGGGAGGAATCATAGGTATTTATCACCTGTATAGTAAGAACACCGTGGAGAGCAGAGACGTGGATGAGTATCTCCCTTTGCTCTCTTGGAAGTTTAATACAGGCCTCCAGTGCATTGTCTAAAAGGTTTCCTAAAATAATGGTGAGGTCCATCTTATCTATATCAAGAATTTTAGGCAGACGGATATGTACATCCGTTTTAATATAAAAATGCTGGGACAGATAAAGCTTATTGTTAATTAATGCATCAATAACGGGGTGCCCGCTGTTGATCCCGGCTTCCTGGACTTTTACATTGACTGTAAGCTTTTTAATATATTCGATCAATACTGCGTTTTGCCCCTGTTCAGCCAGACCTGATATGGCTGCCAGATGATTGTGAAGGTTATGGCGGTCTTCCCGCAGACTTTTTTGAAATCTCTGGATCAGGATCGATTGCTTTTCGTAGGCAGCGTTCTGCTGAGAGAGCAGAAGATTCTCATACTTTAAATTCTCTTCCAGCAAAAGCTTATCATATAAGTAAAACAGTAAAATATTAATGACCAGCATAACAAGAGTTGCACTTGCCAATAAAAATGAAGATTCAGTCTGATTGGAAAATAGCTCTAATGTCATACTGTTTAAGATATAGATACTTCCCGCAGGAATCAAAAACATAGCCAGCCAGCGAAGCGGTTTAATATCTGCGTTATAAACCTCCTGTTTATAAAAAAAGACTTTACTCCAATTAACCAGACCAAACATTATAGTATTTGATAAGATGATTCCAATGATTACAAAATGGTCCTGTTGTATTATGGTTTTAAAAGAAGCTCCAATAAAAAGGACGAGTGCTGCCGCCGTACAATCTTCGCTTGTAAGAGACAAAATATAAATAAAAGAAGCAGCAAGGAGGCGCTTAGATACTGAAGTTTTATACAAAAAACAAATTATAAAAAAGGCAGTCAGATTAAATGCGATATTTAAAGGCGGATTGAATAAATTAAAATACAGATATGCCCCTGCAAAATAGTAGGCCGTATAAGCAGTTCCAATGACCCAGACGGGGGCTTTCCTTTTTTTGAGGAATGTATCAATAAAATCATATATCACATAAGTTCGAAGGATATTCATGAATAAATATGTAATGATTACTTTCATCTGTCATCTTCCTTATTTTTCCTGAGCTGCAAATAGTTCGCCCTTATTTCCTTCCTTTTTGGGCCGCTGATTGCCAGTTCAGCGTCATTAGACATGATTGCTTTCTCATAAGAGATCTGCCTGATATGATAATAATTGATCAAAATGGAATGATGAATCAATAAAAATCCTTTTGTTTCTAATTTCTTAGATACCTCTGTTAGTTTTCCATAGAAAATATAGCTGATGTCTTTTGTTATAACATTGATTTTATGACCTTTGGAGATTTCTAAATAGATAATATCCTCAATGGGAATATTACAATGTCCTCTGGTAATATCCTTAAAACAAAAAAAATCATCCCGTATTTCACTTAACCGTTTACAGGCACTTAAAAGATCTTTTTTAAAAAGCTCAGGATCAATGGGCTTTGACAAAAAGCGAAAAGTGTCTAAGCAGAAAACTTCTTTTGCCCGGTTATCATAGGAAGAAATGTAGATAATAATTGTTTTTTTAATTTGAAAATAGTTCCTTAATCTTTCCCCGGCCTCAATGCCGTTCATACCATTCATACTGATATCCAGAAATGCCAAATCATAAAAAGTACCTCCTTTTAGTTTTTCACACAAACTCTCCCCTGATGTGAAAGAATCGGTTAAGTAAGAGATTTGTGCCCCTGATAATGTGCTTTTTATCATGGATTTAATCTGCTCAATAAATATGGGCTCGTCATCACAGATTGCAATTTTAATCATGATATTCTCTGTCTCCTTCCATTCTTTTACTAGATAACATTTTAACACAGTAATGTTAAAAAAAGTAGAAAAAAAGTGCGGAAAAAAGAGAAGAAAAAAGAAATATAAGAGAATTTGCTCATTTTTACAGAGAAAATGAAAAGATATTTCACAGTGAAAAAGGTTATGTTATACTATGCGAAATTAAGTAACTTAATTTAATATTCTAATACAAAGGAGTGTATAAAAATGAAAAAATTATCTGTTATTATGGGAAACATGGTGTCTGGTCTTGCTCTTATTTCCGCAGTGACGACAAGTAATGTGGCGTGTGGATATATTTATTATCAGCCAGAGTTGCCAAAAGAAGTAAAGAAATTAAGAAAATTCTAATGCTATGGTCAGTAAATTAAGCAATTTGATTGCTGATCAGCTGATCTCAATGGGGAGATTTAAGGAAGCGGACAGGGCTGTTTATCAGTTTGGTCTTGAGATGCTGTTACTGAATATTTTTAACATTTTAACCGCAGCTTTAATAGGAGCTGCAATGGGGCAGATACTGGAAAGTTTTCTATTTCTGGCACTTTTCATTCCTCTTCGCTGCCATGCGGGAGGGTATCA
The DNA here is from genome assembly GCA_023460575.1 of Bacillota bacterium. Lineage (GTDB taxonomy): Bacteria > Bacillota > Clostridia > Lachnospirales > Lachnospiraceae > Lacrimispora. The sequence continues at coordinate 3,217 of JAEWPQ010000118.1, forward strand.
TGCAGGAAACCCATTGTTGTGTTATTTCATGTCAAACGCGGTAATCGTTTTCGTTCTCCTGTTATTGCGCACCCCTCCCGAAATGGTGGAGCGGGGCGCTGGTCTGGTTTTCCTGATTCTGTCCTCTTGCATGGCGGCATTTCTGGCTCCTGTGGAAAACTTAAATAAACCTTTAGATGAAGTGGAGAAAAAAGTTTATGGAATTCGTACCCGAATCGTACTGGCAATAGAAGTACTTATTGGTCTTGTGTGCTATGCGGCCGCCTGTTTCCAGGGAGTATGGATTGTTATAGTCACCATTGTTCTCATGGTGATAACTGAAATTTTGGGTCTTTTGCAAAATACCTATACCCGCAGCCGCACCCCGGAAAAAACAGGCGGATACAGCAAGGAGGCTGGTGATCGTGGAAGATACTTGTGACAATCAGATTGCTTATATTAATTTGACCACTGGTGATGTGAAATTAGAAGCGATCACCAGAGAACTTAGAAAATACTACATAGGAGGACCCGGAATCAATACAAAGATTTTGTACGACTCTGAAGCGGCAGAATATGATGCGCTTTCAGAAAAGAATTTATTGATTTTTGGTGTGGGGCCAAGTGTAGGTACCGGACTTCCGGCCAGTAACCGTTGTACAATTACGGCAAAGAGTCCCATTACTGACGCATATGGAGATTCCAATGTGGGCGGAGAATTTAACGTCAGACTCCGCGCGGTGGGAATCGATCATCTCGTATTTTCTGGAAAGTCCGATCATCCGGTGTATGTTCTCATTAAAAACAGTGGGGAGATAGAAATCTTAGATGCCGCCGGGCTCTGGGGAATGCAAACGGAGAAGGTCACCGATCTGCTGGCAGAGCGTCATGGAAAAGGTTCGGAAGTTACATGCATTGGGCCTGCGGGAGAGAATCTGGTGCGTTTTGCAAGCGTCATCATGTCCAAATGCCATGTGGCAGGAAGAACCGGCATGGGCTGTGTCATGGGGGCGAAGAAGTTAAAAGCCATTGTAGTAGAAAGAAAGATTGGAAAACCTCAGGTATTTAATTCACAACAGGTTAAGGAAATCCGGGATCAGTGGATCAAAAAATGCCGTGCATCGGTCATTTTAAAATCCGGAAGCATTCAGGGAACTTTAATGCTGATCAAGCGGTATCACAAGCAGGGAGCCTTGCCAATCCGGAATTTTCAGGCGGCCGATGATAAAAAGGTCAAAGACTTATATGCGGAAAACTTTTTATACAAACATGAAACAAAGCGAAAAGCATGTATCTACTGCCCAGTCGGGTGCGCCAGAGAATATGAGATCAAAGAAGGACGGCATAAAGGAGAAAAAGGAGATCGTCTGGACTATGGTGCCGTAGCAGGTATCGGTCCGTTAAACGGTATCTTTGAGTGGGCCAGCATACTTCATCTGAAAAATCTAAGTGATAATCTTGGGTTTGACGCCATTGAGGGAGGCTCCACCATTGGATTTCTCTTAGAGTGTTATCAAAGAGGAATCATAGAAGATCCGGAAAAAACCTATGAATTTGGTAATCCAGATGATGTGGAGGAATTGATGTATAAGATCTGCCGCAGAGAAGGGATTGGAGATATTGCCGCTGAAGGTGCCTACCGGGCCTCCATCGTGCTGCATGCAGAAGAGTATGCATTCTGTATCCGAAAGTCCTCTTGCGGGCTGCATTCGAATTCTCACCTGGCAAAGTCCTTAAGCTATCTTACTTCCACCAGAGGGGCAGATCATCTGAAGGGTTACGTATTTACGGCAGTTTTTGGCGGATTTTTTTCCGAAGTCGTTTCAAAACATATTTTTAAAACAAAAGCCGAGAAGAATTTTTCCAAGGTGGAGAAAAAAGGCCGTGTGGTGTGCTGGCATGAGAATTATAAGTATGTTATTGACTGCCTGGGATTGTGCCTGTTTGCAATAACTGCACTCCCAAGTGCGGGCGCTGCTTATTTTAACGAATTCGCAGAGGTCACAAATGCAATACTCAATATGGATTTAACCGATGAAGACATGTACTGTGCAGGAGAGCGTATTTATCAGCTTCAAAACGCTTTTAATGTAGCATGTGGTTTGAAACTGGAAGATTATCACTGGCCCCAGCGAAAGAAAGAAAATGGCGTGGAAGATAAATTCATTAAAGACACTACCATTAAAGTTGGAGGAGAAGAAGGTATGCTGCCGGAATATTTCCGGTACAGAGGTCTGACTCCAAAAGGGACACCTACCGTAAAACGCTTTCAGGAATTGGGCATTTCCATGTACATAGATAAGGCAAAAGCCACAGAATCTGACGATGTTATTTCCATTGGAGCTTTATTAAAAGAAATCGGATTAAATGCAGAATTGACTAAAAAAGAAAACAGGATCAATGAGATTATGAGCTCCCTGATTTGCAAGCTGATGACAAAACAGGACGAAAAGGCACTGCGTCATATGAAAAACGAGTAGTATTCCACAGAGGCGGATATCCCATGGATTGGTTAAATAATGATGAAAAAATAGAGATACGGTCACAGGTTTTTATTCCCATTTCAAAGAATCATATAGACATTGTTTTTGAATATGTATATGACAGAGAAAAGTTCCATAACTGGTTTGACTTCATTCCAGCCCTTTGGATCAGCTTTGATCGGAAAAAGCTGGAAGTAGGCTGCATTGGAACAATCTGTTTTACCATGCCGCTGTTTTATTACAAATTAAAGGTAACAGAAGTGGTGATGGGAAAATCAATTGTCCTTAGCGGAGCAGGCGGACCCATGAGCGGGAGGGCTTACTTTAATTTACACCCTGCTGATGGCGGAGTCATCCTGGAAAACATTCATATACTATCTGGAAAAAATAAGTTTCTGCATAAATATTATGTTTTTTGTCTGGTTCCAAATCATCTGGCTTTTATGAATTGGAGATATTCTGTTTTAAAAAAACAAATAAAAAGGGAACTTGAGAGAAACAAAAAATCACATAAGTAGAGAGGTGCTGTTTATGAGAGGTGTTATTTTAGCGGGAGGTAACGGAACGCGTCTTAATCCGTTAACGATCATTACCAACAAGCATTTGCTTCCAGTCTATAAAAAACCCATGATTTATTACCCCATAGAGACTCTGGCTAAAGTGGGAATCAAAGATATCCTTATAGTAACCAGCGGAGAATATTTAGGACATTTCTACAAGCTGTTAAAGACCGGCGAAGAATTTGGGGTAAAGCTTCATTATGAGATTCAGGAAGGCAACGAAGGAACCGGAGCAGCCTTATTATGTGCGGAAGAATTTGTAAGAGGCGACGAGTTTATGGTCATTCTTGGCGATAATATCGTGACGGAAGATTTAACATCCTTTGTAAAGCTTTTTGAAACAGAAAAAGAAGAATTCAGTGCTAAGATTCTCATTACTCAGTCGGATAATCCAAAGCTTTATGGCGTTGTTGAATTTAAGAAAAATAAGATCACCAGGCTGGTGGAAAAGCCCAAAGAGCCCTTTTCCAATTATGTCAACACCGGTTTATGGATTTTTAAGCCAGAGGTATTTGAGCTGTTGAAACAGATGAAACTAAGTGCAAGAAATGAATATGAAACCACTGATGTTCTCCACCATTATGCAGAACAGGGAAAGCTTACCTATGGAATCTTAACTTCCAAATGGACCGATGCGGGAACTTTCGAACAGTTATATGAGGCAACTGTTTTAATGAAAGAGTTAGAAGAGAAGGAGAAAAAGGAAATTGAAAAAGATCATGTTTATCAGCCTTCCGGTGTCAGGACACGTAAACCCGCAGCTCAACCTGTGTAAGGAATTGTCCCAGCGAAATGTAACTCTTATCTACTATACCTTTGAGCAGTATTTCCACAAGTTTGACCAGATGGGTGGAGTGGATTTACGGAAATATCCTGATGATTTTTATCATTATTACAATACGCTTGCTGCAGACGAGAAGCTTCAGTCCCAGTTTATGAATCTGCTTTATGTATTTTATACATTTACGGAGAAGATTCTTCCCTTCATCATGAAAGAGGTAGAAAAAGAGAAGCCGGATCTTATTATATGCGATACCTTAGCCATCTGGAGCAAGATCGCTGCCAGGTACTTTCAGATTCCGTATGTGTATTTTGTAAGCAGCTTTATGGGAGATAAGATCATGATGAAAGAAACCCCTGCATTTACACTGAGTCTGGTAAAAAGCGCGGCGGTTTCCATTCCCTATATCATGAAATTTAACGCTATCATTAAACGGCTGGAAAAGCAGTATGGCAGGGTGGTTGACAAACCATGGAATATCATGGAGCCGGAAGGAAAATTCACCATGGTGGTGACATCTAAGGATTTTCACCCCGGTGGCTATAAATATCCTTCGAATGTCAAATTTGTAGGACCTGCCTTTGTGGATAAAGAAACTCTCACCGAAAAAAAAGACACCATATTTATCAGCCTTGGGACCATCTGCTTCAGCCATACCTACTGGGATATCTGCATTGATGCTTGCAAAGACTTAGGATATCAGGTGGTAGTATCTTTTGGCGGCAACAAAAATAATAAAGTGAATGAAGACAATTTACCGGATTATGTAAAGATATACGATAACCTCAGTCTGGAAGAATACCGCAACATACTAAAGCGTTCTGTATTGTTCATCTCCCACGGAGGTTTTAACAGCATCAGTGATTCTATTCTTTATGAAACTCCACTTATTATATGCCCCGGGCATGCAGAACAGGCCAGTAATGGAAGAGTAGTGGAAGCGGATGGCTGCGGAAAGCTGTTTATGGCAAATACCGAAGAGTTCAGGAAAGATAACTTAAAGGAACTGATTCTTCAGGTAATAAAAGATGAGAATATGAAAAAGAATTTATCAAGATACCGCCAATCCTTTTTAGAATCCCCTGGTTTTAAAAGGGTGGTTGATGAGATGAACCAGGAATTTCAATTATTCTGATACGTACACAAGGGAGATGAATGATGGCTTTTATCGTAAATACGGCACAATACCTGCCGGCCAATGAAATATCCAACCATGACTTAACCCAGTTTCCGCCAAAATACCGGCAGCTCATTGAAGAAAAGGCAGGAATTAAGACAAGAAGGCACGTAACAGATGAATGCACTTCAGATATTGGAGCTTTGGCAGTGAAACAGCTCTTTCATAAGACCGGTATCGATCCTGCTAAGATTGATGTCCTTATTTGTGCTACATCGTCTCCTGACCGGATACAGCCTGCGACTGCTACCAGGATCCAGGAGATCTGCGGATTGAAAAATGCATGTGCCTTTGACATTAATTCAGTCTGCAGCGGAGGAATCTACGGACTGAAAATCGCATCTTCTCTTATAAAAGATGGGGCAAAGAATGTGATTGTGGTGGCTTCAGAGGTATACAGTAAATTATTAAATCCCAAAGATATTGCCACGTATCCCTATTTTGGAGACGGGGCGGCGGCCGTTCTTTTATCCGGTCATGGAACCTATGAGCTTATGGATATTCAGCTTTTTTCAGACGGAAGCGGCTGTGATGTAATCCAGGTTCCGGCAGGAGGAAGCATGCTTCCGGCATCAACAGTAAAAAAAGAACGGGATTATTATTTTTCCATGGAAGGACAAAGCGTGTACCGCTTTGCCTGTGAAAAAGGAAGTGAGTTGATTGAACTCCTGTCAAAAAGGAATGGGATGACGGCAGACAGGATCATCACGCATCAGGCAAACTTAAATATTATCAAAGAAATCGCCAGGCGTACGGACATTTCCATTGAAAAATTTTTTATTAATGTGGGAAAATATGCGAATACAGCCGGTGCTTCTGTTCTCATTGCCTTAAATGAATATCTTGAGTCGGAAGAAGCTCACAATGAGGATCATGTATTTCTTGCAGCCTTCGGAGGTGGTCTTTCCTGGGGTGGATGCTATCTAAAGAAAGAAAATGATAAAAAATAAGCGGAATAGAAAAGGGGAATGGAACTATGTTAGATATGATTATGACACTGGCCGCAGATGTTTTTGAGGATGACGATATCCTGCCCTCTACCAGGCTGGAAGAGACAAAGAGATTCGATTCCATGAATCTGGTTCAGTTCATTATTGAACTGTGCGGGCTGCTGGATATGGATATTGAAGATGAAGAAGTGGATAAAACCATGACATTTGCGGAGCTGGCAAAGAACCTGGAAGCAAAAAAAACACTTAAGTGAAACCAATGATGTGAGGTATGTGCCATGGAAATCAGACTGCTTACGAAAGAGTGGGAGAAGCTTGCATTTGTGGAAGGCTGGGAACATGCATTTAACCGGTCCTTTGAAATGCGGGATTATAAATGGATCTTTCATCCCCGTAATATTGTCTATGGAGCCTTTGATCAGAAGGTTTTATGTGCAGGATACTGTATTCTGCGAAGTCAGGCCGTCTTTCATGGGCAGTTGGTAAAAAGCGGGCTGTGCAACAATGTGTTTGTTACACCAGAATATCAGGGCTGCCATTTGTTTACAAAGCTTGGGCGGTATGTGCTTTTAGAAGCCGGTGAGCAGGGAATAAAAATTTTAATTGGATTGCCAAATGAAAATTCTCTTCCGGGCCACCGGAGAGTAGGGTGGACCACATTTCCCAGGAATTATTATCTGGAAAAAAAGATGGAAGAAGAGGTTTTAGGTGAAATGGAGGATGATAGCATTGTTCCAATCACTCCTCTTGATTTTCCGTTGTGGAAAGAGGGCTTTTCGGAATTCAGCTTTAAAATTTCTGCAGGAAGATCGTTTTCCATTTTAAAAGAGGCGGATTATTTTTCCTGGCGTTATCTGGAACGTCCCTCGGGAGATTACAGGATATTTATCTATCAGGAAGAGGCAGGTGTGCGGGGATACGTGGTATATAAATACTACCAGCCGTTTCAACGGATTCATATTCTTGATGTGGAAGCAGAAAATGAGACTATCTTTCTCAAATTATTAAAGGCAGCGGGGACTATAAAAACCCCGGTTTCCCTCATTAATGTGTTAAGCTCTACTATTTATGCGGATTATTTTAACCATGCCGGATTTAGTAAAAGTACAGAATACAGTAACCTTATAGCATACACTCCCCTTACAAAATCCCCGGTTAGTCTTGGAGATACCTGTAATCTGGTCATTGGAGATAATGAAGTTTTTTAGTACAACAGATAAAGGAGATGAAACGGTGGCATATGCAAATGCAAGCGTCGTGTTAGACGGAGAATTAGACCAGATCTTTGAATTTATATTAGATGGAAGGAACAATAAGAAATGGCGTCCTGGTGTAAAAACCGTAGAATATCCGTCAGAGGAGCCTATCGGACCTGGTGCTGTCTTTTTACAGGAGATGAACGGCCCTCCCACAAGAACGATAAAGGCAGATTATAAAATTATAGAATGTGACCGTTATAAAAAAATATCCTTTTTTATTTTAAACGGTCCCTATACACCGGTAGGCAGCTTTTCATTTGAAGTAACTGACAATCAGGTATCCGTGGAATTTTCAATGGAAGAAGCAGGTGTGGTCAGCCCTGAACGGGAAAAACATTTTCAAAAGGTTGTAAACGACATTCATAATCTCCAGGAACATTTCGAAAGGAAATGATATACGTATGAAAAATATACTCTTAGGAAATGAAGCAGTTGCAAGAGGCGCTTATGAATATGGAGTAACGGTTGCATCAGCCTATCCGGGGACACCCAGCACGGAAATTACAGAGAATATAAATAAATATGAAATCATTAATACAGAATGGTCTCCCAATGAGAAAGTAGCCTTAGAGGTGGGAATCGGGGCTTCCATCGCAGGAGCGAGAACCATTGTTTCCATGAAACATGTAGGCTTGAATGTAGCGGCTGATGCGCTTATGTCGGTATCCTATCCTGGAGTGAATGCGGGTCTGCTTCTTGCAGTAGCAGATGATCCCAGCCAGCACAGTTCTCAAAATGAGCAGGATACCAGATATTTTGGAATGGCGGCTAAGGTTCCCATTCTGGAACCCTCGGACAGCCAGGAATGCAAGGATTTTGTGGGCTTCGGGCTGGAAATCAGTGAGACATTTGATACGCCGGTGATCCTTAGGCTGAATACGAGAATCTCCCATTCACAAAGCATGGTAGAGCTGTCAGAAAAAATGCCCTTTCAGTTAAAGGAGTATGATAAAAATCCCAATAAGTACATCGTGGCTCCGGCAGTGGCAAAAAAGAGAAGAGTCATAGCAGAGGAACGGTTAAGAAAGCTGGAAGAATTTGCAGATACCACGGAGCTTAACACGGTGGAATATAAGAGCAGGGACATTGGAATCATTACCAGCGGAATTGCGTATCAATATTCCAGAGAGGTGCTTCCGGAAGCTTCTTATTTAAAACTTGGCCTGTCTTATCCCCTTCCCAGGAAAAAGATTACGGAATTTATCAGAAAGTGTAATACAGTCTATGTCATTGAAGAACTGGAACCTATTATAGAAGAGAAGATTAAGTCCTGGGGGCTTTCGGTTATTGGGAAAGAAGTGATTCCTGTTATAGGAGAGTTAAACCAGGAGATCATCCGGGCAGCAGTGCTTAAGGAGACCGTAGCCGGAGTGAGGGCAGAACTGTCAAAAAACATTCCTGTAAGACCGCCGGTTCTTTGCCCGGGGTGCCATCACAGAGGGGTGTTCTATGTTTTAAATAAGCTGAAACTTCATGTCTCCGGGGATATCGGCTGTTATACCCTGGCAGCATTTGCACCTTTAAGTGCCATGGATACGTCCATCTGCATGGGTGCCAGCATTGGAATGGCTTTTGGGTTTGAGAAGGCCAGAGGAAAAGAATTCTCAAAGAAAACCGTTGCAGTGATCGGGGATTCCACCTTTGTTCATTCCGGCATTACGGGTCTGATTGATGTGGTATATAACCAGGGAAATATTACGGTTATTATACTGGATAATTCAACTACAGCTATGACCGGACATCAGGACCACCCGGGGACCGGGTGTACCATTCGGGGTAAAAAAAGTCAGGCTGTTGATTTTGTGGCCCTTGCAAAAGCAATTGGGGTAAAGAGAATTCAAACCGTAGATGCCTATGATATCACGGAGCTGGAGCGGATCGTCACAGAAGAGACACAGGCTGAAGAACCATCCGTGATCATTACCAAACGTCCCTGTATACTTCTTAAAAACACCTCTTTGATTCATGAACCTCTAAGCATCACCAATTGCAGAGGATGCAAAGCATGTATGGAGATCGGATGTCCCGCCATATCCTTTTCCCGCGGCAGGGCAGAGATAAAAAAAGAACTTTGTGCAGGCTGCGGGCTTTGCGCCAGAATCTGCAAATTTGATGCTATTAAAAAAGAGGCGTAAGAGGGGGAAGTGAGATGAATATTCTTATAGCAGCAGTTGGGGGGCAGGGAGCGGTGCTCGCCAGCAGAATTCTTGGGAAGATGGCCCAAAACAACGGGCTTGATGTGAAAGTTTCCGAAGTGCACGGCATGTCTCAAAGAGGTGGAAGTGTAGTAACCTATGTGAGGTTTGGCGAAAAAATTTATTCTCCCATTATAGAGAGAGGAACAGCAGACATAATTCTTGCCTTTGAGATGCTTGAAGGGGCCAGGTATGTGGAATGGCTAAAGCCGGGCGGAACCTTAATTACAAGCAGACAGCGGATTGATCCTATGCCGGTAATCACCGGCACAGCAGAGTATCCGGAGGATTTGGAGGAGCAGCTTCACGCTTTGCCAATTCATTATATGAGCATTGATGCCCTCACCTATGCCAAAGAAGCGGGAAATCAAAAGACCGTAAATGTGGTGCTGATCGGAGCATTGGCAGCCACCACGGACATAGAGGCAGAAATATGGCGTACAGCCATAAAAGAAGCAGTACAGGAAAAACTGGTGGGTATCAATCTAAAAGCGTTTGAACTAGGGTTTGAAAACAGCAGATTTATGAAATCTAATGGGGAGAATGATGAGATATAGAAAGGCAATCGGTTTATTAACCATTTTAATCGTTATACTGGCCGGAATTGCGGCTGTCTGCGGAATCTTTTTAACAGGAGGAAGCAGAGAGATCCCGCTGCGGTCCATCCACCACAATCTGGTGATGGCTTATGGGCAGGGGCTTTATAAGAATGATTCCGTATCTATGGCATTACAGGCAAGAGCCCAGGACTGGGTAACTCTGGTTCTTGGCGTTCCAGCGCTTTTGTGGTCGTTCCTTCTTGCGGGGAAAGGTTCTTTAAAAGGCAGATTTCTACTGCTTGGACTTTTGGGCTATCTTCTTTATACCTATACTACCTATTCTTTTGGAGCGATGTATAACGGACTGTTTCTCATATATGTGGCATTGCTGTCGGCCTGTTTTTTCGCTTTTGTACTGACCTTTCTGTCTTTATGGGAAGTAGATATACAGTCTAAATTAGACGAGGGATTTCCAGAAAAGATTATAGGGGTTATCCTCATTGTAACGGCTGTATTGGCGGGCATGATGTGGTTAAAACGGATTTGTGTTCCACTGATCAGACAGGAAGTTCCCGGTGAACTGGAACATTACACCACACTGGTGATTCAGGCTCTGGATCTTGCCATTTTGCTTCCTGCAGGAATCCTGGCAGGCATCTTACTTTTGAAAAAAAATAAGTTTGGCTATCTTTTGGCGCCGGTTATGGTTATCAAGCAGATGGTACTTGTCATTGTTATCATTGCCATGTTTATCAATCAGTCAATCAATGGAGTTACCATAGATAGTTCAGAGCTTGTTATTTTTCTGTTGATTGCAGTCATCTTAAGCAGGTGCCTGTACTTATTTTTAAAAAATATCAAAGAATAATCGAAAAGAACAAAGGAGAAATCATATGAAACAATTAAATGAAGAGACAAAGAAAGAAATCAAAGAGATGGTGTACTCATTTTTAGCAGATGAGTGTGAGGTCTCCATAACAGAACTTAAAGAAGACTTATCTGTAATTGACGATTTAGATGGAGATTCTCTGATGTTTGTTGAATTGATTGAGCAGTTAAAGAAGAAATACAGCTTAAACATACAGATGCAGAACATTGGAAAATATCTGCTGAAGAAACCGGCTAACACGATTAAAGAAGTGGTGGAGACTGCCTATCTGGTCTATGAAAAGGAAAATGCCATCGTAGAGGCTTTATAATCATGAACAGAGAGTCTGCTCCTATGGTGGAATATGATACTGCGGGAGAGAACATCGGAGTATTAAGACTTCATAATGGAAGAGATAATGTGGTGGATCATGCTGTTTTTCTGGATCTTACAGAGTTTAAACAGTGGCTGAATCATAATCCTTTTAAGGGATTGATTATCACAGGAAACGGAAGGAACTTCAGCAAAGGTGCCAATATAGAGCGGATCAGGGCGTATAAAGATTGTCCGGAGATTCTTCAAAAAGAACTGAATGAGGGGAAGAAGATCTTATCCTACATAGAAGGTCTGCCGCTTATAACGGTTGCAGCTATTGAAGGAGCCTGTTTTGGAGCTGGACTTGAAATTGCTCTCAGCTGCAATTACCGGCTGGCAGCTGAACAGGCTTTGTTTTCCTTTCCGGAGATTACACTGGGTCTTTTGCCCGGATTTGGAGGAACCATAAGACTCCCAAATCTAATCGGACAAAGAAATGCAAAAAAACTGATTTTATCAGGAGATATGATCACAGGTCAGGAGGCTCTGCGTCTGGGACTGGTGGATGAGACGACTGGAAAAAGAGAAGCACTCCCAAAAGCGGTGGACTTGATTGAGGGACTGGCGTACCGTTACACTGCCAGACAAAAGGAATGCTTCGATCAGATATGGGAACAGCCGGAGACCGATTGCTGGCCCATGTACGAGAAAGAAAGCAGATATTTTACGGAGCTCATAAAGACGATGGATATCTGACTGGACAGGAGATGATATTATTTTAACCAATCAGTGTTGGTTTGAAGTTCAGGGACATGAACTGGATTCTTTCAAACATGTAAATAATTCCGTTTATTTAAATTATTTAGAAACCGTGCGCTGGAATTTCTTTCGTGAATTTTCCATGATGGAGGATTTAGAGCGGGAGAAACTATATCCGGTTGTCATTGAGGTAAACGTCAGATATATGAAAGAACTGCGGCTGTTTGATCAGTTTGTCATAGACAGCCGCTACTGGATTGAAGACAACTATATCGTATCCGACCATAAAGCGGTGTGTAACGGTCGAAAAACCACCATGATGAAAGCAAAGGTTAAGATGCTTCTGGTGTCCGAGGATCGCATTGTGTACGATATCCCGCCTCATATCAGAGAGCTGTTTTCAGCCGGAGAACCAATCACAGCCCACAGGGGGGAATGACTTGATGGAGAACCAGATGTTAATCTGCCAGATCATGTCCGAAAGGGATCTGGCACCATTTGTAAGTGGAGCCATTGAGACAGGAGAAAAGAACATCATAATCCTGCACCTGAAAAAGGACTGTTTAAGCGACATACCGCACAGAGATTTTCTGCAGATAAAAAAAGTTCTTCTTGATCCTTATATCATATCTGTTTTAGTCATTGACTGTGAGTTTTCTATGAGTCTGTGCGAAAAGATATATATATTTGATATGTGCTTTCTATCCGATCAGGCAACTATGCGGTATGATCCGGAGCATAGGACTGGCCGTCATTTTTTGCAGCTGCTATTCGCACCCAGATTTTCATTTGGAAAAGAAGCCCGTATCATGAATTGTGAAGAACTTATAAACCATGGATTTGCCAATGCCATTTTAAGGAACGAAAGCTTTATTGAAGACCTGGAAACACAAATGTCAGACCTTACGCGGGAACGGACGAGAGAACAGCTTCATGGGATTAAATGCTGTATGAATGTCTACAAAGATTGCTGTCTGTCAGGAGAAACAAATACAGCCGATCCTGAGACCGGTTATTTTTGTAAACTGGCACTTATAAAAACTGAGGAAGATAAATGAAGTGATGAGACTTAAATTTGAGACAATTGTTTACGAAGAATTGGAAGGCATTGCATATATCTGCATTAATATGCCTCCAGCAAATAAAATGAAATCCCAGTTCCTTTTAGAGATTTCAAAGGTTATAAAAGAATATGCCCTGTCCACAAGTGCTTCCGGAATCATTATATATGGAAGCGGAAGGCATTTTAGTTCAGGGGCAGATGTTGGAGAACTGTTAGATTTTATCAGCTCTCATGCTGAAGTAGAAGACGGTGTGGTGACTCATTATCCGGAATGGTATGTGGATTGTAAAGAAAGCTTCAAGAAACTATTTCATATGAAAATTCCAGTGGTAAGTGCCATTGGAGGCTTCTGTATCGGATCTGGATTTGAGCTGGCGTTATCTTCCCATGTAAGAATCTGTGAGTCAGGCGCCAGGCTTGGTTTGCCGGAATCCACCTTTGGACTTTTACCTGGGGTGAACGGAACCTTGAGACTTTCGGAAGAGGCAGGTTTTTTCCGTGCCTATGAAATGATCGTAAAGGGCAGTCTGATTGATTCCCAGGAAGCGGACAGGCTGGGAATCATTGATCTTCTGGTACCAAGAAAGAGCTCCTTGGATTATGCAAGAAAGCTCATTGCTTTTATTAATGAACATCGCTGTGATTATGATTTTGCCAACCGGTTTCATTTTATAGATGGGTTTAAAGAATATTATTTTACTTAAAGAGGGGAGTCCATCCGATGGCTATCAATGTAAAATTATCTGGCGCAGGTACATACCTTCCTGGAAACCCCATTGATTTTGACGAAATCAATGATTATCTGGGAGAATTTAGTGAGGCGCCTAAAAAGATCAGAAACTGGGCAGGAAGAGTCCAGCCTATTATTAAAGAAATGCTTGGGATCAATCACTGCTACTATGCTTTTGACAACAAGACAAGGACATTTGTGGATGACAATTTAACAATGTCCGTCAAAGCGGCTAAAAAGGCCATGGAAGAAGCTGGTGTTTTGGCAAAGGATATTGATCTTTTAATATACGGCGGTGCTTATTCCCATCAGATTCCACCCCTTACTACCAGAATACAGGAAGAACTGGGGATCGATATGTGCGGAGAGATCCACATTCATTCCAACTGCACTTCTATCTACAAAGCAATTAAGCTGGCCCATGTCATGCTTGCTTCAGGAGAATATAAGAATGCGCTTGTGATCTCTTCCAGTGTGGCAAGTTCCTGTTTTATCCCCGAATTTTATAATCAGACACTTATTACCAAAGAAGACATTTTCCTGCGCTGGTATCTCTGTGACGGGGCAGGTGCTATGGTATTTTCTGCGGTGAAAAATGAAAAGGAAGGGCTTTATCTGGAAGATACCTACTTTGAATCCGCGGGGAGCAGAAAAAAATCAGCTATGGGAAACAGCTATCCCTTCCACTGGACCAATCCCAAAGAGGATTATCAGAACGGCTATCATCATATCCGTCAGATTTATTTAAATGAAATGCGGGATTATGCAATGGAAGAAAATGGAAAAACTATCTTTTATAATGCCCTGGTTCGCATGTTAAATGAAAAAAATATTGATTTAAAAGACTTAAAGCATTTTGTAGTAAATATGCCCTCAAAATTTGTGAGAGAGCTGATTATTGAAGAATGTCTTGGCCTTGGTATCCGCAAAGACCAGTTTTACAGTGCCATTGAAGATGTGGGATATGCGGGTCCTCCCGCCGCTCTTATTTCCATTGACAATCTGTTAAAGGAACACACCTATGAGAGCGGGGATCTGATTTTCAGCTTTGTCATGGAGGTTAGTAAATTCATGCAGGCAGGTTTTACTTTAAGAAAAATATAAAGTGAGGAGCAGGAAATGAAAATACTATTGGTAAATCCGCCCATTCCCAGAGTTTTCCGTATGTTTGATTTTGCTGACGAGGCCGTAAGAAAATCGTTTGGAAGAAGAGTCATGGTGGGTCCTCCTCTGGCTTTAAATGAGCTGGCAAGCATGGTACCTGACGATGAAGTGGTGATTCTGGATCAAAAAACAGAAGAAGATAATATACCGGGATATGATTTTGCCCAGGCGTATGTGGAAGAGTTAAAACGTTTTTCACCTGATTTTGTGGGAGTTACCTGCATTACTGCCCAGTATAATTCGGTACTGAAAATTTTAAATATCACAAAAGAATATGACAAAAACATTTTAACTATGGTAGGCGGCATACATCCCACCCTCTGCCCTGATTCTTTTTCAGGCTCCAGGGCCGATCTTGTTACCGTTGGTATTGGAAAATACAGCTTTAAAAAGATGGTAGAGATATTTAAGGCAGATGGCTGGCTGGCAGATTTCAGTAAGATCACGGGACTTGGGCTCAATAAAGGGACCAGCATTTTTTATACCCAGTCCATCTGCAGCCTCAGCACCGAGGAGATTAAGGAGCAGCATATCCTGGATACTGTTATGCCAAACCGGAAGCTGACGGATAAATATAATTATACCATTCGGCAGATGGGAAAAAAGATTCATTATATCAGTACCTCCCAGGGGTGTACCCACAAATGTAACTTTTGCAGCATCTGGCAGACCACGGGCGGACGGTATTTTCATAAAGATGTGGAATGCATTATCCGGGAATTAAAGACAATGGATGAATATCCCATTATCCGTTTCTGCGATGCCAATACCTTTGGTGATATAAAAAAGGCCAGACTTTTATTTACCAGAATTATTGAAGAAGGATTAAATAACCATTATTATCTGGCAGATCTGCGCACGGATACGGTGATCCGGCATCCGGATATTATTGAGCTTGCTGTAAAAGCAGGGCTTCGGATCACAATCTGCGGATTAGAAGCTACCAGCAATGAAGAGCTGGAAGCTTATAATAAGCAAAACACCATCGAGAATATTTCCGGTGCCTTAAAGTTTTTAAACAGCCTTGGGATCTTAGTCAACGGCAACTACATAGTAAGACCGGAATATGTGGAATCAGATTTTGACCGGGTGGCACAGTTTGTAAGCGATAATCCCATTTATCATGCCGGCTTTACGGTACTGACTCCGTTTCCGGGAACAGAACTTTATGAGACGATGAAAAAAGACATCATTAATCATAACCTGGATTACTACAATTTAACCAATGCAGTAGTAGAAACCGTGTTGCCGGAGCCGAAATTTTATGAACAGGTTGGAAAACTGTATAAGACCAGCAAAATTGCAGGAGATGAATACCGCCTTAAATTTGGAAGTGACCTGCTGGTAGAATAGGAAAAGAATGACAATAGGAATCGTTGGATCAGGAAGAATGGGACAGGATCTTTTCTTTTCGCTGATGGAATATGACTGCCAGGTCATACTGGTCTCCAGAAACCAGGAGCAGATTGATAAGATCACAAAGAAAATACAGAAAAAACGAAGAAGAGACCAACAGCTCATTGGGGAAAAAACTCCCATAATCACAGACAAGCTGGCTGACTTAGCTGGCTGTGATATAATTATAGAGACTGTAATAGAAGATTTAAACGTTAAGCAGGAAATCTTTCAACGATTGGAAGGGATTGCTAAAAATACCTGTATCTTTGCAACCAATACTTCTTCTCTTGATGTAAGAGATGTGTTTTTTTATGGAAAGGCGAAAGAGCGATGTCTGGGACTTCACTATTTCTATCCATTAAAAGTGATTTCTACAGCAGAAGTAAATGCAGGTCCGGATACAAGTGAGGAGACGGTGAAAGAAATGGTTAAGTTCCTTTCTATGACCGGCAGAAAACCTTTGGTATTAAGGGGGGAAAGCCGCCTGGTGTTATCAAAGCTTTTGATCTCATTGGCCGCATATGCCTATAAGCTGTCATTAGAAGGGGAACTTACTTTAAAAGAGCTTGATCAGATCACAAAGCAGGTGCTTCTCTTTGGAATCTTTGAAATGGTGGATTCGACTGGTTTCCCAATCATCTCTCAGTGCCTGATTAATCTGCCGGATCACCTTCATTCTAACCTTTTTAAGCCTCTTCTTTTACAAGTATCTGATTTCATGAAGCAGGGGAAAGACGGTAGAAGGGGAGAGGGGCTTCTATCCTCAGAAGATTCCGGTAAGAGAGCTGCCGCTTATATTGTAAACCGGGAAGAGTGTTACGAGGTATATGGGATAAGATTTCTTTCTTTTCTGCTTAATGAAATTGCGCGGTACATGGAAGATCCGTTCTTAGACAATAAGCAGTTTCAGGAAAGTATAGAGGAAGTCTTAGGCGTATCTGCCTCGCTAAAATCTCTTTATACGGAGCTGAAAGAGGAGACGCTTTTAGAAACCTTAATGACTGAATATAAAAAGACTTTGGATCCGTTGTTTCTTCCAGCAGATTTTAAGGTATATCGTAAACTTTAGGGGGTATCCATGAAAGATAACAAGACCGTAATTACAGGTATGGGAATGATAAATGCTTTAGGAAACACCATGGAAGAAAGCTTTTGTAAAATGATCAGAGGAGCTTCCGGAGTAAAACCGATTACGCTGTTTGATCCGACCGGATTAGAGACAAAGATTGCTGCTCAGGTGGATAACAGCTTTTTAGAAAAGGCAAAAGAGCTGATAAAGAAGAGAGAGCGCGGCAAGATGACCCGCTTAACCCAGATGGCGTTAGTGGCTGCGGATGAAGCCGTGAAAGACAGCGGAATCGATTTCGATTCCTGTGACAGAAGCCGGGTGGCAGTGATTTTGGGAATCGTAACGACTGCTTACAGCGACGTGGAAAAAGAACAGTCAGAAAGTAACAGTATTGTTAAATCAATGCCTAATGCTCCCAGTGCATGGATCTCTATCCGATATGGACTTAAAGGTCCGAACTTTAATGTATCCACAGCCTGTGCCTCATCTGCTTATGCCATTGCATTGGGGCAGCAGCTGATTCAATCCGGTTTTGCAGATGTGGTCATTACCGGAGGTGCCGACTCACACATTCAAAAAGACTATATCAAAGGCTTTAATCAGATTATGACACTTTCCGTAAAGAACGAAACGCCGGAATCTGCCTGCTGTCCTTTCTCCAGGAACCGGGATGGATTTGTTATGGGGGAAGGGGCCGGCATTATGATTCTGGAATCAGAAGCACATGCAAAGAAACGGGGAGCCAGAATCTATGCAGAGGTAGGAGGCTGTGCCATAACAAGTGATGCAGGAGACATCACGGCACCGGAAGCAGACGGTGTTATGATGGCAAAGACCATGAAGCTTGCCATGGACCAGGCCGAAGTAAACCCGGCAGACATTGATTATATCAATGCACACGGAACCTCCACCTATTTAAATGACAAATACGAGACTATGGCCATCAAATCCTGCTTTGGCTCCCATGCAGCTGACCTTTATGTATCTTCCACCAAATCCATGATCGGCCATACGGTGGGGGCATCCGGAGTGATTGAGGGGATTGTTACAGTTTTAACTATTAATCAGAGTATCATTACCCCAACCATCAATTATAAGGAGCCGGACCCGGAACTGGATTTAAATTATGTACCCAATGTCTCAATCCAAAAACAGGTGAACATGGCAATCTCTAATTCCTTTGGTTTTGGAGGACATAATGCCAGCATATTATATAAAAAATACGAAGGAGAATGAAGATGAAAAAATATTTAGTTACTGGCGGTGCCGGATTTATTGGTTCAAACTTCGTGAAATATTTATATGAGAAGGAGACCGATATTCATGTGACTGTGCTGGATAAGCTTACATATTCCGGTAATATGGATAATCTGGCAGATGTTACAGACCGGCAGGATTTTAAGTTTGTAAAAGGAGACATCTGCGACTCTGATCTGGTGGAAACGCTGATGGAGGGTATTAATGTTGTAGTCAATTTTGCAGCAGAGGTTGCAGTGGATCGTTCCATCGGAAATACACAGGACTTTTTAATGACCGATGTGATTGGTGTATATGTTCTTTTGGAGCATGCATTAAAAAATCGGGATACTCTGGAAAAATTCATTCAGATTTCCACAGATGAGGTGTATGGCCAGATTCAGGAGGGAAGTTTTTATGAGACCTCAGAATTAAAACCCAGGAACCCCTATTCTGCCTCAAAGACAGGAGGGGATCGTCTGGCTTACAGCTATTTTGCTACCTACGGTCTTCCTGTCTGTATCACAAGAGCTTCCAATACCTACGGACCGTACGCATATCCGGAAAAGGTAATTCCCTTATTTATCACCAATCTTTATGAAGGAATTCCGGTTCCCGTGTTTGGTGACGGCAGCCAGATCAGAGACTGGCTGTATGTAAAAGATCATTGCAGCGGGATCTATCACGTAATCAAAGATGGAAAAAACGGAGAAGTTTATAATGTGGGCGGGGCTCAGGAAGTCACAAATTTAGCTCTGACGAAACAAATATTAGCTCTTATGAGAAAAGACGAATCCCTGATTCGTTATGTAAATGACAGACCGGGACATGATCTTCGTTACAGTTTAAATACTGACAAGCTCCGGGCGCTTGGCTGGCTGCCGGAATATGATATCTCTTCCGGGCTTTCCCTAACGGTGGATTGGTATGTAAATCACACGGAGTACTGGAAAAAATTAAGAGATGGAATGGATCAGCGTTATTTCAAAGGGTTTTGGAACTGAGAGTGCTGTGTACGGTCTTTTAACTCTTATGAAACTTGGGGCAGTTATTCTCCTAAAAAAAGACGTGTATCTGGCTGACTTAGACCAATGCAGAGCAGTAACTGAGATCCCTTATGAAAATTATTTATCAGAAGATGAGAAAGAGCGGTTAAACCTTATCACGATTCCGCAGTCAAGAAACACAATGATGCTGCGGCGTTCACTGACCAGAATGATATTAAGCAGTTATCTGAATTGTTATCCGGAAAAGATACGATTTTACAGGAATTCCTACGGAAAACCTTCAGTCATAGAGCCAGTCACAGATTTGAAATTCAATCTCTCTCACAGCGGAAATCATCTGATTTTGATTACAGACAGAAACCGGGAGGCAGGTGTTGATATAGAAACAGCACATTCTTTAAAAAAAAGAAAGTATGAGATCATGGAATCCCTCTATTCCCCGGAAGAATCCGCCTTCTATCAGAGCCTTTCTAAAACGGAGCAGTACCAGATGTTTTGCAGAACCTGGGTCATGAAAGAAGCAGTCATAAAGGCACTTTCACTGGGCCTTACTGCTGATTTGGGAAAGATCTCTCTTCCGGTTGCTGCGGATCGTTCCGGCTCCATACTGACTTTGGATTTTTATAATGCAGTGCTTAAAATACAGTGGATCACAAAAGAAGACAGTCACATTGCAATTGCATATCGGGAGGAAGAAATATGAATGTGCTGATCACAGGCATCAATGGTTTTGTGGGAGGGTATCTTTTTTCCAGACTCAAGTCTGATGGACATAAGATCTATGGGCTGGGAAGGGAGCTGCCTTCCCGTTATGACCTGGACGGATATTATACGGTGGATATTACAAAAAAATTTCAGCTGGATCGGGAATTTGATTTTGTTATACATCTGGCCGCTTTAAACCGTACTAACATTGGAGCAGGCATCGACAGCCGGATTTTTTCACAGGTAAATGTGGAAGGAACAAAAAATCTCATTGAATCCTGCAGGTATTCTAAGTTTATTTATATTTCCACTGCTGCAGTTTACGCGAGAGAAGGTAAGATCATCACAGAGGAATCTCCTGTCGTTCCAGAGGGAAATTACGCTAAGACAAAATATGAAGCGGAGCTCCTCTGCCAGAGCCTGATTCCCTGTAAGAAGCTGATGATTCTCCGCCCTGTTAACATTTCCGGAGCCGGGCAAAAGAACATTGCTGCGGTCCCCCTGTTCTTTGACCGGGCAGAAAGACATGAAGCATTGGAACTTTTTGTATCTCCTTCTAAGATCATTCAGTTACTTGATGTAACTGATTTTACCCAGGCCATCAGTCAGTGCCTTGATTATTTTTGCAGCGGGATCTTTAACTTAGCCCCAGAGGATTCTATGACTATGCTTCAATTGATAAATAAAATACGTAAGTTATGCAATTCTAAGTCTTCACTGGTTATAAAGGAAGTAAAAGAGGAGGCTCCTTCCCTTATTTGTGCTGAAAAAGCCCGGCAGAAGTTGTATTTTCAGGCATCAAAGTCCATGAAGCATATACTGGAGGATTACTATGAGTCACGAAAGGGAGGAACGAAACAATGAAAGTACTGGTAATAGCATCCCATATTGATGATGAGGTGTTAGGGTGCGGAGGAACCATAAAAAGACATACAAAAGCAGGAGACCAGGTTTATGTGGTGTTTATCAGTTCAAAGTATTCCAGGCGCTTTGATGAAACGCTTATGAATACAAGAAAATCACATGCAAAGAAAGCGGCAGAAGTGTTGGGAATTCAGGAGATATACTTTGCAGACCATCCCCTCATCATGTTAGATACCATTCCCCAGCTGGATATAGTAACGTCTCTGGAGCAAATTATCTTTGAGATAAAGCCAGAAGTTTTATACTGCCATTATGATCAGGATATGAATTCGGATCATCGGATCGTTTCTCAGGCAGCCATGGTCTGGTGCCGGCCGTCAAAAACCCCTTTTCTAAAAAAAGTATTATTTTATGAAATATTTGCTTCCACACAAAAGTTTGATCCCAATTACTATGTGGATATCAGCGATGAGATCGAGGATAAGCTGGCGGCTCTTTCTGTATATTCTACAGAAAACAATGCCCAGACCAGAACCCTGGATACCAGCAGACTGGTGGCAGGATATCGGGGAGCGGAAATCAATACGGCCTATGCGGAAGCATTTTATTTATACCGGCAAATTGTTTAGAGGAACTTATCTTGATTGGAGAGGAGTGTGGATGTGGTGTTTAATGGAATAAAACTGTTATTGATGTGTGCCACTGCTATCATGTTATCTTCCGTCAGCTGGTTTGTATGGAACAGGCGGATAAATAAAATCTATTTCAAAATCAATGAGGACCGAAAGATATAGGAGACAGCAATGGAATTTAACCTTGGAAAGAAAAACAATATGGCAATGATGTTTGCCGGAATCGGTACGGATTACCGGAAGATAATCCATAAAATTCCCGAGAAGGAACGAAAAAGAATCCGTCAGCTGTCAGCCATATTAAAAGACAGATATGAACTGGATATTGATGCCTATCTTAATGGTGATCCCCTGGATACGGAAAGTAATTTCTATAACTGGCTGACGATCTATACCTGTGATTATGCCATGTATGAGTGGTATGTCTCCCACGGAACCGTTCCGGACTATATGATCGGGTACAGCATGGGACTCATAACAGCACTGGCTTGCAGTCATGCTATTACGTTTGAGGATGGGGCCTTTTTGCTTTATGAAATCAACCGGAAAGAAAGTAAAAAAGAGGGCATGGCAACCATCATCGGGTTTGAAAAGGAGGAGCTTGTTCAGATTATTAAGGATAGCCAGTGTGAGGACAAGGTGTTTATCGCCTGCGAAAATAATCCCTATTGCTTTGGAATTTCAGGATATGAGAATTTCATTCAGTCGGTATGTGATTTGGCAGCAGAGAGGGGGGCACTCAATATTTATACCATTGATTCCAAATTTGCATTTCACACACCCCTGTATCATATACCGGAGAGGGATTTGTCGGTCAGCGTAGCGAAGATCAAAGTAGTTGATTCTGCCATTCCTGTGGTGTCAGCCATTGACCAGAGCATTTTATGGAAAGCTCAGGACCTTTCGGATGAATTGATACGGAACATGTACTGCACCGTGAAGTGGGGGAAATTAATTACCTCACTCGCCCAGTCAGGAACCAGACATTTTATTGAGGCAGGGCTTGGAAAGGGATTGACTAAAATCTCAAGATCTATGGAAGATACCTGCCGGTTCGATACTTTTGACACCATAAGCAGGGGAAAATGAGACCATTTCAAAGGATAGAGGGTTAAAGAATGAGCAGGTTTTATCAGCTCATTCTTTTTCATTTTTTCTTTCATACATTTTCAGGATAAAAACCATAAAAAATGTAACAATATAATATTGTGCTGTTTTTTTATAAAAATAGGCAAGGAGGAGATTCTATTGCAGATCTTTCTGGATAAAATTAATTTTAACATAAATTCACCGTTTCTGCCGGTCATTTTATTAATACTGAGTTTCTTAATCTGCCTGATTCTGTTTCTGTTATATTACCGGCTTTACCATTTTAATAAGAATGTGCGTTTTCCGTCCTGCTTTCAGGAAGCAGGAAATAAGCCGGGTCCGGCTGAATGGGAAAAGCAGATGATTGAGCTGGCAGAAGGTCACAGTCAGGTGAGACTGACTGGGAACAGCTTTGTTCTTAATGATTATAATCAGGCTGCATATAAAAAACTGAATAAGATCAGAGACACGATCTCTGCTCTGTCGCCAGGCATCATTTCCCTGATACCGGCTGCACGCTGGCTCTATGATAATTTTCAGATGATGTACAGGGAGATGAAAAAAGTACGTACTTCCGGAACAAGCTATGCGGTATTGCCAATTCTCAAGGTAAAAGAATACCATAACTTTCCGCGGATCTATGTAGTAGCGAAAAAAATGGTGGCTCTTACCGGCGGACATTTAAGTGAAGAAAACATCTCAGTAATGCTGACAGCTTATCAGCAAAAGATAGCACTTACAGACAAGGAGATCTGGGTTTTGCCGGAAATGCTGGGTTTTTGCATTCTGGAAGAAATTATTGCAGTTGCAGATGAAATTCTTAATATGATTGAAGTGAAGTCCAGAGCGGAACAGTTTTTAAGGGAAAAGCTGGAGCGCAGACAGGGACCGGCTGATTTATCAGCGCTTCTTTGCAAAACAGAGGACAGCCTTCCGTTTAACTACTCATTTCACGCTCATGTCATCTATCTGATGAAAAATATGTCCTTTGATGAGGCATCCATTCAAAGATACCTGGAATATCATTTTGGCTCAAAGGACAGACAGGTGAGAAACTCTTCTGTATTCCAGGAAGAAGGAAAAATCCAGTCATTTCTCGAGACAAATATCAGGACATTAATTGTCAGCTTAAGAGACATGAATGAAGTCGATGAGGAAAAGTTTTTTGAAAAATACTCCTGTCTGGAGCAGATTTTGTCCCAGGATCCGGCAGGTGTCTATTCAAATATGGATTTGGAATCCAGAGGCATGTACCGCGGAATAATTGTGAAATTATCTCTCCGTTACCGGCTGATGGAAGAAAAGATAGCAAAAGACTGCCTGGAACTGGCAATTCAGGGACAGGAAGGTCTGCATTGTTCCCATCATGTCGGAGCCTATCTGTTAGGGAAGGGCTATCCGATTTTAAAAGCAAAGGCATTGGGAAAAACGATTCCCCGCAGGTTTAAGAAAAAATGGAATGCAAAAGGTTTTCTATATTTCTTATCCCTGTTTCTTATGCTTCTGGGTCTGGGGGCCTGCCTCCTGTATGCGTTTCGGACGATTGGAAAAATGCAGGCTTTCAGCAGGTCTGTGATTACCCTGCTGGCAGTCTTGCCGCTGTTGACCGGCATTTCCATGGAAATAATTAATTTCATTTTCACCAGAAGAATAACGGTTAGAAAAATCCCGGCCCTTGACTATCTTATGGAAATCCCGGAAGATGCAAGAACCTTTGTAGTCATGCCGGTTATCGTTTCCTCAAAGGAACAAGGTCTGGAATACATGGAGCGTCTGCAAAAGCATTATCTTGCAAACCGGCAGCCAAACCTCTTTTTTGCATTATTGCTTGATTTTGAAGATTCCAGGGACCAGTTTATGCCAAAGGATGATGTGATCCGCAATGCCCTTGCTGCCCGCATGTTAGAACTAAATGAGCTCTATCCGTCGGAGCATCAGCGCTTTTCCCTGTTTTTCCGCTGCCGTAAATGGAATGAGGCAGAGAACTGTTATATGGGCTGGGAGCGCAAGAGAGGAAAACTGGAAGAGTTCAATAACCTGTTGGACGGAACAGAAAAAGAGAATACTACTTTTTCCGCTGTTTATTGTGATGAAAAGCTTCTTACCACCTTCCGGTATGTGATTACACTGGATGCAGATACGAATCTCATTCGTGACAATGCGGCAAAACTGGTGGGGTTAATTGATCATCCTTTAAATAAACCAGTTCTGGATCCGGCAGGTCAGAAGGTGGAGGAAGGTTATGTCATCATTCAGCCCTCGGTTAGAAACCACATTCCGGATAAGAATGGTAGCAGATTTACGAAAATTTTCGGAGGAGAATCTGGTCTTGCACATTACGGAACCGTAATATCCGATATTTATCAGGATATATTCAATGAAGGGATCTATATCGGAAAGGGTATCTATGATAGAAAGGCATTCAGCACGGTGCTTCATAATAAGGTACCGGAAAACCGGATACTCAGCCATGATCTTTTTGAGAGCTGTTATGCGAGAACAGCTTTCTCCAGTACGGCTAAGATTATGGACAATTTTCCTAACAGTGTTTTATCATTTACAAAAAGGGAGCACCGGTGGCTGCGCGGGGACTGGCAGCTTATTCCATGGCTGTTCATGAAAAAAACACAGGATGGAAGAAGCTTAAGCCCATTATCGAAATGGAAGATTTTTGATAATCTCAGACGCAGCCTGGTTCCTTTCAGCAAAACCCTGTTTGTTTTGCTGAATCTGATATGGATGCCAGAGGCATTTTATCTTTGGCTGCCTCTTGTTTTTTTTAATGATCTGTTTAATCTGGTTATTTTATTATTTGCCGTAAGTACCCAAAAACTCTTCCGGCCAAAGCTGGCGTTTGTGTATAAAGGCTTTTTAAAAGAACTGGCTGTGATGTTGATCAGAGCATTCCTGGAGTTTACGATTACACCCTACCGTGCTTATGTTGCACTGGATGCAATCGTCAGAACTCTGTACCGGATCTTGATCAGCAAAAAAAATCTGCTTCGCTGGAATACGGCAGAGGCAGTGGATGCCTCTGTCATCAATAGCAGAAAAGGTTATTTTCTTACCATGTGGAGTTCGCTCCTTCCGTCATTTTGTCTTCTGTTTATCTTATTTTCGGGAAATCTGCCCCTGGTGGGAATGATTTTAACAGCACTCCTCATGGCGGACTGGTTTCTTTCTTTTGAAATTGCTTACTGGATCAGTCAGCCGGAAAAGAAACTGCATCAGAGGGATAATCCGGATGATAAGGAGCTGCTTATGGATACTGCCCGCAGGACCTGGCAGTTTTTCAAAGAATTTTCCACAAAGGAAAATAACTGGCTTTGTCCGGATAATTATAAGGTCACAAAGGTTGAAAAAATCAGCGATAAAACATCGCCCACCAATATCGGACTTCAGTTTCTGTCAATTCTTTCAGCCAGAGATCTGGGATTTGAAACTTT
>JAEWPQ010000119.1 GCA_023460575.1 Bacillota bacterium
CAAATGACTAGATAACCAGCCAAGAATGCTTTCAGGCGGATTCTGGTAATCCTCACTGACATTATGCGTAACAACATATAGATAACCATTTGATGTTAAAGCATCATATAATTTGTTCATCACTGAGTCTAAATGATCTTTTGCAAAATCCAGAACTCCTGAGGCAATAATCAGATCGTATCCTTTTCCGATATCATCTGCATTAAAGTCCCCTTCTATCACACTTACATGCTCAGAGAGGTTTCTCTCTGACACTAATTCATGTGGCAGCCGTGCTACGTCAGGGTGCTCAAAAACAACGCTTTTACAATTCGGAAAGGCAATTGCAAGTTCTATTGCAAGAATCCCGGAACCGCCTCCGAGATCAAGAATCTTTTTAGGGGTTTTATTTCCATAAAGACTTGTGACTGCCTGAATCAGAGACTGAACACGCCCTGTATACATTTCAGGAATACTCACCCGCGCTGCCTCATAAAAATCATATACCTCTATCCCTTTATTATTATGCAGAATGTTTTTGTCAGGGCCGTTTGTCAAACGCTCTTCGATATTTTGCAGAGACATCATTTTCTCTCTAAAAAGAATACTTTCACCCAAATAAACGGAACTGTCTGGATTTAAAAAATTATTACTCTGCTGTGTATTTCTATAAGTTTCATTACGTTTTTCAAGCAATCCAATTGATGCTAATGCATTTAGTACGAAAGATAAATTCCGCTCGTTTAAACCTGATTTTGCTGCAACAGCATTTGGAGTTTCCCAGCTTTCCAGATAAGAGAACAACTTCACCCTTAATGCAGATAAAAGCAGCTCTGTTTCTCTTTTCTGATGAAGCATTTTATAATAAAGCTTTTGATCTCCCTTTAACTGATTCATTATTTCTCTTCCTTTCATTGGTTAGTTATCTCTAACCTATTGTATGCCAAGTATACATCTTTTCATTTTGTATGTCAAGCATACAAATGAATTAAATTTATCATTAAAGAATAATTATCCTTATAGGAATAGCCACATCGCTTTCAGAAAAAACGATGTGACTATAAAGGAAATAATTTATTAAGATAACTTAGCTCAGTTTAAAAACGGCTTAACTACTTTTATCCAATTTATAATTGTGTCAAGAACAAGTTTAGTATTTCCAGCGTTGCAATGATTTTCAGCGCTTTCTTTTTCAGTAAAAAGCCTATACGTAAGAGAATTAACATTTTTCAATCCGTCGATAACGGGCTTGTAAAATTCAACAGGAATAAAATGGTCTTTTTCAGCTCCTATAAGTAGAAAATCTTGTGTTATTTGAGCGGCAACATCCATGTATTGGAATTGATTTATCTTTTTCAAATACTCATATGGCGTGTGCACACCCATGTTATGTATTCCATGGTTTATTGCCCATTCAATCAGCGGATCTTTTTTCATTATACTCTTCATTATTAAATTAACAACTTCTTCATTTTCCATTTCCATCAGTAAACGGGTCATCTGTTGAAAACTCTTAGGCAAATCATACAGAAACAGGTCAAACAGATTGGGCAATAAACTCCAGGCAACAACCCGCTTAATCCTTCCTTCAAATGCAGCAGCTCTGGGTGCCAGCATTCCGCCAAGAGACAGGCCGATAATCGTTACATCATTCAGGTTATAAAAATCCAATATGGTTTTTACCGGAATTTCCCATTGTGGTATAAATGTCAAACCTTCTTTTCTTAGTGCTCCCCCCTGGCCGGGTCCTTCAAAAAGGTAAACTGCAAAGCCGTTTTCGCGGAGATAGAGCATCATTGGTACAAATTCTTCCATATAAGAATCATATCCGCCATGGAGCAAAATGGTATCCAAAAATTTACCGTCTTCGGGAATTGTATATAACACAGGAAGGTGCGCCCCATCAAATGGTACTAAATCTCTTTTAATCATTCCGGATTTGAATATATCGGCATGATAATCATAGAAAAGATTAACGGCTTTGTCATACGTCGTGATTTTAGCAGGATGTCCGTCGTACATAAAGAATTCCGCCATGCGATAGTAAGCGATAGCATTTTCCATACGTTTTTCCTGCAAGGCTTTTTCCCCTAATTCTAGTAGTTCCTTTTCCCATGTCGCAGCATCCGTAATTTTGGCCGCCACGGTTTTAAGTTCTTCCAAATCCCCATTGCTCCAAGCGTAAGTCCGATTTAATTGATAATTGAAGTTTGGATTGGTATGAAACTTATAAGTTCCTTTTTTAAATTTAATTTGACTTGTCATCGTAGATCCTCCTTAATGATGTTAAAATTTAGGCAGATAGCGCCGTGCGGTTTCCTTGTTTATATGAGTTTCCCCGTTTTGAAGTGCTTTTTTAGTAATAACCTTCTTGATGATTTCTTCGAATGCAGCCGGAATAGTAGATTTTAAAGCATCAAGCGCCTCATTATCCCAGTTTAGTGAATCCTTTACCCCAGTTAAATCTAGATCAATTTGATAGTCTTCTTCAGGTAAGACCTCAGACTTCCAATAAGTTTGTAATCTTTGACTGATTTCATCGCCAGCCATCATTCCGCCGATTACATTATTGACGATATGCGTATTATGCTCACACGCTCCTTGTGCGGAAAATCGATTAAAACCGACTATAGTATCGTTTTCATTTTTATGCTTTACTTCCCCTCCACAAACCGGGCAAATCAAACGACCGTCCTGATAGATTTGAAATGCATCCGATAAACAATGTGGGCATACTAATTTGTCTTCACATTCATTAATAGAAGATTTGATGCAGCAATCTGATTCAACGGAACGAAGAAGGTTTTCACCAAGTTCGGACACTAGTTTTAGCTTACTTGGGGTTAACAAAACCTCTCCTTTATTGAAAGCATGTCCGATGGTTAATTGACCGGTAATTTCACAGTTATATAATCCTAAGAATAAACTGGTGAAAATTCTCTGCAGTGAAAATTCAATCGGTGATCCGCCGGCAACCGACACCGCCACTCCATATTTTTTTTTGCTGTTATTGGCTGTTTTGCTAATGGCCCAAGCAGCAGATCTATCCATAATTGCTTTTAATGTGGACGGTGCAGAAAGGTAATAGCAGGGAGATGCCAATGCGATGGCATCAGCCATTTCGATCTTTTCCTTAACCATATTCAAATCGTCTTTTAAAACACAATTATGAGAATTACTGCAAGCAAAACAACCTCTGCAAGGTAAAATTTTTAACGCCCCCAAATTTAAAACTTCAATTTCATGCCCTGCTTCTTTGGCTGGTCGCAGCAATTCGTTTAAAATAATTGAACTGTTACCATTTTTTCGATTACTAACGCAGATCCCTAATATCTTTTTGGAATTCATCATAATTTTACTCCTTTCATTCATTCGTTTCATTGTACTGCATTTATAAATTAGTATTATTTCGGCTTATTATCAATCACCAAAAAAACCTCAAGTATTTGATAAGCAACAATTATTGTATTTATTGTTGCTTATTTATATAAATCAAGAAACCTTGATGGTTTTCAATTCATTTAATAACAGGAGATGCACTTCTGCTTACTGAATTTTCAACATGTCTCAACTTCTTGTGAATACTGATTGCAAAGATGATGGTAACAATCGTGGTAAATAAATCTGCAACAGCCTGGGAGTATATACCTGTCAAACCTAGTATTGTCGGCAAGAGCAAAATTACCGGTATAAACATAATTCCCTGACGGCATGCGTTCAAAATACCGCCTGCCAAAATGTAAGATAATCCGGTTTGTTTCTGTTCCATAAACGATACCCCTTTCTATGTAATTTCTACGGTTAGTTTTTGCTAACCTTGACGAGGTACAGTTTACTTGATAAAATCAGGAATATCAATAGTAGTTTCCAGCCGTCACGGTCATTTTGGCAGATTGGAAAAACTCCTTATATTATGAGGCTTTCAGCGTTTTTTATTTTTAATTTTTTATGAAATCGTGATAGAAATATATTGGATTGTCACTTTATTTTAAAGTTTAAGAAAACTTATTCGTGATACAATGAAAGAAAGGAGGAAGGAAATGTTTCAGTCAGTGATAGAGTATTATTTAAACTTGCCGGAAGCTTTGCACTTTGTGAAAATTCCAGAAATGTCCAGTACTGATGGGTCTACCTATCGGATGCAGTCTGATTACGGCAGCGGTACGTTTCAGACTTTCTGTTTTGAAGATGATATGCTGCTAATTTTGATCGGTGATTATACGCCAAAAGAAACTTTTGAAAAATCAGGCAGTAGGTTAAATCAGGCACTCCTATTGTTAAAAAACTCTGATTATGGCATTGCCACAATTGCGGAAAAAGTTGGCTATCATAACTCCGGGCACTTTGCAAGATTGTTCAAAAATGCTTATGGCCTTGGGCCGAGAGAATATAGGAAAATACATAATATTAAATGAGGAAAATATGATATTAAAACAAATACATTAATATCATATTTGCCAGCTCTTTTAATAATAATTCTTCTTCGATTTCACTGGGAGAAAAGAGCAAAGAATGAACAGTTCTTTCAACTGCGTTATATATGATTGCCGATGCAGCTTCTATATTTTCTACCCTTATTTCATTGCCAAATTTATTTAGTAAAATTCCCAAGCGCTTTACTTCTTCCTTTTCCTGTTTGAGAATCAGTTCTTTGACATCAGTATCTAATATGCTCATCGCACTAATTTCCTGATGAAACTGGGGGAAAATTCTATGAGCCCGTAAAATATTATTTATGAAATTGTATATAATTTTTTCTTTATTGCTTAGGTCAATGTCAAATTCTTCTTCCATGCTCTTATTAATCAGTTCATTATAATAGTCAAATGATTCCATAAAAAGCTGTTTCTTATCTTTAAAGTACGAATAGAAGCAGCCTATTGAGACTCTGGCTTGTTTGGAAATCTCATTAGAGCTTGTATTATAATAACCTTTCTTTGAGAAAAGTTCTATTGCTGTTTCTACGATATGTCTTTTCGTTGCAACTCCTCTTTTTTGCTGCGGAATTTTCGGCTTATAGTCCATTTCACTCACTCCTTCAGGATATTATAATAGCATTAATTATAAAAAAAGGCAATAACCGAGTTGTAGCTCGTTTTTCGTTGACAACGTGTCAGAAAGGGTATACACTGAAACTGAGTTCGAGCTCGTTTTTAATATAATTATAGAAAGGTGGAGGAATAAATTGAAAAAAATACTCGCCGTAATTGGAAGTCCGAATAATGAAAAATCCAATACGGCTACAATGGTTAGAGATTTTCTGGAGATGGTCGTTCAATACAATAATCATATTGAATATGAAGTCATTTCATTGGGGGATAAAAAAATAAACCACTGCAATGGATGCTGGGCCTGTTTAAAAACCGGTTATTGCGTACATAAAAATGATGCATTACCGGAAATCAGGCAAAAAATACTGGACTGCGATCTATTGATTGTCGGCTCTCCGGTTTATGAGCAAATGATTTCAGCACAAACAAAAGCTTTGTTTGACAGAACCTTTATGTGGATACATCTGGTAGGGCTTATGGGAAAACCCACAATTACCGCTATTACTACAGGCAGTGATGGTATCTGGCTGACTGAAAAATATCTCAGCAGTTTATTGGGAATGATGGGATGCATTATGGTCGGCCACATGAGGGGGATAGGCAAGCAGCCCGGATTTTTCCCTGACCGTGAGCACTGTAAAGCAAAATATAGACCACTTGCAAAAAAAGTGGCTGCCATACTCAGTGGAGAATGTAAAGTTAATCCTACTTTATTTAATATATTCTGCTTTACTTTTATGAAGCACCACACCCGCCGCATGGG
This sequence comes from Bacillota bacterium, assembly GCA_023460575.1. Taxonomy (GTDB): domain Bacteria; phylum Bacillota; class Clostridia; order Lachnospirales; family Lachnospiraceae; genus Lacrimispora. The sequence continues at coordinate 5,794 of JAEWPQ010000119.1, forward strand.
CAATGATAAAAATTCTGATGCCTATGCACAATTTGAATACCAGCACTGGCTGAATAAAAAATGGTTCCAATTATCATTTAAAAAAGCAATGTTAAAAGAAAAAAAAGATAGATCAAATTGCATGAAGCAGTGAGAGGTATGAGGAATAGATTTAACCGCTTATCTGTGACATGAACTGCTGTCCAGAAAAGACAGCATTCCCTTCAGCAAAGGAATAATGGTGCTCCGGTTTGTTATAAATAGTCTGCCGTATCACAGCCAGAAGGTCGGCATCGGTCTTCTCAAGCAAAGGGCGAAGCTGTATTCCGTGGCTGCGATGCCGGCAGGTTTTCAGAAAACCATTTGCAATCAGACGGATACGTGTGCATTCCGAGCAGAAAGGCTGGTTTACTACACTTATAAATCCTACACGGCCGGGCATTTTTCCTACACGGTAGCACCGGCTGGGCCGTCCATTTTGCCATAGTTAAGAGGTCCGTAACAGATATCCGGACATAATCAATCGTTCTTTCGAAGCTGTCTGTCATTGGTTATACCCCCTTTCAAAAATACAGTAATAAACTCTGCAATATCCTCCGCGGCATCAGGATGGAACAACGGCAGGTCAGTATTTAGGTCAAGGTCGCTGACTATAGCTATGCAGGTATGCAGGCCGCAGACCGGGTCTGATGGAATTCCTTTCCTGACAAGCTCAAGCTTGGGATAAGCCGATTCTTTAAATCCTTCCAGGAGTATCAGATCCGCATCGGGAAAGAACTCCGCCAGCTTCCCCTCGGAAACCGCAGCACGGCACGTAAGAGAAAACTTCTCACGGTCATATATGGCTGAACATAATGCTCCTGCTGCAAAGAAACGGAAGCTGTCGGTTCCCGGTGTGTCCGGTACGAAAGAGTGTCCGTCATGCTTTATTACAGCCGTCAGAATACCCTTTTTTTCGAGCAGTGGCAGCAGGTGTTCGATAAGCGTAGTTTTGCCTGTATTTTTAACCCCGCTTACAGCGAGCATCGCAGGCCTTTTTGTCATCACGCTGACATTTCCTTTAAAATGATTACATTCCATATAATCCGCCCTCCAGCATATATACGTTAACTCGGGTACCTGGGGGAAGCGGTTCCGTTCCCGCCGGAAGTTCCACAATGCAGTTGCAGCCGATCATTGTACGGAGTTGCCCGTTTCCCTGCTCGCCTGGAATAACTACCGTTTGATCCTTTAAAATTCCCCGCTGGAACCTGCGCAATGGACGCTTACGCGAAAAGCCCTCCGCTAAAAAAGCGTTTAGACGGTATGCTTCAATCCGCGGATCCGAGGCTAGGATTGCAAGAGCAGGTCTTACCAGCAATTCAAAGCTAACCGCTCCAGCAAAAGGATTCCCTGACAGCGCAAGCACAGGTTTACCTTTCAGCATGGCAAAGACAGCAGGCATTCCCGGCTTGATCGCCACTCCATGAAAAATCATTTCAGCACCAAGCTTTCTAAGTGCAGCCGGAACAAGATCTCTCTCGCCGACGGAAACGCCGCCCGTGCTTATAATAATATCCGAGGTACTGTCTGCCATTTCAATTACATGTGTAAGTTCTGACAGATCATCGCATATGTTAATATTCTCCGTAACAGGTATTCCAAGTTCCGACAGCCGGGCAGCTAAAAGCGTTGCATTTGAATCATAAATCTGCCCCTTTCCAAGGGGCCTGCCTGGAGCCTGCAACTCATCGCCTGTAGACAAAATGGCGGCTCTGGGTTTCGGGAATACCAAAAGTCCAGTGCAGCCTGCACTGGCTGCAACACCCAGAACGGCCGCTGTCACGGGGATTCCGCTTTTAATAATACTACTGCCGGAAAGAAAATCCTCTCCCTTCCTGCAATAGTTATCAAAGGGCTTGAGCGCTTCATAAATCCTGACTAGAATCTCTCCATCATCGGTCTGTTCCTGAGGTATTACGCAGTCCGCTCCTTCAGGGATCACCCCGCCTGTCATAATCCTGACCGCTTCCCCTGGACCGACCACAGCCTCAGCCGGTTTCCCTGCATAGCTTTTGTCTTTAACAAACAGCCTTACGGGGTTATCCCGTGATGCATTCAGGCTGTCCTGTGCCCTCAAAGCATATCCGTCATACGGAGAACGGGGAAACGGCGGCTGATCCATACCGGCCTTTATTTCTTCCGCGGTCATACAGCCCAATGTCTCAAAAAGCGGCAGCCGGACGGGCAAAAGAGCTTCTATACCATTATGTAGCCGGCTTACCGCTTCCTCCAATGATATCCTCATGGCTTATTCTCCTTTCCTTGTGTTCCAAGTACAAAATGACCTTAGCATATCCATATTGTTCATTCAATATTTACCTCCCAGTCTGAAATTGCCTTGTATTCTTCCGGAGTATTCACATTCCTAAGCCAGCTTTCCATACAGGAAGTCTCATTCAGCCGGGCATACTCCACGTTAAGGCACTTTAGTGCATCACACATTCTAAAATTTCCTGCTTTAAGAAATTGTTCAAATGTAACAGCAGCAGCCTTTCTGTACACGGCACACAGCGGATGGATGCGACCGTCCGAAGCTGCAGTCACGACTGCAGTTTTATCCTCCTTCAGCTGGCTGCAAAGATATTTTCCCAGTTCCCGTCTGAAAAGCGGCATATCGCAGGATAAAACAAGGAGTGCGTCCGACTTACAGACAGTGAGCGCCGTATGAATCCCCCCCATCGGACCGCAGCCGGTATAAATGTCCGAAACCACCGGATATTTTATTTCTGCGTATTTATGAAGGCTTCCGTAAGATATGATAAGCTCGTCAAATTCTGAAAGCTCTATGCAAATATGCTCCAGAAAAGTTTTCCCTCCAATTGTCAGCAAAGCTTTATCTGTTCCCATACGGCTGCTTTTCCCGCCGCAGAGAATGACGGCTCCGAAATTCATATGATCCTCCTGTGTGCCAAACGTTTTTGTTTCTTCAACTCCAGGATATGGCTTCTCTATCTCGGTTTTAAAATTCGGCAAAGTCCTGACCTCATTGGAGACGAGCCTGTGACAGGATCCCAAACAGTGTCATCTGTAAGCAGATTTGCATTTGAATTTCCAAATCCAAAATATACTAAAATTGTATCAGGACGTATTTTATCCGTGACTTTCACCCTGCATTTAACAGCAGCGCGCTTCGTCTCTATAACAGCCATATCTCCATCAGCTAAACCAATTATTCTCGCCGGATCTGGATTAATCTCCGCTATGTTTTCCGGCATCTTATTGCGAAGAGAAGGTATATTCCTCATTTGAGAATGAACATAAACGTTTATCTTTGCGCCTGTTGTAAGCACAAAAGGATATTTTTTTGCCAGCCTGGGATTTCCTGACGGGCTTTCAGCGGGTTCATGATAAACAGGAAGTGCATCAATTCCTTCTTCCTGATATGTTGATGAAAATATTTCCACCTTTTTTGAAGGGGTCATAAATCCCATTTTCTTATACTTACGATACATAATCGGATACTTTCTGTAAACGATTCCGCCCGGACTGTTACTAAGCTCTTTATATGTAATTCCTGTCGGCTTTAGTTCAAAGTCAATGACCTCCTGCATAGAGCCCCAGGGAAAATATTTTTCATATCCCATCCTGTTAGCAAGCTCAAAAATAATACGCCAATCAGGCTTAGACTCATATAGTGGAGGGATTACCTGAGACCTGAGCATGAGCAGGCCTGGATTGTCTGGTTTTAAATCAGTTCCAGCATCATATGTTGCATAATATGTTTGTTCCAAAAAGGTACATGCGGGAAGCACAACATCAGCCATTTGGGCTGTCTCTGTTAAAAACAAATCTGTAACTGCCAGGAAATCTAATTTTTCAAGCGCCTTTTTTATCCTTTGACTGTTTGGACAGGATAATAACATGTTTGATTTCATGACCATTAAGGCCTTAACAGGATAAGGCCTTTCATCAAGAATTGCATTAATTGCTGTGTTAGGATGTGCAAATCTTGTAAACTCCGACCTTGTAATCAGCAGTTCGTTTCCCAGACGTTTTTCTGCTGCTTCTTTGGGAAGCATTTCATGAAGCGGTACTGAATTTTTTGATAAAGATGTGGGAATCAACTGTACATTTCCTCCCGGTACATCTAAATTTCCCGTAATTGCCATAATAATGGAAATTGCTCTGACAGCCTGCGAACTTCCGGTATGCTGATCTAATCCGTTTCCTGTAAATATGCACGCAGGTTTGTGGGTCGAATACATAACAGCGGCTTTTCTTATTACCTCTTTGGAAACTCCGGTTATTTTTTCAACTTTATCCGGCGGATATTCACGAATCATTTTTTTTAGCTCTTCAAATCCTGTCGTCCATTCTGCGATAAATTCCGCATCATATAATTTATCAGTGATTATTACATTTAAAAATCCTAATGCCAATGCCCCATCAGTACCGGGTCTCAATTGCAAATGGATATCTGCTTTTTCTGATAACAGGGTAGAACGTGGATCAACATGAATTAAACAGGCTCCTTTTTTTACTGCTTTTAAAATTTTAATGCTTCTTGGAGGCGCTGAATCAGCCTGATTTATTCCCCAGAGTAAAATACATCTGCTGTTCTCAACATCAGGAGCAAAAATTGCACCAAGGGTATGAACCATTGGAACAACCCGGGGACCATAGCAATTATCATATTGACACGAAAGATTCGGCGAACCAAATACATTGGCCAGCCGATGAAGATAGTTCCTGCACACTTCTCCGGCGCAAACGTCATGGCTCACACCTGTATGAAACCATACTGCTTCCGCTCCATAGGTGCTTTTAGTATGTTTAAGCTTATCAGTAATTAAATGATAGGCTTCATCCCAGGAAATTTCCTGCCACTTTCCTTCACCGCGTTTTCCGATTCTTTTTAACGGGCATTTAAGACGATCGGGTGAATATAATATTTCTTTGATAGCCCGGCCCTTTAGGCAAAGATAACCATGACTTTCGGGATGGTTTTTATTTCCCTCAATGTTCACTACCGTATTATTATCCAAAGTGACTTCTATACCGCAGCCACATCTTCCGCACAGAGTACATACTGTGTTTATTTTTTTATTTGACATTGATAGCACCTCCTTTGGTTTGACTTTTCCGAGCAACATCAGAAATAATCGCTAGTTTCCGGTACGCTGGCTGCGCTCAGCCAATGCAAATCCCGATAAAACTGAACCATAAAAATTACAGACAGGATGATCGTAAGCGCATCTGCAATAGGCTGTACCCACACAATACCGTTCAGTCCAAATATCCTTGGCAAAAGTAACATTGCTGGAATGAAGAACAGACCCTGACGGCTGATACTGAGAAGACTACCCTGCGTTCCTTTTCCCATTGCCAGAAACAGCGCCATCGCTACCTGCTCGAAACCAAAGAGGGCAAAAATCACACCATTCGCACGCAGAAACAGCGCGCCGATTCGAATTAGCTCTGTGTCGCTCTTCGTAAAGATAGACATGAGCTGATTTGGAAAGATCAGCATAATCGCCGCGACGACGACACAGTAAATGGTTGACCATTTCAGTGTTGTATTAACAAGTTTTCTAACGCGGTCGTAGTTCTTTGCGCCATAATTATAGCCTACAATAGGCTGGAAACCTTTCAAAAAGCCAAATACCACATACGTTCCAAGTGTCATCAGACGAACCGCGTCGCCGAACGCCGCCACAGAGGAATCGCCATATGTGCTCGCTGCGGAACTTGTCATTCCCATAGAAACACTGGATAAAAGCTGATAGACAAGAATGGGAATCCCTACCTTGAAAATCTCCTGAAAGATATACCCTTTACCGGTATAGAGCCTCAGTGAGAAACGCAGAGTTCCTTTTTTACCTAGAATATACCATAGGAACATCACCGACACGATCGCCTGGGAGAATACAGTTGCAACGGCTGCTCCCTGAATCCCCATATGTAGGCTGAACATACACACCGGATCTAGTATTACATTCAGACCGCCTCCAAGAATCATAGAGATCATCGCCAGCTTTGCCCGACCCTCTGCTGTCACAATGTTGTTCATGGTAACATTGAAGATGTCGAAAAATGCGAGGCCAATATACACAACGGCATAATCAATTGCAAAGGGAAGAATCGTTTCCGTTGCTCCAAGGCCTCTAAGAAGTGGTTTCAGAAAGCACAGACAACCTATACTGGATAATATGCCGACAAACAAGCTGGTGAACATTGCTGTGGACGCAGCCCGGTTTGCACCTTCCATATCTTCCCTTCCGAGAAGTCTCGCAATGAAAGACCCTCCGCCGGTGCCGAAGGTCATACCCAATCCGATAATAATCTGTATAATTGGGAACGTAACCGCAATTGCCGCCTGCTGCGAAGTTCCGAGCCATCCCGCGAAGTAGGCATCCACAATGCTGTACAGCGCTGAGACGAGCATTCCAATCATGGTCGGAAGTCCCATCTTCAGCAATGCGGTGGATACTTTTCCATTCCGCATCATTTGAATCTTTTGGTCATTTGAGTTCATATTAATTAAATCCTTTCCTGTGGCGTGTATACCTACTATACGCTTATTTTAAAAAAAGTATCAATAATTAATTTGCTTTGCTATTCGTTAAGCTGGTTTCGCATAATCAATGTGCAGAAAGAGTATAGAAGCTATACTCTTTCTGTAAAAAAACACTGTATTTGTAAGTGCTAACATATCAGTATCCTCCTTCCACAATCAAAATTCAATATTTTCTTCTTTTTCAAAAGTGTCAATTTGCTTGTCAAGCGAGTCGAGAAAATTCTTTAAAAACCTCTTGTTTTCTTCTGTTGCATTTTCAAGCACGGTATTAAAAAGCTCATCATATTTCTGGTGTAACTTTTCATGGTACAGATATGCCGTTTCACCTTTTGAAGTCAGTCTTAGTACAAGTCTTGACAGATTCCGCGGATCGGTATCTTTAATGATCATCCCTTTATGCTCAAGCTTCATAATAATCTGGGAAACTGCGCCTTTCGTTACGCCCAGCATATCTGCCAAACCCGTCACGTGAATACCTTCATTCTCTTTAATGGATTTGATCATATGAATTTCAGCTTCGTATAAAGTACGATCCGTTCCATAATGACGAGTCTTCCTGTCAATATCGGAAATCTTTCCAACTATCCGCAAAAAAATGTAACTAATTTTTGTTTTGTTTTTAAATTTCATATTCATCATGAAAATAGTATATAGCTGCTAAACTCTTTTGTCAAGTAATATCAAATTAATAATATGCAAATGCAACATATTTTCTCCATCTGCATATTATCCTTCCATACCAAGTATTACGATAAATTCAGCTCCACGGGAAAGTTCAATAATGTCATTAAATCGTATCCTATTTCTATTATGACGCTTATATTTGTTCACATTTTCCCGTTATATGTTCATTTTTTCCTGATGATCTGTCCAATACAAAGTAGCATCAAAATCAAATCTTTCTTTCAATTCAACACACACCTCTTTCTGTATCTCATGCATATGCTCCAAGTGAGATTTTTGATTCAGTGAGACCTGAATCATGGCTCTTCGCGCTTCTGGTCCATAGTCGTGTATCTCCAAGGTTTGTATGCCAGAAAAAATTTCATATGCAAGTATGGTACTTTCAACTTCTTTTAATAAATCCGCGTCTACACTTTTTCCCAACAGCAGGCTCATATTTTCAATAAAAGATGTAATTCCCGTCCATAGGATAAATCCTGCGATAATAAGACCCACTAACCCGTCCAAAGGAAAAGCGATAAATGGCAGGTCAATCAGCGACAATAACGTCATAGAAGTTATCAGAGCATCGGCAAAGTTATCTTTGGCTGCGGCACTTAGTGCCACAGATTGAATCAGCTTGTTTTTACATTGAATATAATACCCTAATACTAATTTTACTATGATTGCAGCTATCGGTATAAATAGTAACATAATAGAAATATTAACTTCCTGTGGATGAATAATACGTTCAAGTGCTGCTTTTCCAAAGGAAATCGCTGTTATAACAACCAGCATGGATACAACAAAACCGCTTATATATTCCATTCGGCCATGCCCGTAAGGGTGGTTTTTGTCTTTTCCTCTGGTAGCAAGACGAAAACCAATGAATATAACCAACGAGGATGTACAATCCATAAAATTATTAAGGCTGTCGGCAATTAAGGCAATACTGTTGCCAGAAACTCCTACCATAAATTTACCTGCAGAGAGAATGAAGTTTACGAACAAACCGATTACGGCGATTCGGCAACCTTCTTTTTGACGCGAAGATGTAGTATTTTTTTTGGACAATTTGAATCCCCCTATTCTTTATCATCATAATGCGAGCCGTTATTTGGACGTCTGCCATGATGATATTCGTTATGACGGTCTATATTATGATGACTGCCATACCCAAATACTTGATGGTGATCGTTTCCATAATCATCAGTTCTCATTCTGGAGCCATGATGGCCTCCTCTATGACCACCAAAGGATGTATGATACATCTCGCTATCATCAAACTTTTTTTCAAGCTCTACAGCTAAACGTTTAAGATAGTCACTGAATTTTTCTTGCTCTTCATCATTAAGACAATCAAACAAATTATCTGTATCTAACTGTTCCGTATCAATATTACCTGCCACTTCCATGCCCTCCGGAGTTAACTTGATATTCACGGCTCTGCGATCTTCTTTCGATATGGTACGCGTAATATAGCCGCTGCGCTCCAGCTTATTGAGCAATTCACCCAACGCTTGTTTACTCATATTCAGAAGATAAAGTAGTTCTTTTTGACTAATCTCCGACTGTATTTTTAAGATTGACAAGACCCGTCCTTGCCCCCTGTACGGATTTCCGAATGGTCGGCGGTTTATATACTGATTCATTTGATAGCGGTGAAGCAATCCACTAAAGCGTATAAATTGTTCCAATAAATTTTTAACTTGTTCACTCATTTGATTTACCTCCAATGATTTATAATGATTCTGACAATATAGTCAAGTACTTTACTATATAGTACAAGTACCTTACTATTTTGTCAAGTACCTTACTATTAATTTTTTTTGCTTATTTTATTAAAAGCAAATGAATGACACCCTATTTCCTTTTGAACACTTGATTTTTATGTTTTTATAATATAATTTCCTGTACTCGCAAAAAAGAGGCATCAAGTTTTTATCTCAATGTCTCTCGTTTTTTCTACATTCTATTTCTGTTACATTACATTATTTGATCCACTCAATTTCTATGAGTGATTTCATAAGCATTCATCCTTTATTCTATAAAATGTTTGATTTAAATCGTTTTTTCCTGTACTTACCTTCGGTTTGAAATCCATTTTCAAGTAATATAGAAGTAATCACAGTTTTTAAAAACGGTGGCATTTTAGGAAATTCTATGTCAAGAAATTTACCAATCGTTGGATTATATCGCCTGCTTTTTAATTTTTTGTATATTTGGTTTATAGTTAACCCTAATGGATTACTTTTCGCTGCCAATAAAACTTGTTTCGTAAATTCTGCATAATCATTAAGAAGTGTTTCAAGAAAACTAATAGCCTCATCATTTTTCATCACAGTATGTGTATGCCCTGAAATTAAAATTTCTGCCTCTTTACTTTTAAACAACTGAATACTTTTATTTAGCACAGCCTTAACTTTATCTGAATCTGAATCCGGCCAGCAATTGAAAAATGCAAAGGTTTCATCAGCTAAAACCAAGGTTTTTATTTCCGGCAGAAAGAACACAACTTCGTCCGGCGAATGTCCTTGCGCCTGCATAACAAATACTTGATTATTAAAATTCCATCCTTTCCACTCCGTCTCACTGATTTTCAAATCGATTGGAACCTTTTTTTCAAATGGAGTAATAGTCTCTAGGGATGTCTCTAGCGGCAAGAATTTTTTCAGTGTGTTTTTAACGAGTATGTACACGGGAGTATCCGCGTTTATAATTCTTGTTAATTTTAATATACGCATCATAGTGGCAGGAAATTTACTTGGTCCATTTAAATAATCATAATACTGTTCAATATTTTTAAATTTTCTATAAAAATCTTTTGTAGCATCAAGTCCAGTAATCCCAGCCTTTGAAATATAATGTTCTTTTTCATCCGCCTCTATTTTCTTTATTATATTATTATTTCCCACGTGATCAGGGTGACAATGACTATTAAACAGGATTAATTTTCGAAATGGTCTGAGTCGTTCAACCGCCTCAATTAATTTTTCCCCAAAAAAAGTTGTAGCACCTGTATCGATTATATAAACAATATCATCTACTTTGTAAATAACAGAATTTGCAATATCTGGTTCTTTCATAATAGAAGAAGGTATTTTGCCTTCAACCATGAACGCATTTTTTTCAAACTGAATAATATCTCCGTACATTAAACTCTCTCCATTCTTTATTGTATATTAGCCTCTCATTCCCAAATGAGAGGAAGACGCTGTATAGTACATCTGTACTAACAATAGTTCTTTTTTCTTTTCTTGTCAACAATTGTTTGTATATAAATAAAATTATTTTACTTGTCTATGTACAAACTCAAGCAATTTTAGTACAATTATACTAACCAATAATACATCACTGAATTTTCATATCTGATTAATTATTAAACTAATGAGGAGAAATTATATCGATGAGTGAAGATTTAAAAGAAAAAATTCTTAACAAAGCATTAGATCTATTTAATAAATATGGCTACGAATCAGTTAAAATGAGAGATATATCAGGAGCCTTAAACATCAGTCCTGGGAACCTTACATATCATTATAAGAAAAAAGAAGACATTATTTATGCAATCGTGCAACAACAACGCAGAGACCACGAACTCAGAAAATGTACTGAGGAGATGACTTTCGAAGAATTTAATCATCTGTTAAAAGCTAATGTTGAGCATCAAAAGAAATATTTTTTCTATTTTAATAACATAACTGAACTTCCCAGAAAGTATCCTGAAATTGCAAAAATTCAGATTGAAGTGAAAAGAGATTTTTATATTCTATTAAAGAAATTTTTTCAAAATTTGACAGTAAGAGAGCTCATGAAGCCTGAACTTATTGAAGGAGCATATGATGATTTGGCTTTTGCTATAATATCTATTGTAGTTTTTTGGACACAAGAAACCTTTATACAAAATAATTTTGTTTTAAATCCAAAAAATCTTTTATCCGTTGTATGGAATATTATCCGCCCAAATTTGACCGAGAAAGGTATTCAATTAATACCTATTAATGAAAACCCTTAGATTCGTTAAATGCGGATGTAAATTTAAAGTTTGGATCAGTATAAGAAATACACGAGTCACTACAGAATAATGATGTTGATATTGCCTTTTTTTAACTCGTAAGGTATGTTATTCATATCTTATTGTAGAAACTTTAATTAAGGAGGAAATTGTTGCAATCCCCCCCTGGCCATCCTCTTACATCAAAAGAAACTGTAAGTATATTTGATTTTGAAAATGTAGAATTAATTATTACACAAGAAGATTGTACACAACTTATACTGAGTGGTATTATCAATACATGTAACATTTGCAATTCTTTCATCATTTAAAAGTATCATAATCTCCACTCTGCTCTTTCGTTATTGTAAAATTTACTGGTTATCATCATGAAATGGCTCATTAATAAAATTTTTCGGCACTGCTTCTGTCGCTTTATCAATAAAGCCAGCAATTTTACTGGGACTTTCCTTCATACCACTATTGACCCAATTTTTTATTACGGCTATACTGCCATATGCGGTAAACGTATACCAATTATCGAATAATTTTTGATCTATATGTTTTACTTCCTTCTTCCATTTTTCAATATTAAAATCGTGGCTGATATAAAGAATACGTTCTAATAAATCTTTATCCCCATTTTCTGAAAATAATACTTCACATATCTTGCTATTTGCTTTTATATACTTGCAAATTTCATATGATAGTTTTCCAGGAGCTTCAATGTTCTTAGTACGTCCCACAACCTGTCTGATATCTTCATATAACTCATCTTCAATATTTGATAAGAGTTCAAACTGATTCGCATAATGCGAATAAAAAGTATTGCGATTAATATTTGCTTTCTTGCATATATCTGTCACTGTAACTTTGCTGATAGGACGCTCTCTCATAAGTTCCAGTAGACTATTTTTTATAACCATTTTTGTATATCTCACTCGTTGGTCTGCTTTTTCGTATGCCATAATATTCTCCCTAAATAAATTAGTAAACGAACAACAACTATATAGTTTGTAAGATATCGAACGTAATGTTATCGAACTGACTGTTGATTAAGTAACACTGCATCAGTATAATATATTTGAACGTTCAACTCAATCATAATTTTAACTGGAGGTAAATCAATGGGAAATATAACGATAGTTCCTGTATGGATTATTCAAGATATTTTAGTAATTATCATTGCCACTTTAATGATTTTTTATATAATTGATAACGAAGAGCGTCCAAAGATTGTATTAATGCAATTCGTATGCTTTGTCTTTTTTTATGCCTCGGTCTTTGAAAACGTTGCTGTATTTATGGGATCTATGGGTAAAGAAGGTTTTTACTCATATGGGCGCAGTATCCTAATGATATTCAATGTACCAATAACTGTTCCAATTATCGAGTTTCTTATCGTTTACTCAACGTTACGAGTTTTGAAGACGATAAATATACCGTCATGGACGAAACCATCCATTGCCGGACTTAGTGCTATGATTTTTGACTTTTCACTGGATCCAGTCGCAGTAAAACAGATTTTTCAAACTTCGGAAGGAATCATTGCCAGGTGGAGTTATTACCCTCTCCCTGGTGAACCTGTAATATATGGGGAACCTGTCATGAATTTTACAGGATGGATCTATATAGCCGGATACTGGACTGCATTTATTTTAATCGGTGAATGGTGGCATAAAAAGAGTGGCTATAGTAATTTAATTGGTTATATATATCCGGTTTTGGCTTCCATTCTTTCTCTAATTTGTTTGGTTTCACCTATATCCAATTTCTTTAATTTTATGGGACCATTTTTCACCAGAACTTCTGATATGCAATGGGTAATGTTGGTCTCTCTTTCTATAATTTCAGTGGTGATTTTAGCGTTAGCCTTCGTCAAGTTCTGGGATCGTAAGGTTGTCAGCTCCTTGAATTGCAGAAAAGATTTTCCTATCATGTTTACTTTCCTGGGTTTTCCTTTGGCTAATACCTTATTTTGTATTATTGGTGGGTACATGGAGGTACTATGGCTTGTTGTCCTGGCAGAATTGTTATTATTGCTAGGCTGGAGTGGAATTTATATTTTGAGTAAAAAAGTTATTTCCTAAGGAATAAAGTGCCGAAAAGGCTGCCGGAAATTCTCCAGCAGCCTTTTCTTGTGTGGGTAAACTCCCATGATTCATTGGGCTATGCGAAATTAAAAGTAAATATTTTAAAGCAAGCATATGAAAAGATAACACTAATATGGATAAGGCCGTAACACCACCAAAATACATCTTAGTTTTTTTATTTATCATCATTCTTTCAGTTTCCCCCTTCTGCACTATAAATACCTCTAAACCAGTTGAACCTCTTAAGCTAGAAGTTTTGAGTTCAGGTTAATTTGATTATCTTTTTTCTTTAATTGTTCTGCGAATTCTGCTAAGCGATACAGGTGTAATTCCTAAATATGATGCTATATATGCATGATTAACTTGTATTTCCAGTTCGGTGTACATACGCTTGAAATCAATGTATCGCTGTAGTGATTCTGAACTGCGTCTAAATGTATGCACACTTTGTCCTTGGCGTAGACAATCAATTAACTAATATAAATAAGATTCGACCGGCTCATTTCTAATTGAACGCCAGTTTTCTTTCTGTCTTCCTTTATTCTCTTGTCCAGCCTCCAAAATTTTTCTGATGGATTAGCGTCTTCACTTAGTAATTCTATATATTCATTATTTAGCCTGTTCATATAGGATTCCTGCCAAACAACAATTTTATTTTTAAAAAGCGCCCAATCCTTCTTTGTAAATCTCTGCTCTTGCATGATAGTTTGCGTCATCTAGTTTACTCAACCAGAATTCAACTTATTATTTATAGTAGTATTCCTTTGGCTCAAAATCATCTTTGTTATAATATACGATACACCCACGATTCCGATCCAGTTCAAAATCAACACAATTACGAAATACAGAAAAACGGTTACCGGTTTCAATATAATCCTCAGTTTTTAAATCATTCACATCACCATACCCCGAACTATTGATGTTAAATCCACCAATATCTTCCCTTTCTTCCTTGCTCATTCCAAAATACAATAAACCTTTTCCATCACTACCTTTAGAACCAACCTCATAAGTAGTATCTATAAAATAATCTTTATCACCAAGATGAACGACATTCCACATATGTCCGCCACTTTTCTTGCTAAATCCATTATTGGTTATTGCATCTACTCCTGCTTGTAATAACAAATGACAGTAAGCTCCTGAAAAACCAGTGCATTTTCCAATTTCCTCCATAAGTGCAGAATAGCTTGAATCATCCGCATTCTTATTATATTTGATCCGACTATTAAATTCATTATATAATGCTATGGTTTTTTCAAAATCATTATCACCTTTTTGCAAGCAACGCATATATGTAGCTACTTGACTTTCAAATTCTTTTATTTTCCTATCATGCTCTTCCTTGCTATTGGATTCATATTCCCAATGAATTGTCTTCGTCCCCTCATCATATATTATTTTATCATAATCAAAATATGCATCCGCATCAAACATTACAAAATTACTATGTGTTAAAAACCCAAGTTCATAAGAATATTCTTCTTTTGGACATGAGCAACTTGTTTCATAATTAATATATGCATCCACAAAATTTTTATAAAAATCAAAATATTCTTTTCCATATTTGATTCGAAATTCTTTAGATAATACATAAGGATTATATTTAAAGTCATAATTTGTATCCTGAATATTCTCTGCTTCACCTATATTTTTTTCTGACGTAGTTGATTCTTTACCTGATTTTGATATAATATCTTCCTGTTGATCAACATTCACGAAAGAATCATTGTATTTTACTTGGCTGCATCCACTTAATACAAATATCCAGTATATAATTAATATTAATTTTATTCTTTTCATCTTTTGTCTCCATTTTTGTACTTTTGTTCCGTCCAAAAAAAAAATTGGAATTCCGGATATAAGCATTTTACTCCATTTATTAAACTGACTTTTCATCACTTGAATCCTATGATTATCAGACAATAGATGAACTAATACTTATAGAATAAACAGAATATTTATACAAGAGCCCCACCGCCATCTACGATTATGAACTGGCCCTGAACATAACTGGAACTATCACTGGATAGATAAAGAACTGTACCATTTAATTCCCCTTTCCTTCCTGGACGTCCTGCCGGATTCAATGTATTATATTGATTCAGAAAGTTTTCTGACTTAAATAATGTTTCACTCGTCATTTCACTTTCAAAAAGAGCCGGTCCAATGGCATTCACAGTGATACCATATTTTGCATAAGAAGCTGCCATACCTCTTGTTAATCCAACCACTGCAGCTTTGGATGAATTATAAGAATGTCTGATAAATACATCAAACTTATCTGCAACAACTGCATTTACGGATGCAATATTAATAATTTTACCATAGCATCTTTCCTTCATCTGTGGAATTACATATTTACTTGCTAAAAAGATTCCCTTCACATTCGTATCAAAAGATTTATCCCAATCCTCCATGGACATGCTGTCTACGCCGCCACGAACAGCAACTCCTGCATTATTTAACAAAATGTCAATGTGGCCGAAGGTATCTAGCACGGATTGCATTGCTGTTTTTACACTTGCCTCATTTGTAACATCACATCCAACTGCAACTACCTTTCTGCCTGTTTTCTCAATTTCAGCTTTTACTTCGTTTAACTTTTCAATACGTCTTGCCAGTAATGCAACGTCTGCTCCTGCTTTCGCATAGGCTAGTGCCGCATCTGCACCAAGCCCTGAACTTGCTCCTGTAACTACAGCTACTCTTCCAGTTAAATCAAAAAAATTTTCCATATTTATATACATCCTTTCTTAGAATCCAATGTTTATGAGAAACACCTTTTTTACTTACTCTCGCCATATTTTTCTCATAGTTAATCTCAATGTAATATAATTCCATTAAAATCCTTCCCTTTAATACGAAAACTGACCCCCTGAACGTTCTACAAGAATTTCGGGAGTCAATACTTATTCAATATACAATTTTTTAGAAATATTTATTATAGCTACCTTTTTTTATTTTACCACATAGTGGATATAACGTACATTACCATTTGTTATTTTACATGACAAATTTCTACACAAATCTCGCAATGTGTTGAGGCAGTAATATCAATTCCTCAAGTTAGGCCTTGTCAGAAGTATTAGTATTCCTGACAAATACTTATATTAGGTTGCATATTTCAAAAAATCAAAATGGTTCCTGGAACCTATTCAACCCAGGTCTTGGCATAAAAACCCCTTTTTCTGGAATCGATATAAGCCGTATTCTCAATTATAAATTTATCAACTAAACGAATATCTTCGGAAGATGCGCCAACACTGACTGTCATAGTTCCTGCCTCAACTATCCATTTCATCTTAATATCCAGGAAAGCAAATTGATCTGCTTTCATTGAGAAATGAACTGTATTGGTCTTTCCAGCTTCAACTGCCACTCTCGCAAAGCCGGCCAATTCCTTGTTGGGTCGAATCATACTGGCTAAGTCATCACGTACATAAACCTGTATAACCTCCTCGCCATCTCTGTCGCCGGTATTGGTAATATCGCATGATAGATTTATCACCCCATCCGATTTTACCTTTTTATCCACCTTCAGGTTTGAATATTCAAAGGTAGTATAGCTC
>JAEWPQ010000120.1 GCA_023460575.1 Bacillota bacterium
CATGAAAAGATACCTCCTTAAAATTATTGTGTATTCTGCTTAAAACTAAAAATCGCATATACTTGTAAATCATCAATAGAATAATGACTTACAAATATATGCGAAATCAAAACTTTATTAAAATACTGCTTGAGTATAGCATAGAAGAGAATAATAGTCAATAGGAATTGTGGTTTTTTCTAAGGCAGGAAAACCAGGCTGGGCAGTGGATAAAGTATGGTCTGGGCTAAATATGTCATGGAGATGTTCAAGGAAAATTATAAAATCTTAATAAGCCGGCTAATGATTTCATTGACATCTAATTGTCCATAACCCCATACGTTATTGGGATAGAAATAGGAACTGCTGCGCCGGGCGGCCCTGACAATCATGCGATTAATCTGTTTACCGGTAAGTCTGGTGTAATTTCCCTTGCACAGGGTCCACTCCATGATCATGGCAATTCCACCTGCAGCATGGGCAGCAGCAGCTCCCGTTCCGGTCATTGTTCCATACAGGTTTCCAGGAAGCGCGCAGGGGATCCGGTAGCCGGGAGCCGCAACATCAGGTTTGACCAGCCCGCTGCTGGTATAGCCTCTTCCGGACTGCTCTAATATGGTGTCATCGAACTGATTGTATGCAGAGACAGTCAGGGTACTGAATGAGTTTCCGGGATTTGTTATGGTAATATCCGGATTTGCATTAAGAAAATAGGTATTATCCGATATCCGATTACCGGATGGCACCCAGGAATGAAAATAAAACGGCTGGCCTTCCGTGCTATCAAGCAGAAATGACCAGATTCCCGGTTCAGGATTTTCAAAGCGTATGAGAATTAACTGATCCCCCGTTTCTTCCTCAAATACAATATTATTTACCCAGACAGAACTTTGTCCATAAGAGAATTTTATACAATCTTCAAATGAAGGATCAATCCTTCCGGTTGTCATCTGATTTGGAGAAATGATCTCAATGGCAGGTCTTCCGGGAACACTGGGCCAGATTTCCATGGCAAACTTATTATCACCAACATTCAGCTGAAAATCAGCTCCATAAGGAACTGAACTGACGTTTCCAAAATAATGCCGGTTCCGGTTCCCCTCATCCCCGGCAGCAATGGAAATATCAATACCGGATAATCGTACAAGATTTTCTAAATACTCGCTCATTACACCCTGCCCGTCATGACTTCCCTGACTGCTTCCCATTGCAAGACAGATGACAAGGGGACGGGACATTTTCTTTGCTATGGTAATGAGATAACGGATTCCCAGTATGATATCGGATTCCTGAAAACAGAGTTTGTCTTCTGGGATAAAGAAAATATTTTTAAGGTTTTGCTTGGCTTGTTTCAGCTTCACCACAATCAGTTGGCTGTATGGAACAATCCCGCTAAAGGAATTATCAGAACGCATACTGCCTGAAATGATACTGGCAATTGCTGTTCCATGCCCGTCAGTATCTGAAGTGGGAACCAGAAGTAAGGCGTCATTTGAAAGCAGTGCGGCATTGATCTGCTGTCTGCTGTATTCGGAACCAAAGGTAAAGCCTTCAGGCGGGGTGCTGCTCTGATCAGTCTGATCCCAGATGGAGTAGATGCGTGTACTGCCATCTTCATTCCGGAATGCAGGATGCTGGTAGTCAATTCCGGTATCAATTATCCCAACCAGCGTACATTGTCCAAGCAGATTATAGTTAATATCAGGCCTGGCTATCTGGTCGGACGAATCGTCCTCACTGGCGTAAGAAGTAAGGGTATAGACAGATGGGAAGGCATAATATGGGGTCAGGCCCAAATCACAAACGTCCATGACACTTTTGGAGATATGCAGCAGTGAGTGGGTATCATTCAGCAATGTAATGTTATCTCCCGTATTATATGAAGGGGCTAAAAAGTTATCAATGATAAAATCGTAATAATTTTCATCTAATATTTTTTGCATCACAAGCATACCATCCATTTACAACATATGTTACATAGTATGCTGCGGGGGACGTTGTATTCGTTTTATCAGATAAAAATACTGGAATCAGATAAACTTACAGCCGTTTTCCTGCAACGCCTTTATCACATCACTTAATTTTTCTTCTTTTAAAAATATGTAATCAGTATCATAAGTAGCCACAACTAAAATACAGGTCTTCTCATCCGCTATAATTCTGGATAAAAATGCAATCATGCCGTATTTTTCAAATGATGCATCCTCCGCAATCCGAAAACAGGACCAACCATGTTCTGCGGTTATATTTATTTTTGGTACATGATTCGTTTCGCATATCACCGATAACTCGTTATCAGTCTTACTGATAAATGTGAATTCATGTTTTAACAGCTCAGCGCTTACCTCGTTTACTTTGCATACTGAAAATTTCCTGTCAATGATCTGCAAATCCATTCGATTTCCTCCTTATAAAAAAAGGTCCAGAATATCACACCTTCAATGGCCTAACGGTATGAAATCTGAACGCTCGTGTTGTACTTTACCCGGCGGCAAAGCTTGCGTGTATAAATATGAATTTAATTGTATTTAATCTACTACAATTTTATTATAAGGTCAAGTACTTTTATCTTTTCAGGATTACGCTTAAAAGAGAGCAGCCGATAAAATCTGGGGAGAATCTTATGGGCTTTAGTATGAATATGATTGAAAAAATTATTTTTAATAATTTTCGGGAATTCGTAGATAATATTTTATGATTAAAATAATTTGGAGGTAAACAATTATGTTAACAATGGAAGTCAAGAAGAATCAATCGTGTATTGACGCATGTGCAAAATGCGCGCAGGCATGTTATGAATGTTTTCATGCATGCTTAAATGAATCTGATTTAAATGAAAGAAAGAACTGTGTCAGTATGTTGGTTGAATGTGCAATGATGTGTCAGATGTCAGTCTCTATGATGTCGATGAACGGACAATACACGAAAGAACATTGTGGAATTTGTGCAATGATTTGTGATAGCTGTGCAAGGGAGTGTAATATGTTTAAGGATCAACATTGCAAAGACTGTGCAAAAGAATGCCAGACATGTGCAGATGAGTGTAGAAAAATGTCTGGAATGTAAGTACATTAATAAGAAAGCCGCCAATTGTCAATAAAGTTTAGCACCCTTTAGAGCTAACGAAGCGTGGGAAATATCAACCACCCATATAAGGTGCGCGGTGTTTTTAATGGCTAATATGGCTAAACGTGCTCCGGGAGTTTTCATGATTAAAAACGGTAGCAGTTCTTATTTTTTTATTGGTTATAAATAGGAGGATTTTTTCCAAAGCGGGTAAATTATATACAGAGGCGGTCAATTCCGTCTCTTTTTTTATATCCTATACGACAGTTATCCACAATAATGTGGAAATATATGTGGATAGATTGTTAGTATCTGAAAATATGACATAATACAACAAATTATTACAGTATAATTATCTGTGATTTTCAATAATAGAAAGGAAGTGATGGGTTTGTGACGTTTGGATTCCCGGTACGTTTAATTTAGCTAACATATTTCGTTGGCTTCATCGGAACAGTTGGTGTTTAGTGGAATATTATTGTTTGTACATGTATTAGAAATTGAACGTCTAACAGCAATTGCATTTAGTGAATCACTAAATAATTCAGTGTCTGCAGCTAATATCGATAATTCATTATCATTTAAGCAATCTGCTATTTGACAAGCTAGCGTAGTAATGAATAATACATCGCGACAATAACTCATAATATCACCCCTGTTATATATATGGGAAAGTCACCATATTATACTCAAAACATTCAAAACGTACCTTCTAATTGGGGGAATACTGTACCTGCAAGAATCAAGGGAATTCCCAAGATGAAGAAATCTATCAGGTCTATTGTAAACCACAAAATACAAAACCCCGGTAAGCACAAGAAATCCTTGTACTTACCAGGGTTTTAAAAGAATGGAGACAACAGGACTCGAACCTGCGACCCTCTACACGTCAAGCAGATGCTCTCCCAGCTGAGCTATGTCTCCATACATTTATCGGTAAACCAAAAGCACCGGTTTCCTATCCACTTGGAAAGCCGGTACTGATATCACAATTGTCAATCGGAGTAACAGGATTTGAACCTGCGACCTCTCGGCCCCCAGCCGAGCGCGCTACCAAGCTACGCCATACTCCGTTTCCTGACACTCAGACATTATAGCAGAAAATTTCCAATTGGTAAAGCATATTTGTTGAAAAAATTCAAAATTTAATATATGATGGAACAGACAAGACTAATCAGGAAGAAAAAAAGGTGATAACAGATGAAACCAATCGTAAGCTTTGATATAGATATGACGCTGCTTGATCATAAAGACTGGTCGATTCCGGCAAGTGCGATGGAGACAATCGAGAAACTGAGGGAGAATTATACCATAGTGGTGGCAAC
>JAEWPQ010000121.1 GCA_023460575.1 Bacillota bacterium
ATTCGGTTCAGCTGGTTAAAATCTCTGGAATCAATGGCGCTTTGCACCGTACTGCGGATTTGTTCTCCTAAGTTTGATTTATCTTTTTTATCCATATTTCCGATCTCCCAAAATAAATTTGCAGATACGTACAATCATACCATGAATTGTTGTCATTTACAATCAGACACCTTTATAAATACTGAAAAAGTCATTGAAAAACCGGCTTTTACCCACGGTTTTCAATGACTTATAGTTACAATCAGGAAATGACGTGTCCCCTTGCTTTCATCACATCAATTACCTGTTCCACGTACTTCTCGCAGGTTTTTAAATCCGCGGCTTCTACCATAACACGGACAACCGGTTCAGTACCGGACTGGCGGAGAAGAATCCTTCCGCTGTCTCCAAGATCTTGTGCAGCTTTTTTTACTTCTGCCTTCACCGCTTCATCATCCTGGGCTGCTGTCTTGTCATGTACACGGACGTTCTTTAATACCTGGGGGTAAATTTCCAGCTCAGATACCAGCTTTCCCAGGCTTTCTTTCTTTTCAAGGATCACTTCCATCACTTTTAAAGAGGTTAAGATTCCGTCTCCGGTAGTTGCATGCTTGCTGAATATGATATGACCAGACTGTTCGCCGCCCAGACAGTTTCCATTGGCAACCATGTTCTCATAGACATATTTGTCACCCACAGCTGTTTTCTCGTATTCAATTCCTTCACGGTCCAAAGCTTTATATAATCCGAAATTGGACATCACAGTCGTTACCACTTTGTTATTTTTAAGGAGTCCCTGCTCTTTCATATATTTGCCGCAGATATACAAGATGCCGTCTCCGTCAACCACATTCCCGTTCTCATCCACTGCCAGACAGCGGTCCGCATCTCCATCGTAGGCAAATCCCACATCTGCTCCCACTTCCTTAACAAACGTTACAAGCTGCTCCATATGAGTGGAACCGCATCCGGTATTAATATTCAATCCGTTAGGTTCATTGCTGATTACATGGGTTTCTGCACCAAGAGCATCAAATACGTTCTTGGCAATTGCGGAAGCACTTCCGTTGGCACAGTCTAACGCCACCTTTTTATTTTTAAAGGATCTGGTTGCAGTAGAAATCAGATATCCGATATAGCGGTTTCTGCCTGCAGCAAAATCCACGGTTCTGCCGATCTTATCCTGTGTGGCAAATGGCAGCTCTTCCACCTCTCCGTCCAGATATCTCTCTATCTCAGTAATCACTGTCTCTTCTAATTTCTCTCCCTTTTCATTGATCACTTTGATTCCATTATCGTAGTATGGATTATGACTGGCAGAGATCATGATTCCGCAGGAAAAGCCTTCTGTACGGACAACATAGGAAACGCTGGGAGTCGTGGTTACATGCAGCAGATACGCATCAGCTCCCGATGCAGTAAGACCTGCCACAAGGGAATATTCAAACATATAGCTGCTGCGCCTTGTATCTTTTCCAATTACGATCCTGCATACCTCAGCCGGTTTTTTCTGTCCATAGTACCAGCCTAAAAAACGGCCTACCTTAAACGCATCCTCAACAGTCAGCGTAACATTTGCTTCTCCTCTAAAACCGTCGGTTCCAAAATATTTTCCCATTTTATTATTCTCTCCTCTTTTCAATTTAAGGGACTAAAGCTGCGTAAAGAATGGTTCTGGCATCATCAAATTCATAGCTGCAGGTGACAAACGACCAAAGGGTCTCAACAGGCTCCTGTGGTTCCTGATAGAACAGACCGTTCTTTGTCATCTCGTCAACATATGACCGAAAGCTCTCATCTGAATTAAATTTTGTTTTTCTGCGGATCCCGGACGCATCTGTGTATAGCACAGTGACCGGCCGCAAATGAAATTCCTGCTGCGGTGTATAGATTACAATGTTCTGATGGGCGCGGTAAAAAGACTCTTCCTTATATTTTATGATATCCTTAAACATGGATCCATTTTTCATGTGATGCCCATAAATTATGTTATGTCTTCCTGAAAAATCAGGTTCGCTGTCACAGTCAAGAAATATGGCTCCTGACGGATTCTTTTTCCCTTCAAAATCCGTATCCAGGTAAGTATCATTATTGTCAGTACGGACAATAGGGTAATCGATGCTGGTATCTGCAATGCGGATCCAGCCAACAATGTCCGGATTGATCTTTCGCAGTTCATCAAAAGAAATGGGGGATACGTAAGGTTCTTCTTTTTCTTTTCCTTTTTCTGTCACTGCATCTGATTCAGCAGCAGTGCTCTCTTCCTGTCCCCCCGCCAGCTTAGCAAGACTTTCATAAAGATGTTCAGAATCCTGCTTTTCCCGGTAATCAGAATAAAGTACTCCTGCCCCGGCTGCCAGAATCAGGAAAGCAAATGTGAGAATTCCTGCTGACATTCTTTTTCTATTCATGGCACTCTCCTGCTTTCTTTTTTATATTCTTCTGCTTCAGTATAGCTTATTTTAATAAAAATCTCAATCTTTTATAAGCTGCGCTAGACTTTTAGCGTTTTTTTCTATATACTAAGGAAAGAAAATGTTACTTTGGAGATAATTATGAAAAATCAAGAGACGATCATTTATGTGAACATGCTAGGCGGGTTCTCCGTTACCATAGGAGACAAAATAATAGTTGATCAGAATAATCAGGCAAAAAAACCTTGGAGTCTTTTGGAGTACTTAATTACTTTTCGAGGCAGGGATATTCCCGTTGATGAATTAATCGACCTGTTTTGGAAAGATGAAGCCAGCAACAATCCTGCTGGCGCTTTAAAGACGCTGATGTTCCGCGTCCGAAAGCTTCTTGAGCCTCTTGGACTTCCAACTCAGGAACTGGTATTTCAAAACAGAAAAGCCTACGGCTGGACAAGGGAGCTTACCACCGTGTGTGACACGGACAAGTTTGAAGAGCTTTGTCTTCAGGCTGAAAGCAAGGAATTTCCGGAAGAGATACGCCTGAAACTGTCAATGGAAGCATTTAATCTTTATAAGGGAAACTTCCTTCCAAAATCCGAATGGGAATCCTGGGTGATTCCGATTCA
>JAEWPQ010000122.1 GCA_023460575.1 Bacillota bacterium
CTCCAACCCGAACCATAATCATTCCTCTTTTCTTTTCCTTGTTTCTTCTGTATTTCTATTATATAATTATTTTAACGCAATTTGTTTGCGCAGATTGACTATAAACATGCGTAAATTGTCTATTTAAGGAGGTACCCATGAAAAAGGAAAGCCCCTATCATTACAGTGAATTTACCGATCCCATCAGCTGTGATTTCACCACCAGCAATATGGCTGGTAATGTGGATTTTCACATGCACAACAGCCATGAAATTTATCTTCTGGTAGACGGCCATATCCAGTATTTTGTAGAAAATGCATGCTATGACATGAATCCCGGCAGTTTGATTCTGTTTTCTAACCGGGAGATTCATAAAGCAATCAATACCTCCAATGAACCCTTTACCAGACTGGTGATTCATGTTAACCCATCCTACATCAGGCCTTATTGTACCCCGGCAACCAATCTCTTAGACTGCTTTCACAGAGATCCGGGAAAAAACAATTTGGTATTGCTGTCCCAGGCTGAGCATGAACTTCTTATTTCCATGGCAAAAAATCTGGAGAAGGCAATAAAAAATCGCCGCCCATACGGCAGCGATTTAACAGCGTTAACGACCATTATTCAGATTCTCATACTTATTAATCAGGCCTGGCAGAATACCGGCTCTGTAAAAACAGCGCCAAGGCCTCACCGGGCACAGGCAATCATGAATTATATCGATGACCACTTAACGGAGCCCCTTACACTGGACTCCATCTCTCTAGCCTTGTCCCTTGACAAATATTATTTAAGCCACTTATTTAAATCAGAGACAGAAAGCAGTATCTTCCAGTATATTGTGGTAAAGCGGGTAGCTCTGGCAAAGGAAATGCTTCTGAAAGGACATACCGTATCAGAAGCCTGCCATCTGTCAGGTTTTATCGATTACTCCAACTTCATACGTACGTTCCGCCAGACAACCGGCTGTACACCGGGACAATTTAAGAGGCTTAGTCCTTAGCGTGGCAAAACAGGCTATTTCTGCTTATAGGGAGGATCAGCCGGGTATCCTCCCCTGATTTTCTGCATACCCCGCTGAACGGCATCCTTTGACTGTTTCCAGTCCGCATCCCTGTTTAAGTAATCATATTTTTCAATAAACCAGTCTATATCACCGGAAACCCGCTCCATATTCTTAAGCATGAGCGGAAATATCACAGAATACAGCTGCTCCCGTTCTCCATCATTAAGATACCGGTCCGCCTCTCTGATCAGATCTCCAAAGTGATGAAGACAAAAGCCCTTGCTCTTTTTCAGCTTTTCTGTAAAGAAAGCATCCTTTTTATACAGATGATAAAACGTTGCGATATAACGATCATAAACTGCTAAAGACCGGTCGCAGATATAACAGGTCTTCTCTTTTCCCTCAATCCAGCGGCATATGGAATTTTCCTCTGCCTTCCTGCCGGTGATCCGGTCCTTCAGGGACTTCTTTCCGGGAGTAAAATTTTTAAATTCTACCTGCATTTCCGTAATCATCTTCTTGTAGTAGGTTTTTAATATCCAGCCATTCCCGAGGGAATTCCCATATTCAAACATCCGCTTCTGATGGGTCCGGCAAAAACCTGCACAGTCCGTTTTCTCTCTGGTGTCACTTTCCATATAGGAAGCGCAGGATCCCAGTACGAAGTCCATCAGTTCTTCTTCCCCTTTCCGTTCCAGATAACAAAACGGGCATTCATCGTCGGCATCCATAGCGTCATTTAAGGGAATCTCGTATAGTTTTTCCTTCATAATTACACCTTAAAGCGGTAACCTACGCCCCAGATGGTCTCAATATACTGTGGCTTCGCCGTGTTAAATTCAATCTTTTCCCTGATCTTTTTGATATGAACCGTAACTGTGGCTATATCTCCGATGGACTCCATATCCCAGATCTTATTGAACAGTTCTTCTTTTGTATAAACATGGTTGGGGTTCTGCGCCAGGAATGTAACTAAATCAAATTCCTTCGTAGTGAAGTTTTTCTCTTCGCCATTCACCCATACACGCCTTGCAGTCTTATCAATCTTAAGGCCGCGGATCTCGATCATCTCATTATCGGGCATACCG
Organism: Bacillota bacterium; assembly: GCA_023460575.1. GTDB lineage: Bacteria > Bacillota > Clostridia > Lachnospirales > Lachnospiraceae > Lacrimispora. Next base: position 2,075 of record JAEWPQ010000122.1, read on the forward strand.
CTGCCAATCAGGCGCTCATAGCGGGCAAGATGTGCCTTTACGCGGGCAACCATCTCACTGGGAGAAAACGGTTTTGTAATATAATCGTCGGCACCAAGTCCAAGTCCCCTGATTTTATCAATGTCCTCTTTTTTAGCAGAAACCATGATAATGGGAGTATTCTTCACTTCACGGACCTTCCTGCATATCTCAAACCCATCCACTCCAGGAAGCATCAGATCCAGAATGAGTAAATCAAAATCCTCATGGAGCGCTAGCTTAAGCCCTTCTTCTCCGTCATTTTCAATCTCGACTTCAAATCCGCTTAACTCCAGATAATCCTTCTCCAGCTCTGCGATGCTCTCTTCGTCTTCCACAATCAATATTCTGCTCATTCCTGCATGACCTCCTGGTATTTTCTTAAAACAAAGTGTATTTCAGTTCCAATTCCTTCCTTGCTGGTGGCCCAGATTCTGCCTCCATGATCCTCAATAATTTTCTTAACGATGGACAGACCGATTCCGCTTCCTCCCTGGGAAGAATTTCTTGAGGAATCAGTCCGGTAGAAGCGGTCAAAAATGCTGGGTAAGTCCTTAGCAGGAATTCCCCTTCCATTGTCTTCAATCTCCACCTGTATAAAATCACCCACATCCTTAATCCGGATATTGATGATGCCGCTTTTCTTATCCATATATTTTACAGAATTGCTGATAATGTTGTTGATGACCCTTCGCATCTGCTCTGCATCTGCTATTATAATCACATCATTATCTACATAGTTAAAATAACCAAGCTCAATGCTTCTCGCCTCCATCTCAAGCCCTACCTCGTCGATGCAGTCACCAAAATAATTGGACACATTAATTTTGGAAAACGTATAAGGAATCTTATTGGTATCAATCTTGGAATAAAAGGTCAGTTCATCAATCAGCTTATCCATATCGTTGGCTTTGTTGTAGATTGTACGGATATAACGGTCCAGCTTCTCAGGTGATGAGGCAACCCCATCCATAATCCCCTCCACATATCCTTTGATGGCAGTTATGGGAGTCTTTAGATCATGGGAAATATTGCTGATCAGTTCCTTGTTCTCTTTGTCGTACTGCACCTTTTCCTCCGCTGATTCCTTTAAGCGGATTCTCATCTCTTCAAAATCCTGGCAGAGCTGGCCGATCTCATCATCATTCTCTACCTCAAGGTTAAAATCCAGGTTTCCGTCCTTGATCTTCTTGGTGGCAACCTGAAGCCGTCCCAAAGGACTTACAACTGACCGGTATACCCACATCATCAGAATCGCATCCGTAAATAATATGATCATAATAGCTGCAAACAGCATCTCTGCCATCATAACCTTTATTTCAGGAAGAAGACCGTCTACGTTGGATACGATGAAAACACTTCCTGTTTCCTGGTCTGAATACAGGAAGTCCATCTGCTTTACAAGATGCTGCGTCTCCCCATCCAGATAAATAGCACCGTCAAGTGTACTGTCTATCTCTTCGTACCTGGGCAGCTGTTCGTAAATTCCCTGAGTAATATGGCTGTTGCCGTCAAAAATCAGAGTATTTCCTTTTCGCACAATCATATAGGCATATTTGGATGCCAGGTTATCATTCAGCTTTTGTAAAAAATCCTGATCATCAAACTGGTCAGGATCGCTTTGTAATATCTTGCTGATCTCTTTTTGGGTTTCTCTGGTTAAACGGTTAAATATCTGCAGTGAGTTGCCGGATAAAAGATCCACGTGCTCCGTTAAATTATAGGCTTTGCGAAAAGCCTTCATCTGATAGCTTCCCAAACCTGCCACCACTGCAAAAATCATGGTCAGAGGAATGACCGTTATGATTATAAACGCTACGACCAGGCGTGTTCTTAATTTTAGTTTCACCTTTTCGTCTCTCCCACGTTATCTATGATTTTATAACAAAAATTTAATATTACGTAAAGGTATTATAACACACATAGCTCTCAAAATTTATAAAACAATTCTAAAATTTAAGACTTTCTTTCATTTTATTACTTTCTCGTGGAAAAAGGGACCGCTGCCCATAAGTCCAGATTGAACTTATGGGGCAACGGTCCCTTCTTAGCAGGGTTGATTTTACCTGCAAATATTCTGCCCTTATTTATAATTCCTTTGGATCAATACCAAAATGATCAAAAAGGATCTTTTCCGCTTCCCCGTTCCATAATCCCTTATGGGCTTTACAGGATTCACTGAGTTTTTTAAACAGCGGCTCAGTCTTTCCCAGCTCTTCAAATTCGTCTATTGCTGTTAAAGGCATATCAAATTGTGTATAAGTTAATTTTTTTCCTCCGGGTATGGAAGGCAGATTTTTTGTCGCCTCTGCAATGCTGTCAATTCCTCCCACATGAGTTACCATAACAGCCGCTTCTATGGCTCCTTTGGCCGACAGCTGGTTTGCCTCTACCAGATCATCTGTGTTACCGCCTGTGGTTCCCATAATATGTGTACTTGTGTAGTGGCAGTTGTAAAGATTGATTTCCGCCTTAAACTGGCTGTCGGAAGGACCTGCAAAAAAGTTCATACAGCCGTCAAAGGCGAGTAGCTTATCTCCCATTTCCGCAACTTCTTTTACAGGAACATAAACAAATACATCATCATAGCCATGATCCTGGGTAATGGCCAGAAGTTCCGCAATGGGATCACCCATTTTCGCTGTATTAACATAGAGAAGCTCAATTCCTCTCTCCAGGGCAGACTCCTCGGAAATCACTTCCTTTGCCCGTGCAATCCGGTCATCACTGATATCTGTAACTACAATCCTTTTTGGTTTATTTTCAAACTGCAGGCCATAGCTGACCGCTCCCAGTCCCATGGGGCCGCATCCACCCATAATCAGGATGTTTCCATCAGTTTTGGTTCCCATGGCATGATCATAATTTCTTTTGTTTGTATGATAATTGGCATGGAATCCGCCAATGATGCAGCTCATCGGCTCTCCCAGTGAGGCTTCAAAGAAGCTCTCCCCTGTATAATCAAGAAGGCAGCCCAACTCCATGACCTCGTTTGGCATAATGCAGTAAGTACAGGCTCCTCCGCAGAATTCATAAGAATATCCCGGCGAATCCAGCTTTCCCATGTAATTTAATGCTGGCTGCAGAGAAAACTTCTGCCCTGGCTGAAACTGATCCTTCCACTTGTTCCCAACCTCTACGATGAGCCCCGAGCATTCATGACCGACAATTACCGGATTGGTATCCATATTCTGAGGTGCCCTTTTATGCTTTTTCCCCTGCTTTACCAGCTTGTAGGTGGACATACAGATACTGTCGCTCAGAATTTTCACAAGAATTTCATCTTCCTTAATCTGGGGAAGTTCAAACTCCTCCAGTCTCAAATCATCTGTACCATACATTCTTACCGCTTTTGTTTTCATATTTCCATCCTCCAACCTTATTCATGAATTTAAACATTAAATTTCCAACAGTTGTACCTGCGTCACCAGTTCATCAACCAGACTGCGTTGAGGCGGCTTTGTTCCAATGCTGGTTACTGCACCTGCAGAAGCCCCCATGCATAAACAAATGCAGGTTTCAAGAGGAAGCTTTTTATCCCAGCTGTATGCCATGGCAGCAACCAGGGCATCCCCGGCGCCTACGGTGGAATGGGCCTTTACCTTAAGTCCCGGACAACGGTACCGTTTTTCATTTGTTAAAAAAATGGCTCCCATCTGTCCAAGGGATATCGCAGCCATGGAAGCTCCGTGATTAAGAAGCTCTTCCCCCATGGATACCAGTTCCTGCTCGGAAGCTCTGTAATCCATCTGATAATGCCGTTCCAGTTCTGAACGGTTGGGTTTTAACATATCCGGCTTTCCTTTTAAGGATTCAGAAAACAACGCGCCGTCTGCATCCAGTAAAACCTTTGCCCCTTTTTGATGAACCATCTCCGTAATCCTACGGTATATATCCGTTGGTATTCCCGCCGGTATACTCCCTGCCAGTACAAACAGAGTATCAGGATTTGCATAGCCGTCCAGCCTGCTAAGCAGATCATCAAGCTGTTCCTTTGATACCTCCGGTCCAGGCTCATTAAGTTCTGTCACCTCTCCGGTTTCCTCCACCACCTTTAAATTCGTTCTCGTCTCCCCTTTTACATCTACGAATTCAGTCTTAAGGCCAAGGTCAGTCAGGACCTGCCTGATGATGGTGCCACTGGTTCCTCCCACAAAACCTGTTGCAATGCTCTCTCCTCCTAATTCTCTGATTGTCTTGGAAACATTAATGCCTTTCCCTCCGGCATCAATTTCCACCCGCTTTATTCTGTTTAAATCTCCCCGTTCAAATTTTCCAATATCCACTGTTTTATCTATGGCAGGATTCATGGTTACTGTAACAATCATTTAGAACACCCCTTTCCGGTAAACATGGTATAGATTTCCTGTGCGCTGCAGCTGGTGATCCGGTTCACATCATCCGGATCAGCAAGGCACTGTGCAATGACGGAAAGTATCTCCAAATGCTCCTCTCCTGCTCCTGCGATTCCTATGACCAGTTTCACCATCTCTCCTCCCCAGTCCGTTCCGACAGGAAACACCATGACTGCAATGCCGGAGCGTCTGATGTTTTTTTTCGCTTCCTCCACACCGTGGGGAAGCGCGATCCCATTGCCAATGTTGGTAGAAAAGGTCAGCTCCCGCCGGAGCATTGCCTCTATATAGGACTCATCCACACAGCCGCTTTCACAAAGCATTCTTCCCACTTCCCTTATGACTGTCTCTTTATCTCCAGGTCTGCAATTCAAACGGATATTCCCAGGTTCCAGAAGTTCTGTATTCTTTTCTTTATTTTTTTTTCCGTATCCAAACACGATAATCCCCTCCTCTGCTGGTGTTCTATTAAATTATAGGGTCTTTATCTTATCTTTTTCAACGAAAACAAAATGGCATTTGGCGCCATTAGTTGGCGCCAAAACTAAAAAGCACAAAAAAAACCAGGTTCTTTACGAACCCGGCTTTCCTGCTTTTACGCCTCAGATCTTATCCAGATAATGTCTGAAATATTGATTTAAATACTTGGAAACAAATGTTCTTATCTCCTCTTTTCCTCCATGCCTCACAGCTTTAAGAAATTCCTCTTCCTCAATCAGTCTCTCGCTTAAAACTCCCAGGATCTCACTGTTTTCCACCTCATGTTCATCCTTTGGCACCAGCATAACCAGCACAACACAAACTCCTTTAAAATAGGGGTCGCAAAATGGCGTTCCGTCTTTTGTCTGGCAAACCGAGAATACCGGTTTTACCACCCCTTCCGTCCTGGCATGAAGCAGGGCAAAATTTAAATCAGGAAATATCTGGCTGCAAAGCCGTTCTCTCCTCATTAAATCCTCCTGAATCATGATCTGGCGGTCTGCAAAGGATGCCAGCTTTTCACTGACGGCTATGAGCAGCTCCTCGAAGGTGATCCCATTGTCTACCCGATGATACTCCATAAGCCTGATGATATTTTTAATCTGAACGGCCATAAAATTCACCTGATCCAGCTGAATGGTAAACTCCTTGTTATCCTGCTTTTTAGGCATATATTCGCACTGACGGACCTTGCCGGCGATCCGCTCCATTTCTTCAGCAGAAAGCAGAGGGCTTACATACAGAATATCAGCCTCCTCTTTTAGCGGTACCGTGGATACAAAAAAATCCGTTTTGTTCAGCACATAGGGGGATAAGTCCGTCATACCATAAACAGACAGCTCCACCCTGTCTGAAAAATCTCTGGCAATTTTGGAGGACATAAGCCGTGAAATGCCAATCCCGCTGGCGCAGACAATCCCTATATTTACCTTTCTCCGGCTTTCCTTCCTGCTTTCCATCCGGACCTCAGCCGCACCGAAGTGTACGGCAAGAAACCCGATCTCCGGCTCCGGCACCTCATATCCATATCGTTGTTCAATTACCCTGGCAACGGTCCTGCACCGCTCAAATATGGCCGGATAATCCCGTTTGATCTGCTCCAGCAGAGGATTCTGGATCTTCATACCATTGGCAAGGCGGACCAGAGTGGGCTTTAGATGGGCAATCAGTCCCTGTATCACAAATTCCTCATCCTGCTTCAGCAAATAAGCCATACCGTCGTTATAGCAGTCGATCATCTCATTGACCACTTCCCACAGCTCCCTGTACTCTTCAATTTCACTTTTTGACTTCTCATCAATATTCAGCTGCTGGATCTTAGAGCCTTTGATGTGAAGGCAGATATAGGCACACTCAATTTCCGGAATCTGAATCTGAAACTCTTCTTCCAGAGATTTGGTAATAGTTTCAGCCAGATCATAATCCTGGTCTTTCTGCAAAAAATCCGCCATAAGGGGATTTTCCTCAATAATTTCCTGCCGGCGGATCCGGTTCACAGCAATTGCCACATGGATCACAAGACCCAGGTAGGAATCCTGGGTCAGATTCAGTATTCGCTTATCCCTTAACCTTAAGATGCAGGCAATCACCCGTTTTACAATATCGTCATCAAGAATTCTGTAAATGTTTCTCTCACTTTTATTCTGAATTACATTTAATACGGACTGGTTCCGGTCTTCATACAGCCCCTGTATCATCTCTGTATGAATGTTTTCATCAATAAACACCCTGAGGGCCCTCCGGAAATCCCGTTCACTGCCCTCAATGAACACACCGTATCCCGGCCTTCTCTTTATTTCCAGATGATACTTGTGAAACCACTCTTTGACTGCTTCTAAATCCGAGCTGACGGTGGCTTCGCTCACCCCGAATATATCACTATAATAATACAACTTTTTTAACGTTTTATCCTTGAGAATTTCCAGAACCAGACGCTTCTGGCGTTCAATCCGGTCAGAGACATCAAGGGCGTCATCGGCTTCAAGTTCAGCCTTTAAGGCCTCCATCTGGGTCTTATCTCCTTCCAGCCAGATGCCAGTCCCGGTTTTGGAGCAAAAAGTCAGACCGTATTTCTTAAGTGCCCTGGGAATGTATTCCAGCTCCCTTTGCACCGTTCTTTTACTGATACGGATCTGGTCTGCAAGCTGCTTCACAGGAACAGGTCCGTGCTCTTTCAGCAGAGCGAGAACGATCTGCTGCATTCTGGGCGTAAAATCGTTACCCGCCATCTCATCCACCTCCCATTAACCAGTTCAGGAGTTCCTTATAGCCAGACATATCTGTTATATTGTCCACCGTAAAGCAAGGAATATGAATTCCTTGCAGGAAACGGGCAAAATCTTTCTGACAGACAACGGCATCTGCATCAGCAGGAATGCGGTCAGCTGACACATGAAATACCTCTACACCAGTCAGGCCTTCCAGTCTCAGCTTTTTCTTAAACAGGGCACTGGCCATGGCACTGGATCCCATCCCTGCGTCGCAGACAAAATATATTCTGGCATGTTCCATTCTCTTCATCGGTATCTCTTCACCCTTTTCTTCTTTATAAATAGACGGTTTCCCCCTGTTTCCAAGCAGGATCAGGCAGGACAGAAGGCAGGTCACCCCAGCGGAGATAAGGATCCCCATAACAATTCCCAGCCAATGCTTTTTGTCCGCCATAATCAGTATGGTAATAATACTTCCAGGTGAAGCCGGTCCTAAAAGTCCGCTGCCTGTCATCATGAAACAGTAATTTCCCGCAATGCTGCCGGCAATGGCACCAGCCAGTAAACGGATATCTGACAGTATATAGGGAAAGTAAACCTCATGGATACCTCCCAGCGACTGGATAATAAGGCTGGAAACCATTGATTTTCTCGTGTTACGGTAAACCAGGGCATAAGCAAGAAGGATGCCAAATCCCGGCCCGGGATTCGTTTCCAAAAGAAACAAAATGGAACTCTCCTGGGTTTTCAGCTGTTCCAGCCCTAACGGCAGAAAAAAGCCGTGATTGATCCAGTTATTAAAAAAAATAATTTTTAACGGCTCTACCACAAAGCTGATAAAAGGGATGACTCCCCTGTCTATCATAAGCGATAAGCCATTCCCCAAAAAACCAAGCAGCCATTCTGCCTCCGGTACCAGTAAAACATAGGCAGCGCCTCCGGCAAGCAGCCCTAAGGATGCCAAGTATAAGTTGCTAAAGAGCATCTCAAAGCCCGATGGGATCCAGTTCTTGATCCGGTCCAGCCCCTTTTTGCATAAATAGCCGGCCATACTGCCTGCAATAACAGACAGAATCATCGCAGAAACAGGCTCTGTCATAACAACAACAGAAGCGGCAAGGGTGCCGGCTAAACCGCCGACTTCCCCGCCGCACATAGTGCCTGCTTTATATCCCATAAACACCGGAATCACCAGAAAAGATAAAATTTTAGACATTTCATACAGGTGCTCATTCTGGAATATGCCTGCTGAAAAGACTGACAGCAGTCCTGCTGTCACAAACAAAGGTATGCATTCAGCGATCACCCTGCTATAATACTTCAGTACTTTCCCCGCTAATTTCATCTGTGAAATTCCCCTTCTGAACCCATTATATATTTTTTTAAATATTATATCATGGTTTATAATCAGATGAAAGGCCGTAGTTTACTATGAATTTTATCTAATTGCCTTTTAACGATTCCACTAGCTGGTCATATTCCGGAGCGGCCATAAAATTAGTGATCAGAACCAGTTCTGCCTCCGGATTGCTGTGAGCCGCACGCTCCTTCAATTCCTTATGAGTCACCACAATCTGAGCATCCAGGGGAATTGAGGATACCGGAGAGTGAACCACTTCAATATCTCCGAATCCTGCCGCCGCCAGCTTTTTTTTCAATACGGTAGCACCCATGGCGCTGGAACCCATACCTGCATCACAGGCAAACACAATTTTTTTAACAAAACCACCAGATACCGTTGTCTTTTCCACTGTCTGATTTCCTTTTGACTCCTGCTTCATCTTTTTAACTTTATCCTTCGACTCATCCAGATCTCCGCTTTTTCCTGTAAACCGAAGCAGAGGAAGAGCAACAAGGAAGGAAACAGCAGCAGCAACTGTAACACCTGCCAGCGTACCAAAGTATCCGCCTCTTGGTGTCATTGCAAGAACAGCCAGGATGCTTCCAGGAGATGCCGGTGAGGTCAATCCCACACCAAGAAGCTGGAACACAAAGATTCCGCTGGCTCCGCCTGAAATAACCGCCAGAAGTAAAAGAGGGTTCATCAGGATGTATGGGAAATAAATTTCATGGATTCCGCCTAAAAAGTGAATGATAATTGCGCCGGGTGCTGAGCTTTTGGCAGCTCCTTTCCCAGCAATGCAATAAGCCAGTAAAATACCAAGTCCCGGTCCTGGGTTTGCCTCCAGAAGAAAGAATATGGATTTACCTATTTCTTCTACCTGCTGGATTCCCATAGGAGAAAGAATCCCGTGGTTGACGGCATTGTTTAAGAACAGGATCTTAGCAGGCTCAATAAAGACACTTGCCAGAGGCAGCAGCTTATGATCCACAAAGAACCCAACTCCTGATTCCATTACCCGGTTCATAATCTCTACAAAAGGCGCAACTCCCTTCAAAGCGATAACTGTTAAGATGGCACCGATGATGCCCAGGGAAAAGTTGTTAACCAGCATCTCAAAGCCGGCAGGGACCTTCCCCTCTATTTTACGGTCAAACTTCATAATCACCCAGGCACTGACAGGACCCACGATCATTGCGCCCATAAACATGGGAACACTGGAGCCAACGATAACTCCCATGGCTGTTATTGCACCGATTACGCCGCCCCGCTGGCCATAAACAACCGTACCGCCTGTATATGCGATCAATAGCGGCAGAAGCATGCTGGCCATAGGAGAAACCAGAGCCCCGATGGCTTCATTGGGATACCAGCCCGTTGGAATAAACAATGCCGTAATCAGTCCCCATGCAATAAATGCACCGATGTTAGGCATTACCATACCGCTTAAAAAGCGGCCAAATACTTGTACCTTCTCTTTCATTTTACATACCCTCACTTCATGTTATAGTATTTACTGTGTGTTCCGTGGAAGGTATGATTGGCCAATCAATTCCTTTTCATAGCCTTATTATAATCAATGTGATCCTTAAATTTCAACACGAAGTAACAGGGATTTGGCGCTAATTTTAGTGCCAAATATTAAAAACCATAAATTCTTGGCTATATCCATAAAAAGAAAGATGCCGCTCCCAGCAATAAATCACTGTTTTGCGGCATCTTTCTCATATAATAATTATAAATATTCTTTTAAAAGGGAAACCTTGTCGAGCTTTTCCCATGGCAAATCTAAATCGTTTCTGCCAAAATGTCCGTAGGCAGCAGTCTGCTTATAGATTGGGCGGCGTAAATCCAGCATTTTAATAATACCAGCCGGACGTAAGTCGAAGTTTTCGCGAATAATTTCAACCAGCTTTTCATTGTTTACTTTCCCGGTACCAAAGGTATCTGCCATGACGGAAGTGGGGTGAGCCACACCGATGGCGTAGGATAACTGTATTTCACACTTATCTGCAAGACCGGCTGCCACGATGTTCTTTGCAACGTAGCGGGCGGCATAAGCAGCTGAACGGTCCACCTTGGTGCAGTCCTTTCCTGAAAATGCCCCACCGCCGTGACGGGCATATCCGCCGTAGGTGTCCACAATAATCTTACGTCCGGTAAGACCGCTGTCTCCGTTTGGTCCGCCGATTACAAAACGGCCGGTAGGATTAATAAAAAATTTAGTGTGGTCATCTACAAGCTCAGCCGGAAGAATCTCATCAAATACATATTTTTTGATGTCTTTATGAATCTGTTCCTGGCTGACATCCTCATCATGCTGGGTGGATAATACCACCGCATCAAGGCGGAGAGGTTTGCCGTTCTCATCGTATTCTACCGTCACCTGGGTTTTTCCATCAGGACGGAGATAAGTTAAGGTGCCATTCTTACGTACTTTTGTCAGCTGAAGTGCAAGCTTATGAGCCAGTGCGATGGGATAAGGCATATATTCTTCTGTCTCGTTGCTGGCATAACCGAACATCATTCCCTGATCTCCGGCTCCGATGGCATCAATTTCTTTCTCTGACATCTTGTTTTCTTTCGCTTCCAGCGCACGGTCAACACCCATTGCAATATCCTTGGACTGTTCATCCAGAGCTACAATCACTCCGCATGTGTCACAGTCAAAACCGTATTTTGCACGGTTATAACCGATCTCTCTAACGGTTTCACGCACTACCTTCTGAATGTCCACATATGCCTGGGTTGTGATCTCACCCATAACCATAACAAGACCGGTGGTGGTACAGGTCTCACAGGCCACCCGGCTCATCGGGTCCTGTTTTAACATCTCATCAAGTATTGCATCAGAGATCTGATCACACATTTTATCCGGATGTCCTTCTGTAACGGATTCGGATGTAAATAATAATTTTTCCATGTTGTCATTTCCTCCTTTACTTCACATGGGGGAATAACAAAAAGAAAAGTCCGCAGCAACGCGGACTTGATTCAACTTTGTATCAAATCCTCTTATTGCTCGATTTCTCGCTCAGGTTGGCACCTTCCAGACGCTTCTTGTGATTGTTAAAACCACAAAACTGACCGGGGTTGCCGTGACTTCACAGATCCTTTGTATCTCCATCACTCTGAATAAGGGATATTACGACTTTTCATTTGTTATTCAATTAGCAGTTATGATATCTGCTTTTTTATTCTACTCTAATAACGGGCATATGTCAATAGTCTTGCGGATTCTCTGTCAGACCCAGAGTTTTTCAGGATAAAGGCCTGCCGCCTTAAAACCTGCAATGGCATCAACTACCGTCTTTTTATCTTCCTGATAGGTAACTCCATACCAGCGGTCTGAACTTTTCAATACAGTTACCTCTGCTTTATTCTCTTTTAAAAGCTCATCAACCACAAACGGCAGGAAGTACTCGCATTTGAGTGGATTTACTTTTAACTCTCTGTTTAAAAAAACAGGGAACCGTTCTTTCAGCTCCTTTAAAATACTTCCGGTAAATCCCCATAAATTCATGGAAACAAGAGTATCTTCCGAAAGACCGGTCCAGGTTGCACCGTCATCTTCCGTATATTCTGCTCTCTCCCCATGTTTTTCTATTCTGGTTCTCTCGCAGATGTCAGTCAGCAGTCCGTCTTCTGAGACCGTGCATACCCCTCTCGCCACATGACCATTCTCTGTCAGTGTGTTGTAGAGCTTATAACCAACCATGGAGAACTGATATCTGTCCACTTCCTGAGCTTCAGATAAGAAGTTGAAAACAGAGACAAAAGCACTTTTTCCATAGTAATCGTCGGCATTGATTACAGCAAAGGGACCGTCAATCACTTCTTCACAGCACAGGATGGCATGACCCGTTCCCCAGGGTTTTATACGGCCCTCCGGCACATTATATCCCTCAGGGAGTTTAAAAAGTTCCTGATAAACGTATTCCACTTTTACATGGGCCGCCATACGGTCTCCGATGTGTTCCTTAAACTCCTGTTCAATTGCCTTCTTAATGATGAATACTACCTTTTCAAAGCCAGCTTCCACCGCATCATAAATGGAAAAATCTATGATCTTGTTTCCCTGGGCATCCACCGGATCAATCTGTTTTAATCCGCCGTACCGGCTGCCCATACCCGCCGCCATAATAACCAGCACCGGTTTCTTCTTCATTTCCATAGCCCCTTCCTCCTGTCAAGCAAAACGGCGGGGGAGTCCCCCGCCTAGCCTACTTTTAATTTAAATTTCTGAGCCTCTTTTTCTGAGTCCACCTTCTCAATCATGGCACCCAGTCCCTGAAGCTTATCTTCAAAGCATTCATAACCTCTTTGAATATAACCGATTTCATCCACTACGGTATATCCATCTGCTGCAAGACCGGCAATCACCAGCGCTGCTCCTGCACGTAAGTCCGGAGCATTCACGAAGGCTCCGGTTAAACCGGCTACACCGTCAATAACAGCTACGTTGCCTTCCACCTTTACGTTGGCTCCCATGCGGGACAGCTCATCCACATAGCGGAAGCGGTTCTCAAATATACTCTCAGTCACTACACTGGTACCGCCTGCCAGAGCCAGTGTTACTGCCATCTGAGGCTGCATATCAGTGGGGAATCCCGGATAAGGAAGTGTCTTGATATCTGTATGCTTCTGATTGGTTTTTCCCACTACACGGACTGCATCATCAAATTCCACCACTTCACAACCCATCTCAAGAAGCTTGGCCGAAATGGCTTCTAAGTGCCTGGGAATCACATTCTTTACCATAACATCGCCCCGTGTAATTGCTGCTGCGCACATAAATGTGCCTGCCTCAATCTGGTCGGGAATAATGGAATATTCCGTTCCGTGAAGTCTGGAAACGCCTTTGATTCGAATGGTATCGGTACCGGCCCCCTTAATATTGGCGCCCATACTGTTTAAAAAGTTAGCCACGTCAACCACGTGAGGTTCCTTTGCAACGTTCTCCAGAATGGTCTGTCCTTCTGCCAGGGTTGCAGCCATCATAATGTTGATGGTAGCTCCTACACTGACCACATCAAGATAGATATGGCTTGCTACAAGATCAATCGCGTGGGCAATCACTGCTCCCCGTTCAATCTTAACATCGGCTCCCAGTGCACGAAAGCCCTTTAAATGCTGGTCAATAGGTCTGCTTCCAATGTTGCAGCCTCCCGGAAGGGGAACCTGGGCACTTTTATATTTTCCAAGCATCGCTCCGATAAAATAGTACGAAGCTCTGATTCTGCGGATATATTCATCATCAACCGATACTTCACGGATTGTCTGTCCATTGATACGAACCGTATGTCTGTCAATCCGCTCCACTGTCGCTCCGATTTCTTCGATTGCTTCCAGTAACACGTTAATATCTCTCACATCAGGCAGATTATCAATCAGCACATCCTCATCTGTCATGATAGCTGCTGCCAGAATTCCCAAAGCGGCATTCTTGGCTCCCCCTATGGTCACTTCTCCAACCAGGGGATTACCGCCTTTCATAATATACTGCTCCATTTCACACCTCTGACTATCATTTTATCTATTACAATTCTCTTAATTTTTAACATTCGCCTTTCATGATTATAACATATCTTACGAATTTGTAAAGAGAACGCATTTTCTTATTCAAAAAATACTCCGCAGACAAAATCATTTCCAAGGCCTGAAAAGTAAGCAGAGGCATCATTTAAGCCCATTTTCTGGCTGTCTTTGGTTTCCGGATTGTAGAGGGTAACATTATACTGGTCATAGCCTGATATGAGCAGAAATCCTCCCTGTCCTGTGTAAGCAGCTACCGGACAGCCCTGTCCGATGAAATAAAGGATCTGATTTAAGGCAGCACCTCTGACGTCAATCATAAAGACACCATCTGTTAAACCGTTTTCCGCAAATCCTGCCAGATTCCGAAAGAAGGCCGCCCCTGTTTTCAATGGATCCTTCATATTTTTAGCTGGGGGCCGGTTAACACGGTTCCACAATATCTCCTGATTCTGGTCTGTTACAATACCCATCTTATCATAGGCAAGCTCCAAAGCCTTAATGAAGCTTTTACTGCTTCCCAGATAGTGACCTCCTGCATAGGCCAGAAACATGTTCTCCTGAATTTTGGGGCGGCTCTTTAATTCAACCACCTCAGATGTTTCATAGGCTACTTTTTTCGGAACTGCTATCGTTACATTCCGGCTTGTCGCTTCCTGGTCCAGCTGAACGAAGTAAATCTTTTTACGGTCCTCTGAAGCATACCAGCCGATTCCTTTCAGTTCTTCAGCGGAAAGCTCCTGGTTGCAGACGATGGTATCCTGTCTGGAAACTGAATAGGACTGATCCCCGTTTTTTTGAACCTGGGTTAAATGAATCCGGCTTCCGTCCACTGTAACATCCGCAATATAAGACTGATCCTGTTCATATTTTTTGACAATCGCTCCACTCTGGTCCATGATCTCAATCCGATACATGGGAGCATCCAGAACTCTTCCGTTTTGTGTCCAGATATCGCCGTCTTTTGCGATTCCGTATATGAAATCATCGCCTACAAAGCCCAGAGGACGGAACTTATTATCCTCTCCTCCGTTGATCTCCCTTTTAATACCAGTATCTAAATCCATCAGATGTATGACACTGGCATCGTAAACGTCACTGCCTTCCTGCCATGCAAAATGACGTTCTGTACTGCTGACTGCATAACCACCCTCAGAAAGAGAATCTGCCAGCACCATATATTCGTTGCTGTTTAAATCAATTCCATAAACCGATCTTCCGGCCATAAGGTAGAGCATTCCGTTAGTTCCTAAATGAGAAAGCTGATCCACCTCTTCCTTCAGCATCTCAAAGGATGAAGTGACCGGTGTAAAGAAACGCTCGCCTATGGCATTCTCTCCGCTGTCATAGCGGTAAAGAGCGATTCCCATACTTCCTTCGTGAATTCCCCTGTTCATATATCCGTAAACAAGAAAATCCACATCACCGTTGTCGCTCACTGACAGAATCTTAATGTCATGCTGGTTATATCCGCTGCGTAGGCCATCGTCTTTTCCGCTGCGGAATGAAAATACCTTTACTGCATGACCCTGTTTTTGATCATAGGTCCATAAATCCCGGTTAACTCCATAGGCAATACAATTTCCTCCGGGACTTTTCTTCGTCTGTACTTCATCAGCGTTGGTAATTCCCAGTGTAATCCGCTTTCCTGAAAACAGTTCTTTCTGTCCGGAAAAGATCTGATTCGTACTTCGTTCAAAGTCCATCAGATAAATGCGCCGGCTGTCCCATTTCATCGTGAACGAATCTTCCACTTCATAAATCTCTCTGTCATCCCCCTGGCCTGTCCGCGCCGCCTGATACTCCAGGCTGACACTGCACATCACGCCGTCTAAATCCTTCAGCGTAGCCCGTATTTCCCCTACCGGCTCCATCGTCAGTCCTCCCCATGTGAGCTGGGAAAAGCTGGACCGGATAGACACATGTCCAAGAGAACTGTTATCCTCGGAATTACTTGTCTCAAGATATGTGGTTAAATCTCTTGCCTGATCATAGTGAAATGTCTTGGTCGTGAAATCTACGGCAAAATCAATCATATCCTTCGCATTGGTACTATCTGTCCACATGATCCGGGTGTAATAATAAAGTGTTCCGTTCTCCGAAGTATCCAGAGTAAGTATCAGTATATATTCCTTATCTTTTGTCAGCAGATTCTGTATGGGAAGCGCAGCCTTTACTGTTCCATCTTCCTGATCCCACTTGCTTAGACTGGTCCGTTCCACCAGACGGCTTAAATCAAGACTGCGCACTTCATACTGAATGCCGGTTATACTTCCGTTATAATCTGCGATTCCCAGGCTTAAACTCCTGTCCTGCGGAAGAACGGTAAGGGCTTCTCTTGATACGGTCTGTGCCATATCCTGAACATAGCCGTGCAGCAGATTCATCTTTCTTCCGAAGATATCCGCGTAAACAACAGGAAGTGAAGCCTCATCCATGGAGGTATATACCATTACATCGCTTTTTTCCGTATTTCTCTGATTCCACATAAAATAAACTGCGATAGCCAACAAGAATACCACAGATAAAATTCCAATCTTTTTAGCCAAACGATTCATATAAAACATCCTTTATTTTTCCAATTTTAATCTTCTTTATTGTATACAATAATGGACAAAACTACAATGAAAACTTTCTTAAACATTCGTTAATTGACGAAAAAACCGGTTGGCATGAATTCCATCCTTTTTTAACTGTTGATATTCTTAAACTGTTCCGCCAGCTGATAGGAAGTACCTTCTCTGGTAATAACAAAGATAGTATTGTTCCCGGCTATGGTTCCTACGATTTCATTCCAGCCCAATTCATCGATAACCGTACATACAGAAGCCGCCATGCCTGGCTCACAGTCAATAACAACCACATTCCCTGACTGCTCCACTGCCCTGACTGCCATGGAAAACAGTACAAAAAGCCTGTGGGAAATCTGGTGTCTGGATATAATACCGCTTTGAATATATCCTTCCCCGTTTACTCCCTTTATCAAATTCATCTCACGGATATCCCTGGATAAGGTCGCCTGGGTGACGTCAATCCCCTCCCTGCTTAAATATTCCTTAAGCATCGTCTGTGTCGTGATGGGCTGCTTTCTGATCAATTTAAGGATTGTCTTCTGACGCCTGCTTTTTACATTTTCTTTTTCTAATTCATTCACCATGTTCCCCTTTTACCTGTCCGCTTAAAGAATATCAACTCCAGCTTCCATGTCACGGTCCGGAACCATAAAGGCCACATTCCCTTCCCGATCCTCCGCCACCATAAGCAGCCCTTCCGATTTCATTCCTGCTATCCTGGTTGATTTCACATTTTCCAGAACCATGACTTTTTTTCCGATAACTTCCTTGGTTTCATAATATCCTTTAAGACCGGACAGGATCTGACATGTCTTATCCCCAACCTCCACCTGAAAGCATAAAAGCCGGTTTGACTGATTTACTTCCATGCATTTCACAATCTTTCCAACTTTAAATTTCATTTTAAACAGATGATCACATGACACATACTCTTCTCTCTGGTACTCCATCCTTTTCCCTCTCTTTTTACATCAATTGACAAGCACTGCCTGAGCTGCCCGAAACTCATTGGGCAGAATATGCCTGAGCTTTATAAAGTTTCTGCGAAATGTCTTTACCGTTCCATAGCCTACTTCTATGGCAATATCAGTAATAGATTGATCCGTATCAAGAAGCAGTTCACAGGATTTATCAATCCTCATCCGGTTCACAAAATCAGAAAAATTGCATTCTACCTGCATCATTAAATGCCGGTTCATCTCCTCTATGGAAATGCCGAATTTTTCTGAGATTTCCAGCGCCTGTATTTCCTCCTGATAATTTCTGGAGATATATTCCACCAGCTGGTAAGCCATCTTTTTCTCTTCTATATTAGTTATGTTCAAAACCCTTTGATAGGTCCTGCGATAATCGCTGATCTTATTTTCCATACGGTAGGAGAACACCTTGGATATATGTGCTGCATCCACATACCCAAGAACAGGTGCTATTTCCTCCAATGTCATATCCGTATAGAGTAAATAATTGATTGTTTTTACAATCCGCATTTCACTGACCAGCTCATGAAATGCAAGACCTGTCTTTTCAAAGATATACATTCGGACCGATGATCTGCTTAAATAAAACTGTTTAGCTATTCTCTCCAGTGTAATCTTCTCTCCCAGATGCATGTAGATGTAACGTAACATCAGCAGCCGGTTATCCTCTGAACCGTTTTTTATACATATCTTTTTATCCCTGTTATCAATCACCCGGCAAAATGCAATAATCAATGAAGAAACAAGCATAATTATATTTATCTCCTGATAGGATCTTCTTTCCCTAAAATCCATTACAGATTCCACCCCTGTCTCTTCCCTGATTTTAAGAAACAGATATCCAACCTCTTCTCTCATTTCCTCCGTAAGATACGCATAGGGAGTTTCTTCCAGTTTCTTTAATACAGAAACTGGATCTGACAGCGAAGAAGAGGATTTGATTGTTTCCGCCACCACATCATAATTATATTTAACAATTTCAAAGCTTAAGACCTCTTCCACCTCTACGATCTGTGTGCACTCCCATGGCAGTATGGAAAGCAATACCCCTGATTTTAGTTCATATCGTTCCCTGTCTACCTCAATTCTGCCTTTTCCTTCTCTCACTAAAATGAATCTCGGACTTTTGTGATACAACGGCAAAGTTCTTTCCGCGATTGTTTCGTAATCAAAGGTGCATATTTTTTTTATATCTATCTTTGAGCAGAAATGTGACTGCAGCTCAATATACTCCTTCATCTTATCAAATCCTTCCAGATTTTGCGTAATACGTTAATAAGTTATCGTATATTCATTTCTCTTATCATAATATAAGTATTTCTATTCATACCTCCAGGAAAAGTATCCCATTTTACCTAATATATAAATAAAATGGGATCGTATTTTCTCCATTAACTTATTTGCTTATAATCCTTGTTCCGGCTTGACCGCTTAAAGCCACCGCCGCCTTTTCCAGAGAGCAGATAATGGATACGCCCTCTTTTTTCTGCTCTATGAATTTCATAGCAGCCTTTACCTTGGGAAGCATACTTCCTGCAGCGAAATGCCCTTCCTTCATGTACTGTTCTGCCTGTGCAAGAGTAATCTGGGAAAGATCCTCCTGATCTGGTTTCCCAAAGTGAATGGAAACCTTATCTACAGCTGTCAGTATGACAAATGCATCTGCGTTCACCAGCTCTGCCAGCTTTTCAGCCGCCAGATCCTTATCAACTACAGCGTCGACTCCATGATATGATCCGTCTGGCTCCTTTACTACGGGAATTCCACCTCCCCCTCCTGCAATGACCACATGATGGGAATTGATCAGCGTATTTAAGGAAATTCTTTCATAGATACTTACCGGCTGGGGGGATGCAACTACCCGGCGGTACCCGCGTCCGGAATCCTCCACATACTTCTGATCTGTTTCCTCCATCAGGCACCTGGCCTCTGCTTCATCATAATATCTTCCTATCGGTTTCGTGGGATTATGAAAAGCCGGATCCTTTTCATCCACAATAACCTGTGTCAGCATGGTAATCACAACCGTATCCTGGATTTGCTTCTTAACCAGCTCCTGATCAATTGCCTGCTGGAGATGATAACCGATATATCCCTGACTCATTGCTGTGCATTCAGGAAGATGCATTTCGGGGACGATTCCTGCCTCATGACCTTTCTCAAAAGCAAGGTTGATCATTCCTACCTGGGGACCATTCCCATGGCATACAACCACCTGATATCCTGCCATCACTATATTCACAACTGCTTCTGCCGTAATTCTTACCCGTTCCAGCTGTTCTTCTGATGTATTGCCCAGAGCATTCCCGCCCAGCGCGATTACAATTCTTTTCACTCTGACCAACCTTTCTAGCAAAGCGTTGCATACATAACAGCTTTAATGGTATGCATACGATTTTCTGCCTCATCAAATACCTTGGAATATTCTGCTTCAAATACCTTATCTGTCGCTTCCATTTCTGCCAGACCGAATTTCTGATAGATATCCTCACCAATGGTTGTTTTTCTGTCATGGAAGGAGGGAAGGCAATGCATGAAGATGGCCTGACTGCCAGCATTTTCCATGACCTTTTCATTTACCTGATACGGGCTCAGCAGCCTGATCCGTGTGTCCCATACACTATCCGGCTCTCCCATGGAAACCCATATATCCGTATATACAACATCAGCCCCCTTTGTTCCTTCCTGTACATCCTCCGTTAATGTGATGCTGCAATGATTTTCCGCAGCAATTTTTCTGCACACTTCGGTCAGATCTTCAGCCGGCCATAAATCCTTTGGTGCGCAGGCTGTAAAATTAATCCCCATTTTGGCACATGCCACCATTAGTGAATTTCCCATATTATTTCTGGCATCTCCCATAAAAGTAAAGTTAATTCCTTTTAAAAATCCAAAATGCTCTTCAATGGTCAGAAGGTCTGCAAGCATCTGTGTCGGGTGGAACTGATCCGTTAACCCGTTCCAGACAGGAACGCCCGCATACTGAGCAAGCCTGGTAACCAGCTCCTGGCTGTAACCCCTGTATTCAATTCCGTCGTACATTCTTCCAAGGACTCTGGCTGTATCTTCAATGCTTTCTTTTTTCCCCATCTGTGAACTGCCCGGATCAAGATATGTAACTCCCATTCCCAGATCATTGCCAGCCACCTCAAAGGAACAACGGGTTCTTGTAGAGGTTTTTTCAAATAGAAGAACAATATTTTTTCCTATAAGATACTTATGGGGAGTGTTGCTTCTTTTCAAGTCCTTAAAATTCTTAGCAAGATCAATCAGATAACGGATTTCCTCCGGTGTAAAATCCAGTAATTTTAAATAGCTTCTGCCTCGTAAGTTAACTGCCATTTCTTTTTCTCCTTTTTCTTTAGTAATTGACCGGTTCGCGGTCAAGCGGCATGCTCATGCATCGGGGGCCGCCTCTTCCCCTGGACAATTCTGCACTTGGAATTTCCAGTACATTCAGCCCCCGCTTTTTCAATAATTCATTGGTTTTTGTGTTGCGCTGATAGGTAACAATGGTGCCCGGTGAGATGCAAAGAGTATTGGAGCCGTCATTCCACTGCTCTCTTTCTGCCGCAATCATATCCTCTCCTCCGCATTTAATGAGCTCTACCTTATCAATTCCAAGGCTTTTCTCAAGAACGGTCTCAAGATCAGAATTCTGAACCTCTACCTTAATATCTCCTTTGCTGTTTCCTTTTACAATCTTGTAAATCCGCAGCGGTCCCAGAATACCCGGGTGAATGGTAAATTTGTCGTAATCAATCTGTGTAAATACCGTATCCAGATGCATAAACGCCCGGCTGTTAGGAATATCAAACCCCAGGATTGTTTCAATAGTACTGTTCTCATTACCGAAAATATTCTTTGCCAGCAGCTCCAGGGCATCTGGTTCCGTTCTTTGGGAAATTCCGACAGCAAGAACCTTATCGTTGATGTTTAAGATATCTCCGCCTTCTATATGAAACGCATTGTAACGATCATAATACTTATCAACCTTTTCCTTAAAATCCGGATGGTATTTGAAAATATACTCTCCATAAATCGTCTCCCTGTTTCTCGTAACAGAATACATACGGTTCAGACTGACTCCATTACCGATGCATGCGAATGGATCACGGGTAAAGTAAAGATTGGGCATGGGATCAATTACCAGCTTAGAGGGATTGCTCATAAGATCTACCAAAGAATCGCTTTTCGTATAATTGAGCTCCTTTAGTACAATGCCTTCCATGGATTTCAGCACCAGTGTTTTGCTGTCATTCTTAAACTGCATCATATAATCGTAAATTTTCTTCTTATACAGTCCGGTGGATATCCCAGCTTCATTGATCCATTGCTTTAAGAACTCATCTCTGATTTCATTGCTTAAATCCAGTACCTCAGCCATAACATCTTCCAGATACAATACCTCTACACCATTGTTTCTTAATGTCTCGGCAAATGCATCATGCTCCTGCTGCGCAGCCTCTAAAAAAGGAATATCATCAAAGAGAAGCCTCTCCAGTGTATCTGGTGTCAGATTTAATAATTCCTTTCCCGGTCTGTGCAGCAATACTCTCTTTAAGCGGCCAATTTCACTTTTTACATTAA
>JAEWPQ010000123.1 GCA_023460575.1 Bacillota bacterium
TTTTGACCAGACCTCCCAAGAATTACTTTATTCGATTAACAATAACCTGACGCAAATCAATACATACGTTGGATTCACTGTTTCCGTTGGATTTGCTCTGCTTATTGTATATATCATCATGAAGCCAGTTTTTTACTTCTTAAGGTGATGGCTTTGGAAAGGAGGAAAATTTTATGTTAGCTGCTGCTTCTACGGGTGCTGCTTTTTTTATCACAGAAGAAATGTTGGCACCGATTGTAACACCTATTACAGGTAATACCGCTGTTTTAATTCCGGTCGGATTAGCGATTATGGGAATCATGGTTGGTATTGGACTGATTCCACGTATTATTTATAAGTTCCTGTAATGGCTGTGAGGGATTTTCGATTGTCGGAAGTCCCTCTTTTGCTTCATTGGTGTATGGAGGTGTTTATGTCAGTTCGTTTGGCTTTGGCTGTCCTGATCTCCGCTATCTTCTGCTTTCCCTGCTACGCTTCTTCGACTCTCCCGGCTTCTCCCTCCAATGCTTTAATAAATGGTTATGATATTCCGGATTTGCCGAAAAGTGACAGCTATGCAAGCTATGCGATTATAAAGAATACGGTATCGTATTCCATGAATAAAGATTATGCAGATTATATTCTGTTTGCGTTCTTCTCTCCGCCTGCTGTCACTTATGGTGGATATGGTTTTCAAGATAATACGCTTCACTTTACAGGGCATTTGGGTTGGAATTATGACGCTTTTATGTATTCTCTTTCTTTGGAAAAGTGGGTAAAACTTGGCGGTGAATATGGTCTGCTCAATAATTATGATTTAGAGCGAGATAAACTTATTATGAGTACTACAACAATCGTTTATAAGGATAAACTTAAGGTATTTTATTATTATTTTCCGGTGACTTCCACGTTTGAACAACAACCCATGTTTTCTGATCTAATTCAGCTTATTTATAGGGTTGTGATTTCTCTTATTGTTGTAATTGTCCTTATTATCAGTATCCGCATTATCTTGAAAATAATTTATAGAGTTGTTTTCTTTTATCTCAGAAAGGGGGTTTTATGAAACGATTTGTAATTTTGCTTTGTATGATTCTTGCCATGACTTTTCCGTCTTATGCGGATGTGAAACAGATCCCGGCTAGACCTAACATGAATGCAGAATATTACCAGTATTACGCATTGTTTTACCGTAGCAATAATTCTTCTTACTATTTGTTTTATTCTCCTACTCCAATTGTTTATGCTTCCACTAGCAGTACTTATGTTGCTTTCAGTTGGACTCCGGGGACTTCTGAGAATTGGGAGCAGTTATCGTCTTTCCCCAATATCTGGGGATATTTAACTTATCTGTCTGCTAACGGTGATATCATGACAAGTTCTGGTACGGTTAAGTATACTTCGGCTTCCGACACGGTGTTTACAGAACATGCAAAAGCGAACTTCTCTGCTTACTCGGATTATTGGGATAATTCTAG
Source organism: Bacillota bacterium (assembly GCA_023460575.1). Taxonomy (GTDB): domain Bacteria; phylum Bacillota; class Clostridia; order Lachnospirales; family Lachnospiraceae; genus Lacrimispora. The sequence continues at coordinate 1,458 of JAEWPQ010000123.1, forward strand.
TGGCGGTGACGATGACCCAAGTCCCGGTATTATATCCGGTCTGCGTAATGTAGTGAATGCGATCTCGTCTCTCCCCGGTAAAATCGGCAATGCGATTCTTGATGTTTTAAAGTCACTCTTTATCCCGGCTGATGGATATTTAGAAGAAAAAATCAATTATCTTGTTGAACGCTTTAAGGGGGCTTTTGCTGTAACTCCGTATGATATGTCAAGCGTGTTCTCATCAGAAAAAGAACTATCTGATATAACAGTTACCATGTACGGAACCACTGCCACAATTGTAAATATGGATTACGTGATTGAAGCATTGACAATGTTCCGTAAAGTCATACGTGGGTTCATTACTCTCCTGCTTCTCTTCTATAATATCAATCAGTTTTTAGCTTTTATTGGTCAGGCTCCTATTACTTTGGGAGCTTTAATAGGGATTAAAAATCACATGGAACGATCAGAGGATTCATAGGGGGTGATGGTGTGATTATTAAATTTTTTATTAATATGTTCGTGGCATTTTTAGATACTCTTATCAGTGCAGTTTCCATGGTTACGTTGCCGATCGACATGATATCGGCAATAACTACGGTATCGGCAGATGGGAGTTGGGTTGTCGGCTCTGATCTTCTGCTCATATTTGCCACCTGTGTCTTTACCTGGACAACGATCAAAATTGGGATAGGTTTGGTTCTGTTCGTCTGGCGGTTACTGCCCTTTACTTAATGAATTAGGGGGTGTTAGTTATGATTATGAATAAAATTATTATTGCTCTTTTCATGTCTACATTTACACATGCTTTATGGATTTATAGTGATTACTTGGAATATAAAAAATTGGGTTATGATAGAGAAAATAACCCATTTTATGTTCCATGGATTCTTGTATTTCTTTGTTGGTTGTTACATTTGTGGTTTTGTTTTCAGGTTTTTGGTATTAGTTAAATTAAGATTTAATGAAATATCGTACATTGATAACTTAATATTGATAGTTAGTAGTTTATGAGATAAAATAGTATCATTAAAGGAATTCAGTGGAGGTAGATATGATTTCGATAAAAAGGGCGGAACTTGAAGATGCAGGTAAAATTACAGAAATTAAAATTCAAGCTTTTAACAAAGAAATCAATACATATCTTGGAAGAGACGGAGGACCACCAGGTTATGATAAATTAGAATCTGAAAGTGATATTATAAAAAAACACATTGCATACAAAATTATGCTTGAAAGTGAAATAATAGGCGCTTTCTTTTTGATTCAATTAGGAAAAACTAAAATGAGGTTTGAAGATTTCGTTATTCTACCATTATATCAAGGCAAAGGATATGGTTATAATACTTTGCAAATGATTGAAAGATTATATCCTGTTATTGAAAAGTGGTATTTGTCGACACCCGTATTTAGCGTTGGGAATCAACATCTATACGAAAAATTTGGGTATTGTGAAATCAGCAGAAATGATGATGAAATAGAATATTGCAAACTAATTAATAAATAATAATCCTATTTTAATTTATTAATCACAAGGCTACTAACTATAATATTAGGTTAGTGGTCTTTTTTGTATGGTTTTTATTCAACAAAACTGAAATTTAATGGAGGTATTATGATAATTTTAAAAATGTTTATAGGATTTATCTGTTTCGGAAACTCTGTTAAGTGAAATTACTATGCAACGTAAGCAGAAAATAATCATTTTATCATCTTCGCAGGTATTTACCCGTGTTGCAAAACCACTCCGGGAACAATGTTATGACGTTATGGAATGCCGTACATTCTTTGGACGTTGGACACGGGTAAAATGCTATGATGCAGATGATTATTGTTCTGTCATTGACAATTAGAGTCCTGAAAAGAAATTCAAGCTTCCGAAGCGTTGGGTACGCTCATTTATCCAGACTGATGATCTTAAGGAATCCTATGATACCTATGAAAAAGTTCAGCGATTGTCCAGACAGGGCTTTGCTCCATAAGAATTTTGCATGAAGAAAATGGAGCGAAATGTTTGCATAGTCAAAGTAATTTACAACATTTTTTGTATTTTTTACCACTCCCACAAGGACAAGGCGAATTTACTGATAGTGACTTTGGTAAATACGGTTTTCTTGCCATATATCCTTGAAGATACTCCTGTTTTGAAATCCTACGTTGAGCGTATTCCGAAAAAGATCCTATCGTATCAGCGAGAATCTTCAGGTTATCGAAATCATGGGCTATAGTACTTGTCATTAGTCCTGTTGACTTTATATGATTCATTACTAAATCTATTTGATCAACAAGCATTGATATATTGATGAATAAAGTTTCATCTTCACTATGCGCTCTTGGACTTTCGTTTTCTTTTGGTTGCCTTACTCTCCGTTTTCTTTTGCTTTCCTTGTTATGCTTCTTCGGCTCTCCCGGCTTCCCCCTCCAATGCTTTATTAAAGGGGTATGATATTCCTGATCTGCCGAAAAGTGACAGTTATGAAAGTTATGCGATTATAAAGAATACGGTTTCATATTCCACAAATAAAGATTATGCGGATTATATTTTATTTGCGTTCTTCTCTCCCCCTGTTGTCACTTATGGGGGGGTACGGCTTTCAAGATGATACTCTTGATATTTTAAAATCATTGTTTATCCCGGCTGATGGCTATTTGGAAGAAAAAATCAATTATCTTGTTGACCGTTTTAAGGGCGCTTTTGCCGTAACTCCGTATGATATGTCAAGCGTGTTCTCGTCAGAAAAAGAACTATCCGATATAACAGTTACCATGTACGGAACTACTGCCACAATTGTAAATATGGATTACGTGATTGAAGAATTGACAAAATTCCGTAAAGTCATACGTGGGTTTATTACTCTCCTGCTTCTCTTCTACAATATCAATCAGTTTTTAGCTTTTATTGGGCAGGCTCCTATTACTTTGGGGTCTTTAATAGGGATTAAAAATCACATGGAACGATCAGAGGATTCATAGGGGGTGATAGTGTGATTATTATTAGTCAATCAGCTTCATCATAACAAAAAAATAAGAATAGGGGTCATTTCCCTACTCCTATATAGTACGAATTAGAATTTAACGTATTTACTATATATTGGAAATTTAATATTGAAAGTTGGTAGTGTTTGAAATAATATAATATCACTGACTAAAAAATAGGAGGTATTTTATGATACGTTTTGCAAAAAGAGAAGAATTGGAAAGGGTTAATCAGATTAGAAAACAAGTTAGCGACTTGCACGCTAATGGGCGTCCGGATATCTGCAAGAAAGATTTTAGCAAAGTACTACAAGATGAAATTTATAGTCTGTGGGAATCAGATAATTGCGATGTGTTAGTGGCAATTAGGGATCATATAATATGTGGCTTTGCTAGCGTCGAATATATTGATAAACCTTCATCTCCATATATGAATGCAAGAAGATATTATCACATAAAAGAATTTGGCGTAGATGAAAAGTTCAGACGTCAAAAGATAGCTACAGAGTTATTTGAGTTTATAAAAAAACAAGCTAAAGAAAGAAATTTTGATAAATTAGAATTAGATGTATTCGAATTTAATGAGGGAGCAGTAAAGTTTTATGAGTCAGTTGGATTTTGTACATATCGTAGATTTATGGAATATGAGTATAAATAAATTCAACATTATTTGAGCTGGCAAATTAATACAAACTACTAACAGTAATATTAGGTTATTAGTATTTTGTGCAGTAATTTACTCAAAAAACTGAAATTTCATGTAGAAAACTTTTTCGGTTTTGCAACTATTCGCAATTAAAAGTCACACATCAGCTCCCATTTAACTCCAAAACGGTCCTTTACAGTACCAATTATTACCATGTACGGTGGTCTTTCAAGTGGCCTTATTACCTCTCCGCCATCACTAAGTACTGAAAAGGCCTTTTCAACTTCTTCTACTGTATCAAACCCAATAATATGAATCACTTCCTTGGTAAGCTCCACTTCCGCTTCATCAGATAGATCATTCATCCTTACCTCTTGTTCGCCAAACATAATTTCGGAATGATAGACTAATGATTCCTTTGCTTCATCTGGCTGTTCCCAGCCGTTTTTTACGGCATCGGAATAATGCAATAAATTCCTTATCGTACAGCCAAAAGCTTTCTTGTATTCCTCCAAGGCATCCTCTGTCTCTCCTGAAAAGCATAATTTCTGAATAAACTTCATATAAATCTCCATTCCTCGCGCCTTCGGGCGCGGCACAAATAGTAATGAAAGATTTTCAAAATCTTAGTGTGCCCATGCAGCCTACTTTTAGGCTGTCCTTTACTTTCTTTCACACTATATTCATAAGTTGCTCGCACCATATAACAACCCTTATAACCATTTATCCAGCTCATTTTCAACGTCGGCATATTTTTTTATTTTTGGGTGTTTGAAACATCTACCGCAGGTCACGACCATATAAGGTGTTCTTAATGCACTCAAATCCTCCAGCGGGTTGCCCTCGGTGATCAAAAAATCGGCTGATTTACCCACTTCAATAGAACCTGTAACGGTTCCGATATTAGCAATCATAGCATTTCGCTTGGTTGCCGTATAAAGAGCAAAAGAATTGGAAACATTTACATACTTATGAAAATAGACAAGTTCGCGCCACATATCATAGTGCGTGACAAAAGGGCATCCAGAATCAGTGCCAAGACCGACCGGGATATCGTTTGCAAGGGCCGTCTTCACACCGGAAATGATGCCATCCATTACCACTTTACCATTAAACCGTGTCACTTCAGAACTGTGGGCGATACTTTGGTTGAATAAGGCAATAGGAAGTGTGGGCGAAATCGTGCAGATGAGACTGGATTTTTTCGCCTTGAACAAGGACACAAGATTCTCGTCCAAAGCAGAACCGTGTTCAACTGTATCAACGCCATTTTCCAGTGCCACTAGTACCCCCTCAGGGCTCTCTGCATGAGCGGCAACGGAATAACCTAATTTATGTGCCACTTCACAGCAACCTTTCACATAATCTGGTGGCATTCGCAGCACACCCGGCTCTCCCTTAGTTTTGGCATCCAACACTCCGCCTGTGATCATCAGCTTGATCAGATCTGGATGGTCTTTTATAATTTGCTCTACATCATGGCAAGCTTCTTCCAAACTGGACGCTTCATATGCCAGAGATCCGGCCATATGACCTTCTGGTACAGATACAGCCATATTGGCCGCCAAGATGCGAGGTCCTACAGTTTTTCCCATAAGGATGCCGTCACGAATCTTGGTATCAACGTTGGTAATGCCTCCCACTGTACGAACCGTTGTTACCCCAGACATAAGTTGTGTTTTGGCGCTGTTTTTGCATATACCCACAAGAATGGCACGGGATAGAGCAGAACTCGTAAGCAATTTCACTAATTTGGTGGCATCTGTCTGTTTTTTTGTCGGTTTTCCGCTGGACGGCAGGTGAATATGAAGATTGATAAGCCCCGGCATTAAATAGCGTCCTTCCAAATCAATAACCTGATAGTTGATGGGTGTTTTGCTGCTTCTTTCAATGGCTATAATTTTTCCGTCTTCCTCGATTATGGTCATTTGAGGAATTGGTTTCATTTGTTCGGAACCATCTAAAATTGTGCAGTTTATGTACGCAGTTTTCATATTTTCACCTCTTTATAATCCCTGAAGCATCATATAGTGACTGTAAGCCAAACCAAGAATCTCTTTCACAGGCTGTGTTGAATTTATCTCCATTACAGGACAAGTGAGCGAGCATGCCTGCCGTTTTATATCCTCTGCAGAACGTGATACAACCATATATCGTTTTGGGGATTCATACATATCTCCTCCCTTCAGGTATATAAACATATGTAAAGAGTTTTGTCGGAAATTTTTCGGTTATTTAAGTATATCATATTGTCATTATCTTAGTCCAATGATATCCATTTAAATGTATTTTCTGCGTATCCATTTAAATGGATATCACTTATATAAGCTAATTAGATCCTTCACAAATATTTCTTCATTTGTAAATTGAATTTTATTATTGTTTAAAAATCCATCCAATGATTGGATTGTTTTTTCGATAATTGAAATTTTCCATTTTTTGCTTAAATCTCTTTTTAAACTAATATAAATTTCATTATTTAATGGTTCATATACTATTGAACACAGAGTATTCTTCTGACTAGTTTTACTTAAAACTTCGAAGGCTTCATTTATTCCAAAGCTATGAATATTATTTTGAATATATTCATGAGCACAAATATATCTATCAGCACCTATACCATATACTTTATTATAATTTGCTTCCTTAAAATCCCCATTTGGAAAATTAGTCATAATAATAAAATCTTTATGAATAGGACTTACTATATTTGTATCATTTCCTTCTTCCAGAATAAATGCATCACCAGTTTTATCAGCGATTATAGTATGTAGCCCTAAATCTGGAAATAATGGATTTCTAGGATACGAAATTACTCTTTTATTAAGAATTTCAAAAAATTCAGATGTTTTTCTTGTTTTCTTTAGCGCATCATCAAAAATATCGAAAGCAAACCAATCATTTTCGTTACAACTTGATTTAAAACCCGGACCATACTCTACTGCTTGAGTACAGATAAAAAGACCCTCACTATTAAAACCAGCGATATCCCTGTATTTGTTATCTAATAAGCCTGAAAAGTAAAATAAGTTCATATCATTATAACTATTGACTTTTAGTTTTA
>JAEWPQ010000124.1 GCA_023460575.1 Bacillota bacterium
GAACTGGCTGTGATGTTGATCAGAGCATTCCTGGAGTTTACGATTACACCCTACCGTGCTTATGTTGCACTGGATGCAATCGTCAGAACTCTGTACCGGGTTTTGATCAGCAAAAAAAATCTGCTTCGCTGGAATACGGCGGAGGCAGTGGATGCCTCTGTCATCAATACCAGAAAAGGTTATTTCCTTACCATGTGGAGTTCGCTCCTCCCGGTATTTTGTCTTCTATTCCTCTTATTTTCGGGTATTCTGCCCCTGGCGGGAATGATTTTAGCAGCGCTTCTCATGGCGGACTGGTTTTTTGCTTTTGAAATTGCTTACTGGATCAGCCAGCCGAAAAAGAAACTTTATCAGAGGGATCATGCAGAGGATAAGGAACTTCTTATGGATACTGCCCGCAGAACCTGGCAGTTTTTTAAAGAATTTTCCACAAAGGAAAATAACTGGCTCTGCCCGGATAATTATAAGGTCTCAAAAGTTGGAAAAATCAGCGATAAAACATCGCCCACCAATATCGGACTTCAGTTTCTGTCAATTCTTTCAGCCAGAGATCTGGGATTTGAAACTTTAAGCTCCACCGTGGAGGCGGTAGAAAACCTGATGGAGACGGTACAGAAAATGGAAAAATGGAAGGGACACCTCTATAACTGGTATCATATTGAAACGCTGGAGGTGCTTAATCCCGCCTATATATCAACGGTAGACAGCGGTAATTTCTGGGGACATATGATTGCCCTTAAAAACGGTCTTCTGGAACAGATCGACAAGCCGGTCTGCCCCGATCATTTACTTTCAGAACTCAGGACGGCAATAAGAAACAGCAATGAAGAGATAAAGCAAAGAACCGTCAGCTCACCCGAAAATGGGCTTAGAACGGGATACCAGAAGATAGGGGAACTGATAAAAGACCTTGCAGATATATGGGAAAATTTAAACGAGAGAGAATTGAAACCATCTTCCGATTATCGTCTGACCAGACATTTAATGAACTTCATCGACAATATTGTGCATGAAGCATCGGCTTTAAAACTAAAGGAAGAACTCGTTTCTTCTTATCCCACATTATGCCGCATGGCGGCAGAGGATAATAATTTCGCAAGCAGCATGATTGACCGGATCAGAACAATATGCAATAAAATAGACAGTATGTTAGCAAATGTTGATTTCCGGTTTCTATTTAATGAAAAGAGAATGCTGTTTCATATTGGATATCATGTATCCTCACATATGCTGGATGACGGCTGCTATGACCTGATGGCATCGGAATCGTCGCTTACCAGTCTCCTTGCCGTAGCAATGGGAGAAGTGCCTTTAAAACACTGGTATAAGCTGGGAAGACCGCTGACTGTAGTAAAGGGCATACCATGCTTTGTGTCCTGGAGCGGTACGATGTTTGAATTCCTGATGCCGGGTCTTGTATTAAAGGAGTATGAAGGCTCTGTCTATGAACAGACCTCCAGGGCAGCGGTACTCCAGCAAATGAAATATGCAAAGGATTCAGAAATCCCCTGGGGAATATCGGAATCCCAATATTACCGTTTTGACTTAAATGCGAATTACCAGTATAAGGCCTTCGGCGTTCCAAAGATAAGGCTTCAGCCTGTCCGCAAAAATTCCCTGGTGGTTGCACCCTATGCAACAATACTGGCACTGGATACTGCAGAAAAGGAATGTATCAGTAATTTAAGGAGGCTGAAAGAATTAGGGGCTTTCGGCGATTACGGTTTTTATGAATCCGTTGATTTTAATGTACCAAACTCTGTGGAACTGACACCTTACTGCATTGTAAAATCCTATATGGCACATCATCAGGGGATGAATCTGGCAGCAATTAATAATTACCTGAATGAAGGGATTCTCAGGGAACGGTTTCATGCGGAAATGATGATAAAGGCCACTGAAGTTTTGCTGGAAGAAAAGCGCCAGTCTTATTTGATTTCCATTGCAAGGCAGGGGTATACAATTAAAATCGGAAAGTCCCTTTTTACGGAGGACCGTTACAATGACCGTTATATCAGTCATGCAGGTGAAAACCCGCCGGTTGTAAATTATCTGTCAAACGGAAAGTATTCGCTGATGATCACCTCAGATGGAGATGGTTTCAGTAAATATGAGGACCGTATGCTTTACCGCTGGAGATCAGATATTTATGAGAATACAGGTAATTATATCTATATCAAGGATATGAAGCAGGGGAAATACTGGAGTGCAGCCTATCATCCCACCAGTACAGAGCCGGATGATTACCAGGTGGTATTCAGCCCGCACCAGGCGGAATTTAAACGAAGGGATGGGGATATCTCGACGCATATGGTTGTCAGTCTGGAGGCGGATCGCAATTTTGAGATACGCAAGATCACATTAACCAATCATGGAAATGAGGAAAAACTGCTGGAAGTGACAAGTTATATGGAAGTGGCAGATGATACTCATATGGCAGAGATCAGCCATCCGGCGTTTAATAAGCTCTTTCTTGAAAGTGAGTATATTAAGGAGCAGGATATTTTTCTGACCAAAAGGCGGCAAAGGAAAGAGCCAGACAATCCTTATGTGATGCATATGGTAAAAACCAGTGCTGTGTTATGCAAAAAAATAGAATTTGAAAATGACAGAAAACGATTTATCGGCAGGAATAATACTCTTGAAAATCCCGATTCTGTAGTTAACAGCACTGCCTTTTTTAATGATTCGGGTTTTTGCAACGATCCGATTATGAGCCTGCGGGGACAGCTGTGTATCGGAGCAGGTGAATCAGCCTGCATATCTTTTATTACCGGTGTTTGCAGCAGTAAAAAAGAGGCAATAAAAATTGGGGAGGAACTGAATGTAAGTTACCGGATTGATGATATTCTGGAAAAGTTCCGGCTTCAAAGCAACCTGGAGTTAAAGTATCTGGAGATTACCAGAACGCAGCTGAATTCGTTTCAGGAAATGATTAGTCCCATTTTTTATCCTGCCGGCATTTACCGGGGACCCCATGAAAATATCAGACGTAATTTTAAGAATCAGAGTTTCTTATGGAAGTTTGGCATATCCGGAGATAATCCGATTCTGCTGTTAATGGTAAAGTCCATGGAAGAGGAACGAACGATAAAGGATGTATTAAAAGCGTACGAATATTTGAGAGTCAATCTTGTTATGGTAGACCTGGTTATTCTCATAGATTCCAAATATGGGTATCTTCAGGAGGTAGATCAATTGATCAACGATCTGACAAGTTCTCTGCGTATTTATGATTCCGGAAGCGTGAAGCCAAGTTTCTTTACACTGCATACGTATGAGCTGCTCCCTGCTGAGATTGATTTGCTGTATACCGTAGCACGGGTGGTGTTTTCAGATAAGACAGGAATTTATTTTACTAATATTAAAGAAAATCAATTGGAGCTGCTGGAGGAATATTAAGTCTTATGGAAAATTATGAATTTTTTAATGACTTCGGGGGATTTGTCTGTGAAGGCAGAGAATATGAAATTCTGCTTGATGGAAATAACAGGCCGCCGGCACCCTGGATTAATGTTATCTCAAACAAGAACTTCGGGTTCCAGATATCGGAATCGGGCGGGGGCTTTACCTGGAGCGTAAACAGCAGAGAAAACAAGCTTACTCCATGGTCCAACGACCCGGTCTGTGACAGAGCCAGTGAGGCAGTCTATATTCTGGATGAAATAACCGGAGAGGTTATAACGCCTATGTCTCTGGGAAGATCTGACAGGGGAATATACCGGGTGAGGCATGGTTTTGGATATAGCAGATTTCTTCATGAGGAATCACAGGTTGATCAGGAACTGACTGTTTTCTGTCCTCTGGATGAATCATTGAAGCTATGGAACCTGACGCTTAAGAATCATTCAGATAAAGTGAAATATTTAAGTCTGACCTATTATGTGGAATGGGTTCTGGGTACGCAAAGAGAGCAGACCAACCCCTATATTCTCACCTCCTATGATAATGAACATGAATATTTGTATGCAAAAAACATTTATACCATGAACTTCCAAAATAACATTTCCTACCTTTTCTCCAGTGAAACAATTGTGGGCTATACCGGAGACAGACAGGAGTTTCTGGGGCGCAGGGGAAATATCCGGGAACCCAGGGGAGCGGAGGTCAAGCTTACCTGTAATACAGGGGTATGCTATGATTCCTGCGGCGCTATACAGGTATCAGTTGCAATACAGCCCGAGGAGAGTAAAACTGTGGTGTTTGGGCTTGGGCAGAGCAGCAGTCTGAATGAGATAAACAAAATCAGAAACAAATACAGGGAGGCAGCTGCCGCACAACAGGAACTTGAAAAAGTCAGAGCCCACTGGGACAGGTTATTAGGGACCATTCAGGTAAAGACGAAGGACAGGGCAGTTGATATTCTGGTTAACGGCTGGCTGCTTTATCAGACGTTATCCTGCCGTATTCAGGCGAGAGCAGGATTTTATCAGTGCGGTGGAGCTTATGGATACCGGGATCAGCTTCAGGATACTCTTTCTCTGCTTTTTACAGATCCTGCTATCCTGCGCAGTCAGATTCTGACTGCCTGCAGCAGACAGTTTGAAGAGGGGGATGTCCAGCATTGGTGGCATCCTCCCATGGGAATCGGCGTAAGGACTCGAATATCCGATGATTTGCTCTGGCTGCCTTATTGTACCGCTGCTTATATTCGAAATACTGGAGATACAGCAATTCTAAAGGAACAGGTTTCTTATATTAAAGGTCCCACACTAAAGGAGGACCAGCATGATGTAATGTTTACTCCGGAAGTATCCTTGCGTTTTGAAAGTGTCTATGAGCATTGTAAAAAGACCATTGACCGTACTTTTTTTGGAGAACATGGACTTCCCCTTATGGGGGGAGGTGACTGGAATGATGGGATGAATGAAGTTGGAATATTGGGAAAAGGAGAAAGTGTCTGGCTTGCCTGGTTTTTGTATACCGTATTAAGTGATTTCATTCCTTTATGCGGTCTGGAAGGTGACAAAGCTTACGGTCAGGAACTGGAACAAAAGCGGGAAACCCTTCAAAAAAGCATTGAAGAACACGCCTGGGATGGGGAGTGGTATCTGCGTGCCTTTTATGACGACGGATCAAAGCTGGGTTCAAAGGAAAACGACGAATGTATGATTGATTCCATCAGCCAGTCATGGGGCGTAATCTCAAAGGGAGCCAGGGCAGAGCGGGCAAAGAAGGCAATGCAGTCGGCATGGCATTATCTGGTAAGGGAAGAGGATGCTCTTTCCCTGCTTTTGGCGCCTCCATTTCATAAGACGAGCAAAAATCCGGGTTATATCAAAAATTATATCCCCGGGATTCGGGAAAACGGAGGTCAGTATTCCCATGCAGCGGTCTGGCTGGCAATTGCGGCAGCGATGCAGCACGATTATGACATGGCACAGACCCTGTTTACCATCCTTAATCCAATTTATATTACGCAGAAAAAGAAGGGCGTACTCCAGTACGAAAAAGAACCTTATGTAATGACTGCTGATATATCCTTAAGCCCGCCCTACACAGGAAGGGGCGGCTGGAGCTGGTATACAGGTTCCGCAGGCTGGATGTATCAGGGACTGTTAAGCTGGTTTCTGGGTATTCGAAAAGAGGGGAAGGAGCTGGTGATTGATCCGGCAACGCCTGTGGGTTTCGGCGATTTTTCCATCGAATATAAGTATGGGAGCTCTCATTATGAAATCAGGGTTGAGAGCAGAAGCAGGGGAAAGCTGACAACGGAAACGCTTACAGTGGATGGAAATCTAATTCAGGGAAACAGGGTTATACTGGAAGATGATGGAGAAAATCATCTTATTATGGTATGATTAAAACCATGCAGTTAATAAGCAGAAAGGCGGATTTTATGTCAGACAAAAATATTATGGAACAGCAGTTCCAACAAATAGACTTTCACCTGCTTCATGATGAGTGTCCTTCCGAGTATCTGGAACAGATCAGCCAGGAACCGTGGTTTTCTGATTATCCGTTTTCCCTGCTTTTAAAACTGAAGGAAACGCCCCAGTCAAAACGTTACCATCCGGAAGGAAGTGTATGGAATCATACTATGATGGTGGTAAATGAGGCGGCAAAGCGGAAAAAGGAAAGTAAGTCAGAACGGACTCTGATGTGGGCAGCGCTGCTACATGATATCGGTAAACCGGGAACAACAAAAATAAAAAAAGAGAAAATCACCTCTTATGACCATGATTCTGAGGGAGAACAGCTGACAGAAGATTTTTTATCCTGTTTTACCAGTGATGGTTTATGGATTAAGTCAGTCGCAAAATTGGTCCGGTATCATATGCACATTTTATATATTACGGAAAAACTCCCATTTGGCAATGCCGGCAAAATGAAACAGGAAACGGATATCAATGAAGTTGCGCTGCTGGGACTTTGTGACAGGATTGGAAGGGGTGGAAGTGATCCGGAATATGAAAAAAAAGTAGTCGGTAAATTTCAGGAGATGATGGGGAAATAGAGACTATTAGGGGAACAGGAGTATTAACATGAAAGTAAAAGTATATAAATTAAATTCCTTTGCCAAAACGAAAGCAGGCGGCAATGCAGCAGGCGTTGTGATTGATGCAGACACATTAACGGAAAAGGACATGGGAAAGATTGCAGCAATTCTTGGTTTCAGCGAAACTGCTTTTATATTGCAATCAGATGCAGCAGATTTCAGGGTAAGATTCTTTACGCCAAAAGAAGAGGTTGATTTATGCGGTCATGCAACAATTGCCGCCTTTTATACCATGGCATATCTGGGATTGTTAAAACCAGGTAAGTACAAACAGGAGACAAAAGCCGGAATTCTGGGAATTGAGATTAATGAAGATAATTCCGTTATGATGAACCAATCAGTCCCCGTGTTTTCCGAAATAATTGATAAAAATGAACTTGCGGATTCATTAAATATCAATGAATCGCAAATACTGGAAGACTTGCCGGCCCAGATTGTATCTACAGGACTTCGGGATATTTTGATACCTGTAAAAAATATTGAGATTTTAAATGCAATGAAACCGGATATGGAGAAGATCAAAATGATCAGCCAAAAATATAACACAGTTGGTTACCATGTTTTTGCCCTGGAATCCCTGCATGGTGCCAACGCTAATTGCAGAAATTTTGCTCCATTATATGATATTCCCGAAGAATCGGCAACAGGAACCTCAAACGGAGCACTGGGGTGCTATCTTTACCACTATGGCAAAATTAACAGCGGGCAGGAATCGAACATTGTATTTGAACAGGGGTATTCCATGAAAAAACCATCTGAAATTCTGGTTTCCTTATGGGTAAAGGAAAAAGAAATTCAGGAGGTCAGGGTTGGGGGCAATGCAATGAATCTGACTTTATCAGAAGTTGAGCTATAAAAATGATAAAGGGTATTGAAACTACATAAATCCGGCTTCTGTGGTATAGGTTTTGCAGTAATTAATAAATTTCGCAAAACCTATACTTTTCATGTAATATGACGATTAAATTAATTTACGTTCACGAAAGACTTTTTTTGCAGTATTAACTGCATTCAAGACCTTCGGGAAACCAGTATATGGGATACACTGAAGGAATGTCTCTATAATTTTATCTGGTGTAATCCCTACGTTTAAAGCACCATTAATATGTACTTCTAATTGAGGTTCACAACCTCCTGCAGTAAGTAGGCTGCTGATAGTGATCATTTCACGCTCTTTAACGGTAAGTCCATTTCTGGCATATATGTCCCCAAACGCAAATTCTATAATATATTTTCCCAGATCCGGAGCTATATTCTCAAGTGAATGGATTACCTGTTCCCCTCCTTTTCCATCAATCTCGGCTAAATTTTTTATACCAACTTCATATCTTGAATTATTCATTTCATTTTATCTCCTTCTGTTTTATAATGGTACTGTACTGCTTAGACTATAGTCTAAGTCAAGTTTTTTTTCAGTTTGTTTTTGGGAGGGATATTCATGACGATTGGAAAGCTGTCGGAAAAAACGGGAATCAGCGCATATACATTACGCTATTATGAAAAGAAGGGATTGATAAAGGTGTCCCGGGACGCTGCCGGACGGCGTGTATTTGATGAGGCAGATGTGGAATGGATTCGGTTTATACAGCGATTAAAAGATACCGGAATGCTGTTGAGAGATATTAAGCGCTATTCAAAGCTGCGTTATCAGGGGGACAGTACAATAGAGGAACGCATGAAAATATTAGAAGAGCATAGGAAGTATGTGTTGTCAGAGCAGGAAAAATGGGAAAATAATATGAAACATCTAAATGAAAAAATTAGAATATACCGGAAAATGATTGATTTTAAATGAAAAGGAATATTATGTATAAATTAAAATTAGTAGAAGCTTCAAAAGAATATGAAAAGCAGGCCATGGAATATAAGAACGATTTTATTACCCATGGAGAAAAGCTGATAAATGGCAGCAGCGGATTTATTGATTATCAGGATTATGACGAGTGGTTAAGGAGAATTGAGGCTGAAAAAATTAAGAAAGCTACCAGGGAAGATACACCTTCCACGACGTATTTTACAATACGCAAAGATGATAATAAAATCATAGGTTCGATTCAGCTGCGGCATCATTTAACGGAAGAACTTAAAAAAGATGGGGGAAATATCGGTTATGGAATAAGTCCGTCAGAACGGGGAAAAGGCTACGGCACACAGCAGCTAGCATTGTTACTGCCTAGGGCGAGGGAACTTAAACTGCAGAGGGTCATGATTTCTTGT
>JAEWPQ010000125.1 GCA_023460575.1 Bacillota bacterium
TTCTTCCATACCCAGGAATACTTGTTTGCGTTTGCTTCAAACTTTGAGCCATCGATGTAGATATGGTTAAGATCCACGTGCTCCTCTGCAAAGATCTTTTGATTGATATCATAAAAGATTTCTTCAATAGAACTGGCGAGAACTTCGTTAATGAAATATCCAAAGGTACGGTAAGTCGGATGTTCATTATCCATGAGATACATAAATCTAATATTAACTTTACAACTGTCCTCCAGTTCTCTAAGTGACATATACCCCTGAGTCATAAACCCAAAGAGTACCGTTTTTAGCATGTTAATCGGATTATATCTGATACGTCCTGTTTCATACTCAGGCAGGCATTTCAGGTACTTTGTTAAATTAATTCCCTCCATGAATTGATCAAATGTTAAAACCGGATCACAAATATCTAGAAAATCTGAAATAAACAGTGGCAAAGTTGCTTGTTTTATTTTAAAATAATCTATGGTATTGTTTTTCGTCATAGTTAAATTTTACCACAAAAATAGGACTTCCGATGCACCAACGTGCTTCGGAAAGTCCTATTTTATTGAGGAGTTATTTCACAGCCCCTTATTGTTTAAGTGGAGATAGTGGGATTCGAACCCATGACCTCTTGAATGCCATTCAAGCGCTCTCCCGACATGTCGGGTGTGCACCCCCAAAAACCATTTTTTTATATGTAAGATATATATACTCAGCTGTGAAGAGCTTATTGCGAATTTGTGTTACTTTACGATGCTACTGTAGTAGCCTTTTCCTCGGTTATACTATCAATTCCGTTAAGAAATTGCTGTATATCCATGTTTAAATCAATATCCAGTTTATAATCCTTATATACATTTACCCGTTTTATGATGTAACTGGTTATCATTTTCTTAACTTCCATATTACTTTCATCAAAAATTCCATATATTATTATTTATTTAGGCTTTCCGTTTATGAATTATGTTTTATTATAAATATTAACTCTCGAACTTCTCAATACCAATTTCAGCATAATCAATATCACACTGGTCACATTTATAACGCAGCATATCCTGAATTCTTGTATCGCAAGTAGAAAAAAACAACTGATCGATGGCACTATTTTTACTAGAAAGCTGATATTTAATAAAATCAAGGAATGCCAACATATTAATGTCATCCATGCAGCTAGTAATATCATCTACAAAGTAAATTGAAAATGGATCATTAGCCTTTAAGCGTAAAGCATTTCCTAAAAAATACGAGAGCATAAACACACTAAGCTGACCATCACTAAGCATATTTAAAATCGGCTTATTCTGATCGTCCACGACTGCCAATAAACCATTACCTTTGCCACCTTTTAAGTTAATTCCGGCAACTTTCATATCACGGGTTAGTTTACGAAATATCTTATATAAATATGGTCCTACTTGATTGTATTCTTCAGCATTCATTTTTTTTAGCAAAGTACGAATCTGTTCTGCACGCTCTTTTACTTTCGTAGAAAGTTCTTTTAACTTTTCTATTTTCTGAGTTGCTGCTAAATTAATTTCTACAGCCTCTTTCAACTTTTTTACTGCATCAAGATATTCGAAGTTCTGAATATGGCTGCGCATTGAAGCAATTTTACTCCGCAGAAGATCTTCATTATACATTACACCATCAGGCACACCCGTGGCAAGAAAACGGATATTTTCCAACAACGTGTTTCCAGTCAGATTCTCCATATTAGAATAAAATACTAATGATAGCAATCGATTGGCTTCATTTTCGATTTCAGAGGTGTATTCTACAGCAGGAATGAGTACATCAATTTTCTCGATTTCCTCATTTATACCATCGTATGAAAGCATTTTTTCCTGTTTATAAGCTATGCTATCAATTTGCCGTAGTTTTTCTAGTGCACCAAAATAAGCATTGGTAACATTGTTTAATCTTTCAAGTTTATCCACGTATTCTTGTATTTTATCAATCTCTGATTGCAAGGCTCGCTTTGCATTTGTAAGCTGTTCTGTATTGATTAATCTAAGTTGCTCTGTCAAGTTGGAAATTCCCAACTTTTTCTCTTCAATTAATTCCCTCTGCTCAGACTGATAATTTTGAGCCAGTTTCGTTATCTCTGCCTCTTCAATCGTATCAAAGAGTTCAGATCCACAAACAGGACAAAGCACAGGCTGGTTTGGTTCTACTTTTCGTTTTTCAGACCTATAATGAATTAAGCCACGTTTTCCGGTAGTAATAGTAGTCAGTGCATCAATTATTTCATTTCCCTTTTTTAATATCTCTACCTCTGCTGTCAGCATCTCTTTTTGAATTTTTAGATTTTTTTGCTGATTTATGCTTTCTTCCCAATATTGTAAAGTAAATAGATTATTGTTTATTTTCAGTATCTCCTCACTGTATCCAGCAAGATTATCTGTATCAAGAGTGATTTCATTATATCTCTTTAACTTATCTTTGACTTGTCTAAGAATAACAGGATCATTGACTCCTAGTTTTACTGCTTCAACAATTTCTGAACTATGCGCTACAAATTCATTTCTTATGACTTCCAGTTCTTTTTTTCGGTACTTCGCATCTTCCCATGCTGCCTTTCTCTCAAGCAAAGTCGTTATACGAGCGTAACCACAGCGATATAATGAACGCAGTTGCTCATTTAATTCTTCAGTTGTCATTTTCCTCAATACAGTTTGTTCAGCAGGATATAGCAGTCGATTATCATACGGAAGAATCTCTGGTGATTTTTCATGCTTTTCAAGAGCGTCGCGATACGTTCTTATTGTCTCTTCTGACACCTGAGGAACATTTTTGATACGATTGTTAATATCTTCGCAGCATATATCCAAGTTAGCGGCAACATTTTCGGCAATGGAATGATCTGTGGTAAAATCGGCAAATTCTTGACTCATACCGCTACGCCCAGTATGTAAAAAGTGGAATGTTTTTTGCATATCGCAGACATGGTATTTATAAAAGTTCTTTTTATCTATAAAACCTTTTAATAACAGCTCTGCTTCTTCTCCCTCTTTATTATTCACTTTCACTGAACCACATGTGTTAAGAGTATCCTCTTGCTGCAGACGAACAATAGTATATGTTTGATGATTAATGTCTAATTGTAACTCTACTCTAACTGGCTTACTCAAATAATACTTATTTTTTAAAATAGCCTCTTCATTGCCTTTCCGGGTTCCTTCCGCACCGGGGTTACGTTCCGCATATGATCGGTGCAATCGGACGATATCACCAGTAAAGCACCACTCCACCGCATCCAATAATGAAGTTTTGCCTTTACCATTTGGCGCCGTAAGCAAAACCAGAGATTTACCGCCAAAGTAAAAAGATACTGGTTGACCAAATGCACGAAAATTTGCAATTTTTATATTTTGTAATTTTATCATAATTCAAGCCAACCTTTCACTGCTACAAACTCTTCCTCCGTAAAATTTAATTGATCGGCAGAATTACTGCGTGCACGATGATCTATTTTTATTCGTTCTTTGCATAGAAAAGAAGCAGTGCCATTATCTGGAAGAAGAGAGGTTAGATTTTCTTCATTTTCCTGATTAAAAATTTCACCTTTCAATTCATCATACCAAAACGGTAATAATATTCGGCTATCGCTGTCAAAATTATCATTTGAACCACATGGAATAAATATTTTGCGAGAGACTGAAACTGATTTTTCTTCCGCAAAACTATCTGGACGATTCATCAACGGTAAATTACCTGTCTCGCAAATTCCTTTTTTTTCCGTATACAATATAATTTGAGTTATATTATATTGCAACTTTTTTACCGCTTCATGCCCGCCTTCACGAAGTTCCCCAAAATTAACAAAAGCCATAATATGTTCATCCCAACTATTACAAAATGTATTCATATTTGTACCAGGTTTCGGTTGCAAAATCAAGAATAGTTCATCTCCGTATTTACTTTCATATATCTGACGCAACTCGCCAGGAACTTTTCCATCAACTAAAAACATACCAATATCAAGAACTCCATCTTCTGTAATTAGGGAACGATAATCATACTTTTTGAAACACTCTTGCCACTTCATTCACTTACCTCCCAATCATCATTTATACATTTATCTAGAAAAATTGATTTATTACAATTTTCCGTATTATGCCAACACTCCATATCCACTCTGATACATTCCATGCACTCAATACGAAACTGTCCTTGATGAAGTGTAGATATAGTTTTATTATTTATTATGGATGAAACATTCTGCTCGTATGAGAACTTTCCATGATATTTTCCGCACATATACCATTTCTCTGGACGAAAATCTTTCATACGACGAAAAGTACAATAAAGTTCTTCACCACTACGCGAACTATCTGGAGTAGATAAAATAACCGAAGAGTTAGCAACATCATCTTTAAATTTTATTTTTAAGTAACGAGTTTCATGTTCATCTATATAAAATTCAGGCATCAATCGATCACGGTCCGCTTGGTTTAATGATCTATCAATCAAATCAAAGTTAATATTAAACAATATTTTCCAGAAGTAACGTAAAAATGTTTCAATAGCGTTACGATGCTCGTAAATTACCTGAAGCCGTTTTGAAACATTCCATTCCATAAAATCTGTGAGCGAATCATTATCCTTCATGCTAATAGTATTCAATAGTTGTAACTGACCAGACTTATTACTGCCAAGTCGGTATATCCAATCCGCACTCGTATCCCGAATAAACTGAAGTAAATTAATATGTGCCATAGTTAATTGTTCGTTAAACTTTTCTATTTTATCCCAGCAGTCCATGACCACATAACGCATATATGCAGCAATATTTGCCTCTGTCTCAGTATTAATATGGTCACTCAAGTATTTAATAAAAATCTCTCGATCCCGTTTACGGAAATGGAAAATCTCCATATTTTTTGGTGGATCATTATAAGTTTCCTGAATATACTGTACTGCCAAACCCAATAAAATATTTTTTCTCATATCTTCATCAATAATATTATATTCAGAAAATAAACTATTCAATTTAGATGCAATTTTTTCTCGATATGATTTTAATGTGCCAAGATCCTTAGTAATGATCAGTGCATTTAAAAAGCTCTGAATTGAATCATTCCATGCAAAGGCCTCAAAAAAATTATTTTCCGAATCTGTCTTTTTTAACGGATATACATGCTCAACCAACCAAGCCTCCATATCTAAAGGTAATTGGGGACAATCAACACGATTAACATTAATATAATCTTTTCCTTGCATATCAGCTAATGTAGGCTTTTCTGGTATTGTTTTTGTATGTATGGCGAGAACAGGAATAAGTTCACCTTTATATCCATAAAGTTTCATACGCAAATATTGATAATAAAGATCCCGCATTATTTCCTTGATAATTACTGACCCTTTTGGATAATATTTTACCTGTATTATATATACTCTATTCCCAGCCGAAGTAAACACGTCTTCTATATATTCTGAACAAACATATTCTGTCTGTGGTTTTATAAGTTCGTCTACAGCAATCAAATCCTGAAAAAGAAAACCTCGCACTTTGCTACTTGCGTCACGCGTTCCTTCACCATGGTACATATTCATAAAAATTTGCATGTTAGAATCAGGCATTTTGTCCACCTTTTATATTCTTATTATTTGGTATTATTTTGTACAATCATAACAAAAAAAGAATGTACTTCAAAAGGTCTTTAACATGATATATTATCATATTGTAGTCTTAAAATCTTTCTATAGACAATTATACCAAATTTGGTGAAATCTAACAACAAAAAGCCGACATATAGACAAAAAAAGAAGCGAAAAAAGAAGACGTAAGAGTAAACTCTCACGTCAAAATATGTTCCATTTTGGATTGTAAATGACCATATATCAAACAATCTAACGTTGTAAAGTAAGCGCAAAGTAAATCGACGGATAGCCAAATAATAAAATCTACGCCATATTTATTGATAGGAAATGTAAGCGTTTTAATACACTCCCGATTGCTAGGAATGATAGATGCAAGCGTTTCACTACATTATAGTTGTGGAGGATTACATATGTTTTCTTCAAAGGTGTCTGCCGAAGAGCAATACAAACTTATCATGGTGTGCCGGCAAAGCGTCCTATTCGATCAGTAATGGTGTCTTGACCACGATATTAAGCCAAGTACATTCTATAACTGGGTGAAACGCCTTCGTCAAAGAGGAGGTTATGATATTCCGGCACCAGCCGGACGTTCCTATAAAGAAGCGCCTAAACAAGAGGTAGTAAGACACGAATTTAGTGAAAATCCTGCTTCAGCTATTGAGGATTCTGTACCAATGTACAAGACTTCTTATCCACCGCAGACTCTGGCATTACCAGTAATGGAGCTATCCATCGGAAAAGTAAGCCTTCGAATCTCAAATGAAATCGATCAAGTCCTGCTTGCCCAGACGCCTAACCATATCTCTGAAGGAATTCCAGTTTTCTAATATCGGTACTGTAGTGCTCCTCTTCACGTTTTCCTGGAATACGTTCATTTTCTTCACCGTTAAAAACACGCGTAAATTCACCTTGACAATATGAAATAGGTTCTCCCTCCTTTATATACTTACCACAGTAGCCATTCTTATATCCGTTGTAGACCTTTTCATTGCCTACCATACCATCTAAACACCACAAGCAAGCTTTGCCAATAAATTCTTTTCTTCAACAGATCTTCTCATGCATTAATTCCTCCCTGATTGGAATCTTTGTCCTTTAATGCATAGTAACGCTCCATCTCTGTTGTAATCTTATTCTTATAGTAAGAAATACCACTTTGTTCAGCACGCCTCGCTGCATTTGCTAATCTGGCAACTATTTGATTGTGTTCTCTTTCCAAAGGATCTATTCTTCTTTTTTCGCTTCTAGCAATCTGAGGTCCAATTTCACTACAAATTTCACTTGAATCTTGTGGGGAAGGCATAAAGCAGTATGAAGTATCAATTCTTTTCTTTGGGATAAAGATTCTTCCACAGTTTTTACACTGCTTTAATACTTTATTTTCTTTCTTCATCCTGCAGTATTCCAAAACCAACAACTTTATTGGATTTGTTACTAAAATCGTTGTAACAGTGGTCTTACCTCGTCTTGTTCTAACACTACATTTCTTACTATAAGATTCAAAAGCTTCATCTGAGACTTCAATAATGGCTTTTGCATATGCTGTATCAAAATCATCTGCCAACTCACTTTTATATGATGCAATAGCATTTACAAATGCAGAAAAATCTACTATTTTGTGTATATAAACCTCGAAGCATATATCAAAGAATTCTCCAACTGTGTTAGCTTCTGCCTGAATGATTACATCCTGTATCGTTTCATTGAAACAGCTTCTAAAGATTTCCGTAGAAACAGGAAGATCTTCATCTTCAACTGTTCCATACAACCATTTGAAACCGTCTGTAATACCCTCCTTAGAAAGTGACATTTCTCTATATGGATAGCAGCTAATCATATTTCTAGCCTTATCTGAGAGTAAGTAGATAGAGTTATCGCCTATCATTTCAAATAGCAAACCACCAAGATGATAGTTTTCACTTCTTCCATCAGCAAAAAATACTATATACTTATCCTTCTCATAGTAGATATCAACTCCATGTGCAATTTCAAACATATAATCAGTTCCTTTCTGATAGCATAGGCCTTGCTTCATCTTGATTGTAACAAACAATCTAATATGAATCAATAATTATGGCTATTTCTTGTTAGCCATTGATAATGACAACTTTTTTGCCACTTACTTTGTAAATTCTGCGAATGAAAAAGACACTTGTAATATGTAATATGGCTTCTTTAGACACTCATAAAATTATCCTCAATTCACTGCGAAAAAATGTATCCTATGATAGCCTTTCAAGCTATAATGTACACATAAGGCTGGACACAAGATCCTGAAAATAAGTTATAATAAGAGCATGAATAGAAGAATACGAAATTGGACACAACAAAAAAATCACCCATCAGGAAATGTTCACCCTGATATACAGCACTGTGAAGGATATAGACAGACAGCCAAAAGGTACATCGGGAAAGCTCCAGTCGGTGTCCCGTAGAAACGAAAAATGGTCCCCTGGGCAAAGGATGTCATGATACTGCTCGTATAATCGAAAATCGAATAATAAAGAACCAGGAGTCTATATCTGATCAAGATGCTTTAAATATTGCAACTATCGTAAAATAATTCAACAAATTATGGTAATTTATTGTTCGTTATCTACATCTCAAACATAATAAATCCCCATTTTACATAACCTTAATAATGCCCCCTTGTCATCTACAATTAGGGCAAAAAAAGGCACATTTTCAAAACTGAAAAATGTGCCTTTTTTTGTCCTTGATTTATCAAGTGCCCCGTCCCTATAAGTTATAATTTAAGCCACAAGCATTCATGCCTGTGGCTTATTGTTTAAGTGGAGATAGTGGGATTCGAACCCATGACCTCTTGAATGCCATTCAAGCGCTCTCCCAACCGAGCTATAAATCCCCTTGTTTTCAACTGTTAGTATCAAGATTCCCTGAATAACTCATTTATAAGTCTACAACTACATGTAGTTCATACCGTTATTCTTGCTTTAAAAGCGAAAGCTCTACGGCTAACAAAAAAGCATTTCTTTCATTATAAACTACATTCAAGAATAGTGCCAAAACCTTGCCCGATCCTTGAGTGACAAATGACATATCTTATATCAATATTTGTTATTTATACAGACTTTGAAAAATCACTTCATCTAACGCTCTCATTGCTCTATTGAGAAAACTTCATCAAGTTCTTCAATTAGCTTTTTTCCCAAGTTGGGTTCAATCATATTAACAAAATATGCTTTTCCATAAATATAACCTATAAAATTAGATTTATTATTCTTACCGATTTTTTTTAAATGATTTTGTATACCATATTTTTTACAATAGTATATCTCTTGTCGTAGCTTTTTTTTATATGCATTTTGAATCTTAAGACCATTCGTTAAATTCAATCCCATCAATATCTTTTGATCATCTGGTCCCATTAATCTTATTTTATCATTATTAATTTGGAATCCTTTTTTTGATATAATTCCTTCAATCGTATCTTTTAACCATATCAATTCATCTTTATCAGAAGAAAATATCATATCATCTGAATACCTAGTATAATTGATTTCCTTACCTTTTAATTTTTCTAAAATTAAAAGATCAACTTCTTGAAATATTAAATTTGAGATTATAGGACTACTAGGAGCTCCATGAGGTAAATATCTATAAATTGAAGATATGTCAACAACTCTTTCATTTTCACAACATAATTGTTCATATGAATATGTGCAAATTTGTGCTAATTCTTCAGCTGCTGATTCAGAGTATCCTTCTTTCACAAACAAATTTTTAACCATATTTACATTAATTGATTGAAAATAATTTTTAATATCCAAACAAAGAATATTTTTTTTTCGCATATGTACTTTGGCATTAGTTACTATAGATCTATTTTTAACATATCCATGTATCCACTCACCCAGTTCTTCTTTTTGCAAAATTCTATTCACAATCCATCTTTGTCTCTCTTTAATCGCTAAACTCGGTGCTTCGATAATTCTTGGTTTAAAAATATTCCCAGCATTAAATAAATGATATCCATTTTTTTTAATCTCTTTTAATTTTAAAACTTCTTTTACATGTTCTGAATCAAATAATACTGGTTTTCCTTCTAATATTAAGCGCTCTGCGTAAGAACAACAAAATTCAATATATTCATATGACTCTTTTTTTCTAATAAGTTCATATCTTAATTTATTAACATAATCTTTCATATTAGGCAGCTACCTTTAACCCCTATATATTTAGTTAGTATCGTTCATTTTATGAGGCGACTCGCACTCTGTATTCTAGCTGCCCAAATTATATTTTACCAAAATTTTTAGGTATATACAATACTTCTTCAAAAT
The DNA here is from genome assembly GCA_023460575.1 of Bacillota bacterium. GTDB lineage: Bacteria > Bacillota > Clostridia > Lachnospirales > Lachnospiraceae > Lacrimispora. Next base: position 9,894 of record JAEWPQ010000125.1, read on the forward strand.
TATTAAAATGACTTTTTTCATCTTTATAATCTAATGTCCAAGAATTCCATCCATCAATTAAAGATGTATTTACTTTATCATTAACATATATCGCTTTTCTCTTGCATTGTTCAGTATTATAATATATGTAATTTTTATTATATAAGTCCATAATGATATATGAAATTTCTTCTAAAGACATTTTTAATTCTATCTGTAAATCTGTATAATTAATACAATGATTTTTATTAAGATAAGACAATATCATTATTTCCTTCATGTTTAGTTCGAAATAATTTTCCCGCTTCATATGCATTTTCCTTCCTATTTTTTCTGTTTTTTACAATATCATCAATATTAGGTCTTTTAAAAGATGTTCTTAAAAACAGAGGATAATTTGTTTCTGTTGGTTTCCAAAAAATACAAAGTGTATTATTAGGTGTGTTATAATAAAATGAAAGTAAAAATTGAGCATTTTCATAGCCCATAGCATTACTAGCTTTTACACCAACTTTTTTGCCTGCCACTTTCTCCTCATATTTTGATATAATAGGATAATTAGATTTTAACTCCTCCGCTTCGAATATAATCTGTTCTTTCATACATTTTTCGCATTTATTTAGCAATACAATTTCAATATTATGTTTTTTTTCTTTTAATTGTTCTTTAATATTTAAAATCACATCTTCTTGTGCATACATTGCCGCCAAAATAATCTTAACATTTTTTATCTCTCCTAAATCTTTCAATACTTTTTCAACATTTTTCATTGCTGTTTTTCCTGTACCCACAATATCATCAATAAAGACTATACATTTTGCTGATGACTTAATATTCTTAATATTCATTTCTACATTTGAAATCAACTGATCTTTTGAAATTGTATCTAAATGCCCTAAAGGTAACTCTGCACGTATTATATCTCCTCCACTTTTCACTCCCTTACTAGATGGAAAGGTTATAAAATATGTACTATTTAAAATGGCTTTATCCATATTACATTTTAAAATTATTTGATCAAGTAAATCATCCAAATGCACCCCATAAATACTCTCTGGAACATACGTATAATTTGCTAATAATTTTAGTATTACTTCCTTTTCTCGTTCCTCAAAATCATCTAACCAAACGTCAATATTTTTATCGAAATTATCATATCCAATGTATTGGTCGAATTTTAGTCCCGTATTTCTACATACTCGCCTATCTGATCCAAAATCAATAATTTTTATTTTATTCTTTTCCTCAAACATTTTCATAGCTTTTTCTTTCGTCAAACTTATTCCTCCCTGGTTTTTAAAGTAAAGTTATTTCCTATAAATTATTTTTTATATTTTAAATATTTAAGCACGATGATCAGTGTTTAAACCCTAGCGGAACTGTCAAGATGAAAAATAGGTATCAATAATTCTATTTATCTCTGGATACTTCTTTTCGTCTTGCACAAGATAGTCTATAAAGAAATCTTCAACCTCTCCATCAATTATATTTGCAAGCAGTTCATAAATCTTATACCAAACAGATGCAAAAGTATAATTTCTACAGAAATAAAACGCCATTTCCTTAAATCGTGGTTTCTGTGTATAATATAAAGCAGTTGCAATATTCAAAGCATCTTGATCAGATATAGATTCCTGGCTCTTTATTATCCGATCCAGCCTTTCATCTGAAATATCACCTGCACACTGCTGCCTTGCAACAGTTATTACGTCCGGAAAAATTTTCTCTGCTTCCAATATTTCTGGTGGCCAATTATAATGCTGGTCAAAATCATTATTATACATTGACAGATACTTTTCTGTTTCTTCTTTTTTGAGCTGATTTAATTTTAATGATTTTATTGTTTCTGAAACGGGTATTAACAATTCTTCCTGACTAAAGAATGTGCCATTGATTGATATACCACCTTTGAAGTTTTGTTTATCATTTGGCACGGATATGGAAGTTGTCGGAATTATAACAAGCGTTTTTACCTTTTTCTTATCCAGTGCAGCAGCCACAGCCTTATGATGTCCATCTATCAAACCGCACAGATAACCTTCCATGTAATATGCTATTGCCCTATAGTTATCATTATTTCTATAATCCTCAGCTCGCTGAGGATTGTAAAGACTCGTCGGTTGTGTGGGTAAAATATAATATGGTATTTCTTCACTCCAAATCCCTTCGCCCGCATAAATTGGGCAAGATGCTTTATTATGAAATGGTTTATTATTTAGCTTCCAAAAGAAATTACCATTACCATCTGTAGGGCAGAGTTCTGTATCAACAAGTGCATAATATCCTGTTGGCAATAATCCCAGTAGAGGTTTAAGATTTTCTACTGACTCCTCTAACGAAACAAATTTTCGATTCAATATATCACGTAATTCTGATATAACTTGCTGGTTGCTCATGTTCAGTCCATAACCTGCTGCAACAAGCTTTTCGCAAGTCGGACAGAAATATGGACCCTCTCCATGAAACTTTATCAATGGGGTATTTCCGAAAATTAAAGTAGCTAATGCATCATTCTCTAAATGACCATATTTCATAGATAATAGACCTTTTCCATTTTTCACATAAAAAACTATTCCATTACCTCCCCAATCCGGGTTATGGTCATCTATCATTTTTATTATGATTACCTCTGTATTAAATTTTTTAAAAAAGTTATATAGCATAGCAACACCCCACTTATAGATTTACATTATATCAAGTGAATTGGAAACATATCAACTATTTTAAGTTTTAATGAATTTAAGTTTTAATTAATTTAAATTTTCATAATACATACTTACATTTTATAACTTGAGTTCTTTATTTATTTTATGTCAAATTGTAAAATAATTCAATTAAATTATGGTAATTTATCATTCGTTTTTTACATCTTAAACATAATAAATCGCCACTTTACATGACCTTAATAATGCCCCCTTGTCATCTACAATTAGGGGCAACAAAGGCACATTTTCAAAACGAAAATGTGCCTTTGTTGCCCTTGATTTATCAAATGTCCCGTCCCTATAAGTTACAATTTAAGCCACAAGCATGCCTGTGGCTTATTGTTTAAGTGGAGATAGTGGGATTCGAACCCATGACCTCTTGAATGCCATTCAAGCGCTCTCCCAGCTGAGCTATAC
>JAEWPQ010000126.1 GCA_023460575.1 Bacillota bacterium
ATGAACGATGGAGATCTGACTACTCTGGAACTCTCTTTTACCATTACCTTTTCAACTGTTTTATCTTATATGAATGATTTTCAAAAAGGCAGTGACATCTATAAAACAACCAGGGGAATCCATTCCTGTGCATTGTATAATGACCGTGGGCTGCTCTATCTGATGGAGGATATTGGCAGACATAATGCCGTGGATAAGGTCCTGGGCTTCGCCCTTGACCACAACATTGACCTGACTAAAACCGTTCTCATTACCAGTGGCAGAGTCCCCAATGATATGATATTAAAAATTATAAAAGCAAAAATTCCCATCCTGGTGGCCCGCTCGGTTCCCACAGATGTGGCTATTGAAATGGCCCAGAAATACAATGTAACTCTGGCTGGTTTTGCAAGAGGAACCAAGATGAATTTGTATGCCAACGAACAAAGGCTTCTCTTTGAATGAGTTCAACACGAAAACCCTCAGCGTACTGAGGGTTTTCGTCATTAAACATTTGCATCTGTTGCAAATGCCTCTGAACCCATCGGCGAAATTGTGACGTAAAGGCGCAAGACACTTTCACCGATATTTATAACCTGCAGACTTTCCTGCCCGTCAACCTGCATTAACTCCCCCACCTGCAACAGGGTTTCATTGCCATCCGTTACAACCCTGGCCTCCCCCTCCATGACCTGCAGAAGAAGGGTTGATTCCATATGTGTGTGACCTGGCAGTATTTCCCCTTTTGCAATGTTTAAAACAAAAGCAATTACATTATCACTTTTAAAAAGCATCCGTTTAGCAATTTTTCCCTGAGGCAGCTGAAAATAATCATTAAAAATAAACTTATTCATAGATAAATTCTCCTTTCATTCATGCTTAAATTCTAATATACCCCGATTGTGCAAATAATAAATACTCTTTTTTGTACTTATCTACCTCCATGGCACACACCCTCTTTTATCAAATTAAAAGGGCAAAAACCATCTTTCACTGTTCGGTTTTTGCCCTGAATATTTTTATTTTTTTAGTATTCTTTTTAAGCTTCCAGTATCCAATAAATTCACAGTCTCAAAATCCCCTTTGTAAAACACACCCCAGTTATTAAAAACGCAAGGCAGCTCCTTTGCCTTTTGCAGCGTATCCACCTGTATGAAAGATACAGGAACGTCATTTACTTCACAATACTGTTTTATCATCTCCATGTTCTGACTGATATAGGGGCACTGCATATCATAATAGATTGTCAGCTCTTTGCTTTCAATTCCCTGGTTTTTAACATTTTGTGCGAACTTCGGCACCGTTCCGTCAAAAGAAAGTGCAAGCAGTTCATATCCCTGGTCAGTAGTATCAACAACCTCAAAGCCAAAATTCTTCGCAAATGACTGGTCAGAAAGCCAGGATTTCTGTTTTTTTGATCCAAGCATACAAACGCCGGATTTCCCCTTTTCTCTGGCATCGGCAAGACAATAATCCATCAGCGATTTTCCATACCCCTTTCCTTTGTAACTGCCAGAAACCCAAAGGCAATACACATAAAAATAGTTGTCGCCAGTTATGGGAACCCAGGAGGTTTCAAGTGGTGCATATTCAATAAACACTGTAGCCTTTTCATTCAATTTTCTAAAGACGTGGCCTTCTTTTAGCCGGTCTGAAAGCCATTGCCGCTTTGCTTCAATCCCTGGATGAGTTTTTTTACTTCGGATAATGCAGCATAAATGCTCATTGTCAAGGTTTTCTGTTGTTAAGTTTACAAAATCAGTATTCATATATACCCCCTAAAAGTCTTTCGCCCGCTTTCGTTTACATAATACATTTAAAATCTGCATTTCTGGCTTTTTCTGCCATAATACGAAGCTTATTAAGCACGAATTCTTGAGTTTCTTTATCTATTCCTTCTGATATATAATCGATCCATTTTTCTATCAGATTAAAAATTTGCTCTTTATATTCCTTTCCTTTATCTGATATATAAAGATTTTTAGCTCTTTTGTCTTTTTCGCAAACTACTCTTATTATAAAACCTTTATTTACCAGAGAATTAATAGTTTTTGTAGCTATTGATTTATCTATCAGAAGAATGGAAGAGAGTTTCTCCTGATTAATTCCCTCGTTATCATACAAATTTACTATAAAAATACATTCCCAATAATCTAAATCTAATTCTTTGAAAGCAAGATTAATATAAGTTTGAAGTTGTCTGTTTAAAATCCCAAAAAACCTTGTATCATGTTTTATATTCATTCTTGTCTCGTATAATCCAATTATTCTTTTATAAGTTGATTGAATTATATTTTTCCTTTCTAATTCTTATTTACAACAAATATTAATTTGTTTATTCAACTATATTATATATATTTTGCTATATATTGTCAACTTATTGTTACAGTTATATTTGGTCATATCACATGTAAATATAATAAAATTATTATGTAAAGATTAGTATTTAAATAGAATTTTATTAAAAGTATTATTTTATTTTAAGATAATAATAGTTGATTTTTTCAACCATTATTGTTATAATCTCGTCATTAGTTAACTAATATAAAATTTTTATTTAAGAAAGAAGGTTTTCATTATGCCATTAAATTCAGTATTTAACAAATTACTAGAAACAGATTTTGACAGTATGTATTCCCTTAGTATTGAACAGATTAGAGAGTATTATGAAAAAAGCTGGGATGATTTTAAAGGAGACGTTATTGATGTAGGAACTGTGATCAATCGCACCATTAAAACTACAAAAAGAGATACTCCAATCAGAATATACTACCCTAAAACCAAGGGAATCCACCCTGCATTTATTTGGATACATGGTGGAGGATTTATCTTTGGAAGTATGGGTGTTTACGATTCTATATGCCGCAAAATAACAAATAAAGTGAACTGCACTGTAGTATCCATCGATTATGGTCTGTCTCCAGAACACAAATTCCCGGATCCAGGGGAAGAATGTTATTCCGTTGTAAAATGGGTGTATGACAATGCAGCAGAATTAAATATACAGCCGGATAAAATTGCCGTAGGAGGTGACAGTGTTGGCGGAACACTTACTGCAGCGGTTACTCAGATGGCTAGAAAAAGAAAAGAATTCCCAATTACTTATCAGGTATTGATTAATACCATGTTTGATTTGCTTGGACTAACAAAGCCTTTATCCAGAGTGGAAAACGCAAAGGGATACAGACTGGAAACACATGCAATTGAAGGATGGTATGTTCCTAAATATTTAAATGATTTAAGCGAAGCTAAGAATCCCCTGGCTTCACCATTACTCGCAGAAAGCTTCAAAGATCTTCCTGATGCGTGCATCATTACATGTGAATATGATCCGTTAAGAGATGAAGGGGAGCATTATGCAAAGAACCTATCAGAAGCTGGTGCTGACGTATGCCTTAAGAGATATGACGGAATTATTCACGGCTTTTTCAATATGCAAAGAACGGTCGAGGAAGCCAGGGATGCTCTTGATTTAGTGTGTACAAAATTAAATCATGCGTTACACCCTGTAAAACAGCTATTATCATAGGGTACATTTATATATCCGATAATCTGTGCACAATTTAGTCGTATCATAAATGTAATGAACTGGCAGATCAGGCAATGATGGATCAATCAACGGTATCAAGATATTCCTGATTCAATACAAAAAACGAGTATTGGAAATCAACTGATTTCACTGAATGCCAATACTCGTTTTTTTACATCAGGTATATTATTTACCAGACATTAATATGTATTCTTGTTTTTAAATCTATTTCTTTTTGCTCTATAATTTTACTATCTTCTGCTTTATAACCAAAGGGAATTATTGCCGCCACTTCTAATTCATCTGGTACAGCCAGTATGTCTTTTACTTTATCAGTATTCTTAGGAATGAATGTAACACCTAGAACTTCATGCTCAGCCAAGCTTAATAATATATTCTCAATACAGCACCATACCGATGCCAGACAATTTAAGTCATAGATTCTATTACTTTCTTTTACAAGTGTCTTTGGCTTATAAACTACTACCAATAGTTCCGGTGCAGTTAAGATCATTCGCTTCTGTTTTGGAATAGCATCCAGATACATTGCTTTTGCTAAATTATCATGATTTTCAAATGCCTGTAATAAATCTGAAGACAGTTCTTCGATCATTTCTTCTGTCTGAGTTAAGGCTAATCTTATCTTGGAGTCCCTTACCATAATAAAATCCCATTGTTTTAAATGATTATAACTCGGTGCCTTAAGTCCAGCTTCAAGAGATTCAACTATTATTTCATTAGGGACTATTTCATTTGAAAATTCTCTAATAGTTCTTCTTTTATCAATAACTTGTTTAAATTCCATATCTCACTCCCATCATATTTTAAAATGTTATTATACGAATGTTATCTCATATTAACTCTCTCGCCTTAATCGAATGTATGTTCTTTTTTCTATTGTACTACAGCTTTTCAATTTCTACAAGTGTAAATGTCTACAGGTTTCGAATTTTAATTCTTCCATAGTTAATATCTACAGAAACTATTCTATCGGTACATCAAATTCATTTTTTTTGAAATAATATGTTCTGTCTTCTTCTGTAATTTCTCTCACTATTTTACATGGGTTGCCTACTGCAATTTTATTGTCTGGTATATCCTTAGACACTACGCTCCCTGCACCGATAACTACATTATTCCCTATTGTAACACCAGGAAGAATTACAACATTACCTCCGATCCAGACATTATCTCCAATAGTAATTGGAATACCATACTCATAACCTGTATTCCTCGTATCCGGATGTATTGGGTGTCCTGCTGTATAAATTGATACATTAGGAGCAATCTGGGCATTTTTTCCTATTGTAACTTTGGCCACATCCAGAATGGTCAGATTATAATTCGCGAAGAAATTCTCCCCTACTTCTATATTCCATCCATAATCACAATGAAATGGCGCTTCAATCCATATGTTTTCTCCAGTCTTGCCTATAATCTTTTTTAACATTTCAGGTACTGATTCATTCAATTTCGGTGAAAGTTGATTAAAATCATAAGTTTTCTGCTTACACGCAAATCTTTCTTCCTCTAAGCCATCCAGCCATGCTTTATATGGTAATCCTGCTAACATTCGTTCTCTCTGGTTCATGATTTCTTCTCCTTCTACAATTTTTTAAACGTTTTTCTTCCTCTGCTTTGACTCCGTATTCTTTATAGAACTGGTGAGATTCCACACTGGGCAATATCTTTATGCTCATCGGCCCAATCATGAAAAAACAATCCTCCTCCCTGATGCAGCTGAAATAGACCTGATTCTATATGCATTTTTTATTAATACAGTATAACAAGCTTTCTTTAATAATTCCATCAATTAAATAATGCCATAAAAAAAAGCTTCCTTCCGAAGATGAATTATTTATTTAATTCATTCCCAGAAAGAAGCAATTTATTTACAGAGAAACAAAATTACATTCAGATTTTAAAGCTTTTTTCTCATCTACAAACTTAAATCCTTTCCTTTATTAAATCTATTAAATACAAGTAAGGATACAACCGTCAATGCTGTAAGTATGGTAGACAATGCGGCGGCCGTTCCATAATTTCCTCTGACCACTTCTGTATATACTGCAACTGTTAATGTCTTTGTTTTTCCAGTATACAGAATAATTGCTGTAGACAATTCACTAATCATAGTTACCCAGCTAAGAATTGCTCCCGCTAGAATTCCTGCAGACATCATTGGAACCGTAATGTGAAAAAATGCCTTCATCTTAGAAGCACCAAGTGAAATTGCTGCCTCTTCAATGCTCATCGGTATCTGCTGAAGAATGGCTACGGAAGAACGAATCGTATAAGGAAGTCTTCGAATAATCAACGCAATTACCATAATCAGCATCGTTCCGCTGATTAACAATGGTTTTTTATTAAATCCATTGAGTAATGCAATACCAAGCACAGTCCCTGGTACTATGTATGGTATCATGGATAAGATGTCGACTGTGTTTGTCAGTGTATTTCTTCTGCGCACTACCAGATATGCAATCACAACTGCCAGAATTACAATCACAATTAATGCAAGCACTGGGATAATGATTGTATTTTGAATACTCTTACCCAGTTTGCCAAATGCCGTTATATAGCTTTCCAAAGAATATCCAGACGTAAATATTTTTCCCTCCGTTTTTTTAAAGGAGGTGTAAATCACATAGCATTGGGGCAAAACAGCAATTCCCACAATCAGATAAGAAAACAAATGAATCATCCACGAAATATCCTTATGTGCTGTTTTTTCTTCCATTGGGTGCATGGCATTTAACGAAAATGACTTCTTGTTAGATACATACTTCTGTGCAAGAAATACGACTGTTGTAACAATGATAGCAATCACTGCAATTGCAGCTGCAAAACCATCATTTCCACTGACCTCATTGATAAATTCTGTATATAGAACTACCGGAAACGTACGATAACCTTCTCCAATCAGCATCGGTGTACCAAAGTCAGCGAAGGATCTCATAAATACCAAAAGTCCTGCTGCCAATAACGTAGGCGTAATTAATGGTACTACAACCTTGAAAAAGCACCGAAAGCCTGAGCACCCTAAATTCTCTGCTGCTTCGATCAGAGAATTATCTATGTTTTTCAAAGCTCCCTTCGCATATAAAAATACAAGAGGAAATAACTGCAATGTCATAACCAGAACAATTCCTGTAAACCCATAGATAGGCGGAATAATGATTCCTATATTTTTAAAAAATTTTGTAACAACCCCGCTTCTTCCCAGTAACAGAATCCACGAATACGCGCCTATAAATGGTGCAGACATGGATGCCACAATAATTAGAATATTTAAAATGGATTTCCCTTTTATCTTAAATACAGAGAACAGATATGCTAACGGTGTTCCAATCGCCAACGATAATAACGT
>JAEWPQ010000127.1 GCA_023460575.1 Bacillota bacterium
CCGCCGCTGATGGCTGCCGCGATAGGATCTGTGTGAAGCTGGGGCAGAATCCGGTTCACGATTCCCACGTAAAAGGTAAACATAAAATAGCTGAATGCGGCATAAAAAATCTGTTTTTTGCTATAGCTGAAAAATGCCCAGATGAAAATAGGCAATGCCATAATAATTAATAGCAGCTGTACATCTGCACCGGTCAGACGGTTAAATACTGTAGCCAGTCCCCCAAGTCCGGTTGCGACTAAATTGTTGGCGTTTAAAATCTGGCAATATGCACATGCAGAGATAAACTGGCCTATTGCTATCCAAAATAGCTTATTCTTCATTGTTGCTCTCCTCATTCCAGTAGGTGATTTCATAGTTTTTGCGGTTTGTTTTAATGCCATTTCACCGACACCTATTATATAGATTTCAATCCTGTTAAGCAACAACATTAATTTGTTAATTTATTGACTATATTCTCTATTCTAGCCTTTGTACCAACCTATTTTCCGAATATACCAGACAAACAAGTATCAATGTATCAAAACATCGAAATGCTATGGTGATATAAGTCCAGAAAATCAACTCTGCCGGGAAAAAGTTTGTTAAAACTCTACAAAGTCTCCTCTTTTTTCTACCACTCTGTAACCAATCGAAGAAACCCGGTTTCTTAAGCAGACATTACACTCCGCCGCCTCTTCTCCTGTACAGATTTTATTGTCATAAAGCTCATATTTCTTTCTTACACCGATGGGAGATAAATTGGGCATTAAAACATTGGAACCGGATAATATCCCTTTCTCTCTGCCCTTGGGATCTATGGTTCCCAGTGCAGTTGTAGCCGGAATTAAGGCATTGGGGAGCATGAGCCTGAGCATTCCTATCAGAAACAGGGTTAAATCCATGCTGCCGGCAGGAAAATCCTTAAACGGTGTGTCCTTATGGGGAATAAAGGGTCCGATTCCCACCATCTGCGGAGACAGTTCTTTAATAAACTGAAGATCCTCTGCCAGACATTCAGGGGTCTGGTAAGGAGAACCCACCATAAAGCCGGTTCCTACCTGATAGCCGATCTTTTTTAAATTTCTTAAGCAATCTTTTCTGTTTTTCAGGGAAAGTGAATCCGGGTGAAGCTTTTTGTAATGTTCTTCGTTGGCGGTCTCATGGCGCAGAAGAAAACGGTTTGCACCAGCCTCATAATATGCCAGATACTGCTCATAGCTTTTCTCTCCGATGGAAAGAGTAATGGCACAATCCGGATATCCTTCTCTGATGTCTTTTATAATATCTGTCATAACTTCATCGGTAAACGCCGGATCTTCTCCGCCCTGCAGTACAAAGGTCCGAAAGCCAAGCTCATAGCCATTCTGACAGCAGGAAAGGATCTCCTCTTTGCTCAGTCGGTAGCGGCTGGCATTTAGATTGCTTCGTCTGATCCCGCAGTAATAACAGTCATTTTTACAGTAATTGGTGAACTCAATCAATCCTCTGATATAAACTTCCTTTTGAAAATGTTCCTGGCTGGTTGACTGAGCCAGAGAAAAAAGATACTCGCTGGTATCCTTATCAAAATTTTCTATTAAATAAATGAATTCTTCCTTTTCCAGGTTATGATTCTTACATAATTTATCGATCAGTTCTCTCATATGCCTGTGCTCCTTCTCCTGAAACGGCTACACATATCCGTGCCTCATGTGATTATTTTAACATGTTTCCCCTTAACTGCATAAATGAATTTTCTGGCAGTTTCTCGTACATTCATAGTATAATGGTATGTTTATACTATCATTTTCCTGAGCTCAGGGGAAGTGGGTTTTATCTTCTTGACTAAAAACCATACATTCGCTACAATTATATCATAAATGGGAGACTTTTTTGTTGGTTTTCACAATGATCTTTTCCATTTTGGCTCCTATCACTCTCAAACTAATACGCAAGGAGACCAGATATGAAATATTTTAATCAGGAAGACAGTGCTTACGCCGTTTATGGTAACAGAGACAGGGAAGTAATTGCGCTGCTAGCCAACCGCTTCATCGGAGAAAATCCCCAGGTGCCTTATCAGTACCGGCTGGATTTTACATCGGGCATTTTATGTGATACAAAGGGCTGGTATTTATTTGACTTCGAACGCCGCTTTCCACAGGCGCAAATCGGAGATATCTGCTATGGGGCAGGTGACCTTTACAGTCATGAACAGACACCTTCCCGCTTTGAGGTCCGCTGTCAGGGACCTGTTTTATGTTATGTAAACGGAGAAGAGGTATTCCGCTCTATGCCCGGAGACGAGAGTTTTAAAACCTCTGCATTTTTCTCTATCACCCTTTTAGCAGGTCTCAACCACTTCGTTCTCGTGACGGAAAAGACGGAGATTGGCTTTGGATTTACCCTTCGGAGTGCGAAGCCTCAATGGGAACCGCCTCATTTTCTTTCACCCATACCAGGGCGCAACGGACAGGCTGGCTTTGTTTACAGCGAACCGGATCAGTGGAATACGCAACGGCTGAAGTCCATTATATCCGGCTGCTATGATGGTATGATCTGGTATCCCTGTGAGAAGTATGACAGCCCACAGCCGGGCTGCCCCATCACCCGGGTCTTTGGCTCTTCCAGCCAGGGAACAGCTGTTTTAAAAAGCGGATTTTTTCTTGATGAGGCAAAAGCAGTCTATGTGATAGGTCACTGCAATACAAAGGTTAATCTTTTTATTGACGGAGATTTAAGAGGGGAATGGCACAACAAAACCTGGAAATCAGAAATCGTGCTTCAGGGTGGAGCTCACAGCATCCTTGTTTTGTGTGAAAAGAATGCTGATGAAGAGACCGGATTTGATCTCCGGCTTGAGAATGACGGTGAAGCGGTATCTCTGTCTGCAGGCGTAAACGGATACGACGGTCAATGGATTTACACCGGCATGTTTAGTAATGATATCCCGCCTGTCTCTGACCTTTTGTCCATGGAAAAGGTTTATGATGGGATGAACGGTCCCTGCTTTTGGAAGGCAGATTTGCCGGATTCGTTTGTGAGAATATTCGCAGAAGAAGAATTATACGGAAAATGGACTTACCCCTGTGGAGTTACCTTATATGGCCTGCTAACTGCAAGCAGGTATTTTAACCGCACTGACTGGCAGGAATACGTTCTGGAATATGCCCGTATGACTGCTGCTGTCTATGATTATTCCATATTTGACAAATCAGTTTTTGGCTATCCGGGAGTTAATACGCAGCTTTGCTGGTTAAGCGAACTGGATGACTGCGGCTCTTTTGGCTCATTTTTGCTGGAATCATACAAATACCGCCCAACCAGTGAAGCAAAAAAGCTTGCTGATGTGATTGCTGACTTTATGAAAAACCATCAGAGAAGAGAAAAAGATAAGGTATTCTCAAGAAACAACAATACCATGTGGATCGATGATATGTATATGAGCATACCGTTTTTATGCCGGTACTATAAGCTCAGTGAAAATTCTGCATATTTAGATGATGCGTGCCGCCAGGCAAAGCTTTTTAAACAATATTTCTTTATGGCGGATAAAAAGCTGATGTCCCATATCATTGATTTAAATTATGGAAAGATGAACCGGATTCCCTGGAGCAGAGGAAACGGCTGGGTGGTTCTTGCCCTCTCCGAACTTCTTCTTATCATGCCAAAGGAACATCCGGATTACGATGCTGTCACTTCCTTTTTCCTTGAGATGACAGAAGGCATATTACAGGTACAGGGTGAAAACGGAATGTGGCATCAGATTCTTGATGATCCCTCCACCTATGACGAGGCCTCATCCACCTCCATGTTCATCTGCGCCTTTTCCAGGGGAATCCGGCTTGGTATTATAAAAGAAGATCTGCGCCGCCAGTGCATGACTTCCATAGCAAAGGCATGGACCGGCATGAAAAAAACAGTGATTAACCGGAAAGGTGACTTATACGGCGTATGCCGTGGGTCTGACTGCTCTTACAGCAGATCCTATTACCGTCAGCTTGGCTGGCGCTTTAACGATCCACATGGAATCGGTATTGCAATGCTCGCGGGTGTGGAAAAACTTATGCTGGTTGAATTCCTGCAAAATCCTGCTTTCTGTTAATCAACCGGGGCGTTCCTTTTGGAACGCCCTGTTTTCTCCCCCATAACCATAAGTAGAAATACCACTATACTGAGCAAAATCATAACCAGACTGATTCCAAAATAGAGTTTATAATTCATCGAAGATCCCCGCTTCCTCAAAATCATGTAGTAAGCCTAATTCTTCTACCGCCTCTTCCCAGTACTTTTCAGGAAGCATGGACCAGGTACCGTTTCCCCCGCTTTTCTCCCATTTTTCAATTGCGGCTGTCAGACAGAGTCTTGAATAATCCTTCCCCGTAATCAGAGTTTTCTCCACCAGCTTCGTCCAAACCCTGGCAATTTCATTCAAATGACTTTCATACAGTTCTTTAACTGCCAGGGATTTATCGTAATTTAACTGAATCAGTTCTGCCTCCCACTGCCCATGAATCCCATGAAGAATAGAAAACTGCGCATCTCCGTCATAATCCCATGGAACCCCTACAGATCCCGCATTGACATGCGTTTTACCTTTGTATCGAAAGAGCCCCTGCTTATGAGTATGTCCGCATATGATAAGATCTGTATCCAGGTTATCAAGCAATTCCTTTGCTTTTTCACTTCCCAAATGGAACACACCCTTTGTATTTTCCAAAGTTCCATGGCAATAATAAAATTCAGGATAACCCTCAATCTGCATTTTTCCGGATATCTCCATATTTTCAAAAAACTTCAGATCCTCTTTTTTAAGATGTTCATATGTATATAAAAGACCTCCAGTAGCAGAAGATGGAGTAGTCCAGCCATCTTCTGCCCCCTTTTGATGATTTAATAAATAATCCTCCCGGTTCCCCCTTATGAAGTGACATGGATACCGGTCTCTTATCTGGTACAAAAGCTCCATTGTTTTCTCAGGATATGCGCAGTCACTGACATAGTCTCCCAGAAACAGGAACTGATTCACCCCTCTTTTTACCGCCTCGTCATAGCATGCACGAAACCCATGATAATTACTATGAATATCGGAAAATACACCTATTTTCATCTGCCTTCCCCGATTCTCATCCCAGCAATACCCTGGCTTTCTCCATTCGTTCAACAACCAAAACCCCAAATGGACACCGTGTTTCACATGCTTTGCAGGCGATACAGTCGGAAGCATTGGATGAAAGATTTTCATAATGGGCACGTACTGTAGCAGGTACTTCTTCCTGCATAACAGCCAGATCATACAGCTTGTTAACCATGGCGATATCGATGTGGGCAGGACAGGGGGCGCAGTGTCCGCAATAAGTGCACTGCCCGGAATAGGCATGATGGGGTGCACCGGCAAGTACACTGGCATAATCTTTTTCCTGTTCTGTAGCGGTCTCATAAGCAAGAGCCTCTTCCACCTCTTTTGGAGTACCTAATCCAACCATTACCGAAGCGACTGCGGGGCGGGTCAGCGCATAGTGAATGCACTGCACCGGTGTAAGTGCCACTCCAAAAGGAGAATTCTCAGCAGAAAACAGTCTTCCTCCGCCATATCCCTTCATTACAGTAATACCGACGCCTTCTCTTTCACAAAGCTGATAAAGTTCAGCCCGCTCGGGAGCGATGCCATTTAAATCTTCCTGATAGTCCTTTTGGAATAATTCATTCATATCTTCTGTTGCAGGAAGCAGATCAAATGCAGGATTTAAGCTGAAAAGAATCATCTCAATCTCTCCGCTTAAAGCAGCCAGCTTCGCAACAGCAGGATTGTGAGTGCTCAGCCCGATATGGCGGATGACTCCATCCGCTTTCAGCTTCCTCACATAATCGATGAACTCTCCATTCATAATCCTGTAAAACTCGGCAGATTCATCTACAAAATGGATCATTCCAAGATCCATGTAATCAGTCTGGAAACGTACCAGAAGATCTTCAAATGCTTCCTTTACCTTTACCATATCCCGGGTTCTGACATACTGCCCGTTCTGCCATGTGGCGCCTAAATGCCCCTGTATGATCCATTGATCTCTGCAGCCCTTAATTGCCTCTCCCAGATTGGTTCTCACATTCGGTTCTGACATCCAGCAGTCTAAAATATTGACTCCCTGTTCCCAGCAAAGCCTGACTACTTCCTTCACTTCTTCTAAATTCCGCCGTTCCAGCCATTCAGCCCCCAGGCCGATCTCACTGACCATTAACCCTGTTTTTCCCAGTTTTCGATACCTCATCTTACCCCTCCAAGTATTGTTGCATATACCCAATAGTTATCTGAAGTATAGCATATCTGCCAGGTTTTATCCAGATCACCGGAATAGAATCGAAGCTTGATCATTCCTTCCCCTGTACCATTAACGGTATCCAAAGTTCACAAAATAATCCAGGAGCACTTTTCTCAAAATAAATCTCGAAATCCGTCTCATCCGTATGTTTGTAACCCGACTGCGGCAAAAATTCTTTAAAAAACCTGCTCCACATCTCACCAATGCAGTTTCCATCCTCACCATAGCAGGAAAAAACCGCATACGTTGCCGGTCCTGTTTCCCAGATGCAAAATCCCTGATTAATTAACTCCTGTACCTTATCAATTTCTGTTTCTTCATCAATGACAATCCCAATACCGTAGTCAAAGGTTTCCTCATCTTCTCTGGTTGGACTGCACAGCCCGTATAAGTCCCTTTTCCCCTCTGGCCGCAGAGTATAAAGTACATCAAAGACCTTATCCTTCCTGCACTGTGTCCAAAAATCCGGAATCTCCTGATTTCTATTGTCGTTTATTATCTCATTTTTAAATGCCTTCACTTTTGCAGCATACCTCTTATTTCCTGTTTCCACAATCCTGTAATCCATCGCTTTCCCGCCTTCCAATGTGATTTTGATAACCAGAGCATTGAATAATGAAAGCCGGGTTCCCCTTAACTTAGCGGCTTTTGGGGTTACTCCGTGAAATCTGGAAAATGCCTTTGTAAAGCTTTCCGGAGTTTCATAACCGTATTTATAAGCTGCATCGATCACCTTCATATCAGTCATCTGAAGTTCCTGCCCCGCCAGAGACAGCCTGCGGTTACGGATATATTCACTGGCTGTCATTCCCGCCATGAGACTAAAGGTTCTGTGAAAATTATAGCTGGACATATGAACTTCCCTTGCAGCATCCTCATAACTGATCTTCTCCAGAAGATGATCCTCCATATAATCAATCGCCGTTTGTAAAAGTTTTACCCATTCCATTATTTGTCTCCCCTTTCACAAACTATTATAAAAATTCTAATGTAGTTCTGTCCTGTCACCGGTTGCTGCATTTTGTCCGGCAGAATATCAGGAAGCTTTACAGGCAGATTCTGTCCCGCCCTCTCTCCTTTGCTTCATAAAGCTTTTGGTCTGCCCGGATCAATGCCTCAGAAACTGTCCCGGATCCAATGTGGTATTCCGTCATCCCAGCTGAAAACGTGACTTTGCGGCTTTGAATTCCTTTGCTGTTTTTCGCTCTTAAAGACTCTACCCGTTTATAAGCTTCTCCTAATCCGGTCTCTGCCAGAAATACAGCAAACTCTTCTCCTCCATACCGGCAAGAAATATGATCCGGAAAGGTATGCTGAATCAATTGACCAAAATCACTTAAAACCCGGTCTCCCTCAAAGTGTCCGAAGGTATCATTAATCACTTTAAAATGATCAAGGTCAATGATCACGAACACCCCGTCTGATCCAAACTGTTCCACCTGCTCCATAAAATATCTGCGGTTACAAAGTCCTGTCAGGGAATCTATGGTAGCCAGAATCTCCAGCTGTTTTTTCGTATTTTCTGATTCTGTGATATCATTTGCCACATAAATACAGACTCTGTGGGTTTTCATTGTAATTGCCTTAATGCTGTAAATCCTGCCGCAAATATCATGAACCGGATTTATCGAATCCAGATTATGATCCTTTAGTTCTTCAATGAGCTCATAAGACTGTCCGATTTTCATTTTTGAAAGAGATGGAAAAAATTCTTTGGATACATTGTTAAATCCGACCAGCATACCATTGCTGTCAATTACAAGAACTGCTTCATTGATGCTTTGGAATATCATCTCATAAGTGATGGGATTAAGAACCAGCATGTCATATCTGAAAAGACCTATGGTAATGGAAATGCTCATGATAAAATAAGAAAATGGAGTCATATCCAGATAAACTGGTCCCATTCCCAGCAGATAAAGTAACATTGTGACTACAGGTGCAGTCACACCCATAAGAAGAAACAACACTTTATTCCTGTAGCTGCCACTGGTCCTTTTCAGTTTTATCATCAGAACCGTTATGCTGTAGAAAATGGAAAAGCAGAGAAAGAACACCTGAATCTGATACCAGATTCCCTTTTGAAGAGCCAATATAGGAAATCCAGGTGAATAATCCACTCTTCTGGAAGAGTAATATAGAAAATGGTGGTTATTGGTATATACAAGTATTAGAGTGATGACATTAACCATCAGGACAAGGGTCACCACAAATCTGTTTGCGAAGCTTTTTTCTTCCGTATATTCCCTGGAAAACATCATAATTAAAAACGGATAAAATGATACTCCAATATATTCAACCTTAATCCAGATATACATGATATCTGCTGAATCAGACAGCAGCTCAAATGCATACCCTACGGAATGAAAAATCATAGCCGTCATTAAAAGGCAAAAATAATAAACACCCGGAGTTCTTCTTCTGGCCAGTCCATAAATAACAAAATTACCGATCAGTGCAGAAGAAATGATCAGCAATACGCTCAGTGAAACATTATTCATATGTAAAACTCCTCTCCCGCTTGTTATTTTAGAGAATCAGCAGGCAAATGTCAATGATCTCCAGACAGGAATTAAGGAAAAGGAAAATGCCAAAAACAAGCTGCTCATTGAAAGCAGAATGCTTTTGACATTCTTTTTTACTCTTTTATAAAACTCATGGCCTGGGCAAAAAATTCATCTGGCTTATCATGATTTACCCCATGAGAGGCATTCTCAATCAAGACTGCCCTGGTATTTTCTCTTGTGCGCTCCATTTCAATAATATGTTCATCTGAAACCACCCATGAATCTCTTCCATGAATGAGCAGTACCGGACAGCTGCTTTTCAGGAAAACTTCCCAATGATCTCCATTTAAATTCGTCTGTGCTTCCGGTATATGAAACCGATCAAACCGAAATCCCCAACCAGCCTCATCTTCAAATGCACTTTCCACAAAATAGGACGGGTCCGTGATATGGAATGTTTTCAAACTGTCACCTAAATCTTTTAATGACATCGCCCTGTTGACAATATCCCTTGCAAAGGAACAATCATCCTGTTCTACAGCTCCTATATCTTCCAAAATCATTTTCGCTATTTCCGGGCGGCTTACTGCACCATAATAGGCTATAATTCCACCAAGGGAATGTCCGATAACAGTTACACTGCTGCTTTTCACCACTTCATCCATAAAGTAAAAAAAGTCATTTAAAAAATGAGAAATGGTGTACTCTCCTGATTTGGCGTGACTGCTGTAACCATGTCCCCTTTGATCCAGGCTATATACATGATATTCCTCCAGTTCCAGAATATTCGCATAGTATCTGGCATTTCCAAAAAGTCCGTGAAGGCAGACTATAACTGGTTTCCCAAACTGTTCATTATCAAGATAAGACAATCTTAACTGCCCGTATAAAAAATTCTTTCTAATCATTATTTTCCTCCTGTACTGTTAATCTGATTTATGATAGTATTATCTCATATAATGGTGTCATTTTACGACACCATTGGAGGAGAAAATGAAGAAAAGTGAACGTCTAAACTGTATGCTGCGTTTTTTATCAGACAAACAACAGTTTCACACATCAGACCTGATGAAAGAATTTGGTGTTTCCAAGAGCACCGCTCTTCGGGACATTGCATCTTTAGAGGAGATGGGGCTCGCTTTATACAGCGAACCCGGAAGGTACGGAAGATATGTTCTTCTCAGCAATAAAGTGCTGCCTGCCATCCGTTTTACCCAGGAGGAACTGTTTGTCCTGTATCTATCCCTCATGACCATGAAGGGATATCAGACTCTCCCCTTCTCAGTGGAGTTTTCTCATATCCGTCATAAGTTCCTGGACAATGTATCTGCATGGTCAAAAAAGGAATTTGAAAAACTGGAAGACGCCGTCACCTTTGAAAATGCAGACCATCCTTATGAAAGTACCTGCCTGAAGGAAATCATTTACAGCATACTGGAAAATGATGTGGTTTTAATCCGCTATAAAGAGAAAGACTACTGGATTCAGTTTTATCAGGTATCATTAAGCTTCAACCAGTGGTACGGCTGTGGAATTGACCGAATCACAGAAACGTACAAGGTTTTCCGCTGCGATAAAATTACATCTTTAACAAAGACAGACCGCTATCTCCCACTGGACAGAGAGCAGTTAAAAAGCTTTATTCCTGATTTTACCCGGCGCAAGAACCAGTTTCGCGCAGAGATCTGTCCTGAATTTGCCGACGTGTACTATAAGGAAAAATATCCCACGATTCAGCTGTTGAAAGAAAACGATGCTGTTTATTTAAGCGGGTGCTATGATGACAGCGAACTTCCCTTCATTCTCCGGTACCTATCCGGATATTCAGAGGGCATTATAAGCCTGAAACCAGAAAGTGTAAAGCTGGAATTAGTCCGGTATTTTGAAACCCAGATGAAACGATTTACTCTGCTTTAAGATCTGAAGACTACCAAATATAAGGGATCAGCCTATAGGTACGCTTCTCATATTCAGTAAATTCGTTTCCAAAATGCTTCCTTAATGCCTCTTCTTCAACAAAGATTCTGGCAGTATAACTTACTATGGAAAAAATAATTACAATAGCCAGTGCAATCACTCCCCTCAGTCCAAGCGCTGTACCAATCAGACTGCATATACTGCCTGTATATGCCGGATTTCTGACTTTTCCATAGATCCCGGTTGTAATAAGATGCTGCTCTTTCGATGTCTGCACAGATAATGTAAACGATCTCTTTAAAGTGAGCACCGCCCATAATCGGATCATAATTCCCGCCAGCATAAGTCCGACTCCGGGATAGATAACCACCGCCGGCAATTTTGTATTGAGAATATAATCCCAGCCATTATGACCAACCATAAAAAAGCTTAAATAAATACAGACATAAAAGTTAATGATCAGCAACCATTTGGTTCCTTTGTCCCGTTTATTAATTTTTTCCCCACCTCTGTCTTTTGAATGTGTATAAAAAACTATAAACACTTCAGCTGCTATCATAAGCAGCAAAGCCAAATGAAACATATAAAATAATGTTGAATCAGGAAATTTCGAAGTATCAAACATTTTTATCTCTCCATGCTTCCAATAATTGATTTATTTCTTCTGCATTGCTTTTTTCCATATAGTAAAAATAAAGATGATTTGCAGCCATAACCAAAAAATATACAGCAGAGCATAATACAATAGAAATTGTATTAATACCAATCCATTTAAATCTCACAGCAAAGAACATGGTAATGGGATACAGAAACACTGTTTCAGTCAGAAAATGGCCGAGATATGTCTTATAATCAAACCTGCCTATCAGTTCATCCAAAATACAGGTAAGAGTTAAATACCCCGCTACTTCAAAGGAGAACACAATAAAAAAATTCTGCCTTTCCTCTGTAACTAAATTTATGATTCCTGCCAGCAGTATAATCACAGTAAAACACATTGAAATTGCAGGAATATATGTTTTTAATACCTTTTGCGCCATACTATCTCCTTATCTTTTCTTTTAAGTCTGTTATGTATTTTCTTGAAACAAGAAGATGCTCACCATTCATAAGCTCCACCATGATCCGGTGATTCGGATAGGGTTTCACACTATTGATGGCAGTAATATTAAGTAATTGAGATTTGGAAATTCGGACAATGGTTGTTCCCTCCAGTACTGATTCTATTTCCTGAATGGTCTTTTTTGTCTCATATATATTCCTGTCTGAATAAATAAATGTTTTCCTGTCTATTGTTTCAATGTAACAGACTTGTTCCAATGGGATCTGATAAAGCTTATCTCCCTTAAATCCTTCCAATATGAAGTCATATTGTCTGATGTGCTGAATCAGCTTTGTAATTCTTTCTGTCATGTTTGGATATTTTATTTCTATCTCTGTTTCCTGTAACTCTTTTTTGCGCTGCAGCATTAACTTCAAAGAAACACCTCCTGACACCATAAATATAATACTTTACTTTTGTTCACTCAAGTAAATATGCCTTAAATACCCTTGATTGCGTTTATAATGCCAGTTTCACGTTTGTTGAAATGCTTTTATTACCTCTGACAGCCGTTCCACATTCTCGCTTGTGATCCCTGAGAGGCACAGCCGGTAGCACCTTCTGTTACTATTCTCAATCAAGCTACCTGGAAGAAAGCAATCTTCCCCATTCTTTACTATGATTCCCTGCTCTTTTAAGTTACTTTCCAGTATAGAACTGTTTAACTCCCATCATCTGTGCCTGCTTTATTGCCAGGCTGTAAGTCGGTATTTCTACCAGGAGCTTACCCTTCCGGTCCGGAAAGATACACTGAAGGGCAAGACCAATTGCCTGCTGGGCTCCGTTCGTCACCAGAATCTTAGTTTTGTGGCACGCTAAAAATACCCTGAAAGAAGCCATTGATTAAATTCTGTGAGGTACTTTTAAGAATTTTAAAAGAGCAGGAGAAAAGCTGATAAAATGCTTTTCTCCCGCTCAGTAATATTACTCCATTCCCTGCTCTTTGTTCCGTTTTATCACCCTCCAGATTTTCTCCGGAGTTGCCGGTATGCTTAATTCTTCCGGATAGCTTCCCAGAGAGCAGAGCGCATCTGTGATTGCAAAAAATACGGATTCTCCATAGATAAAGGGCGGTTCTCCAATCGCTTTAGACCGTTTAATCCCCAGCTCATTGATGCAGCCTTCCATCAGTTCGATATGAAATTCCTCCGGAATATCACCAATCGTAGGAATCTTATAGGTAGCCGGTGAGCTGCTGAGCAGCCTTCCGCTCTCCTGATACACCAGTTCTTCCGTTGTTACCCAGCCCACACCCTGAATAAAAGCTCCCTGAATCTGTCCGATATCCACCATGGGATTAATACTGCTTGCGCAGTCATGAAGGATATGGACGGAATCAAGGGTGGTCCGGCCGGTAAGTAAATCCACTGTCACCTCAGCTACTGCAGCCCCGAAAACATAGTACAGGAATGGATTGCCCTCCCCTTTATCTCTGTCAAAATAAATACCCGGCGTTGCGTAAAATCCATGATCGCATAAATCAACTCTCTCAAAATATGCCTTCTGAACCAGCTCTTTAAACGCAATAAGTGGATTTTCATAATCTGTCTTCCCCTCATGCACCGGATATACAAAACCATTTTCAAATGCCGCATCTTCTCCCGGATATAACTTTAAAACCAGTTCCTTCAGCCTTCCAAAAATCTTAAGAGCAGCATTCTCCACGGCATGGCCGTTTAAATCACAGCCGGACGATGCCGCGGTCGCTGAGGTGTTGGCAACCCGTTTGGTGTTATTGCTTTCAATCCTGATAAATTCAATGGGTACTCCCAGTGTGGTTGCAGCGATCTGAGCAATCTTTGTATTCACCTCCTGCCCCATCTCGATTGCTCCGTGGGTTACAGAAACAGAACCGTCAACATATACGTGAATTAATGCACTCCCCTGATTTAAATGGGCGGCAGTAAAGGAAATTCCAAACTTCACAGGGGTGATCCCAATCCCCTTTTTCATATACCGGTTCTTATGATTGAACACGGCAATCTCTTTTTTTCTCTGATCCCACCGGCTGTCAGTTCTCAATTTCTCAAATATTCTTCCGATGTCCTCACCATGATGTATTTCCTGCCCGTATGGAGCCATATCCCCCTTCCGGTACATGTTCTTCATTCTCACATCATAGGGGTCCAGTCCAAGGGTATATGCAATTCTCTCAATTACGCTTTCAATTGCGAAAATCCCCTGAGGGCCTCCAAAGCCCCGAAATGCAGTAGCCGGGTGTAAGTTGGTCTTGCAGGGTCTTCCAATAATTCTGATGTTTTCAATGTGATAGCTGTTCTCTGCATGAAGCATGGCTCTTTCTAAAACAGAGGTGCTCACATCCGCAACAGCCCCGCAGTTGGAATTAAGCTCTACACAATAAGCAAGAATCTTTCCTTCTTTATCAAACGCTACCCGGTAATCGCTTTCAAATGCGTGACGCTTTCCAGTTGAAAGCATATCTTCATCTCTTGTCAGACGTATCAGCGCAGGACGGCCGGTATGATATGCTGCAAGCGCGGCAAGACATGCCCAGGAAGTCGCCTGGGATTCCTTCCCTCCAAATCCTCCGCCCAGTCTTTTAATATCTACCGTAACCATATTCTGAAGCAGTCCCAGGACACCTGCTGCCATCTTCTGAATCTCGTTGGGATTCTGGGAAGAGGAATACAGGGTAATGCCCCCGTTATCTTCCGGAACAGCAAGGGTACTCTGGGTTTCCAGATAAAAATGTTCCTGTCCTTCATTTCTGATTACACCTTCCAGATAACAGGGACAGTCGGCAAAAATTGCTTCCACATCTCCGTGCTCAATTTTCCGCACAGGACCTACATACTGTTCTCTTCTCACAGCCTCCCTTACAGTGAGCACAGGAGCTTCTTCCTCCACCTCAAACAGGATCTGCTCCATGGCTGCCTCTGCTTCCTTCAAGCTTTCAGCAGCAATAATTGCCACAGGCTCACCCACAAACTGCACATGGCCATGGGCAAGACAGACCTCATCTTTAATGATTCCTCCGATCTGATTCTCTCCCGGAATATCCACTGCAGTCAGGACAGCCGCTACCCCTGGCATCTCACTGGCCTTTTGAGTATCCAGCTTTTTAATTCGTCCTTTGGCAGCAGGGCTGACCAAGACTTTTATAAATAACACGTTTCCGGGTTTCGGTATATCATCTATAAACTGGGAGCGTCCCATTACGTGATCACGCCCGCTTACGTGTAACGGTGAGGTTCCTGCCTGCCCCCACTGGATGTTTTGTTCCATCTGTTCATTCTTCATGACCATCTGCCTCCTGACTGCTTTCATAAGCCAGATAATGTTTCATTAAAAGATTCTGCATCACAGCTTTCCGGTAGTCTGCACTGCCTCTCACATCACCGATGGGAGAGGCCTCTCTCCCGATTATTTCATAAGCTCCCAAAAAAGTTTCTTCCGTCATACTCTTTTCCTCCAGATAATGGGAGGTTTCCGGCATAAAAAGTGTAGTGGGACCCACACCTCCGCAGGCAATGGATGCCTTTTTAATTATTCCATCTGAAATCTTCAAGGCTATGGCGGAATTAACTGCGGAAATATCCACTTCTTTTCTTTTGCTCACTTTCTCAAAGTGGATAAAATCATACTCTCCCAGAGGAATGGAAATAGAAGCGACCCACTCATCTGTTTTGTTTTCCGTCTGTTTATAGCCATGATAAAACTCCCTGACAGATATGCTTCTTGTTCCTTCACAGCCTCTTAATGTTATAACTGCATTCACTGCCATCAGAAGGGGAACCGTATCTGCTACCGGGGAGGCGTTAACAAGATTGCCTGCCAACGTCGCTGAGGATCTCACCTGCTCCGAGCACATACTTAAAACTGCGTCGGAAAACTGGGGAAATAATGGCTTTACCGTATCAATAATGGCTGATAAGGTAACTCCGCCTCCAATCGTCAGCTGGTGATCTTCCCCGCATGAAATTTTCTGGAGAGACGATATCCTGCTGATATCCACAAGGAGCCTGTAATGCTGGTTTCTTTTCTTGATTCCCACCACAACATCGCTTCCGCCATTTAAGAACCGCAGGTTCTTCCCTGAGACAAGTTCTCCGTGATCTTTTATAAAGGCTTCCAGGTTTTCTTCTGAAACAGGGGAATAATAGGCATTTACGCCGTCATCAATAAAAATATCCTCATGGACGAAAGCCAGTTGTTTTTCCTCAGTCTGGTCCAGATAGGAGGGACGTATATTTTCTGTATCAATGGTTAAATCTTCTAAGTATTCCGGTACTTTCCGAATCGCTGCATATCCCGTACACCGGCAGAGATTTCCCTCTAAATATCTTCGGAATTCTTCTTTTCCAGGGTTTGGTCTCTCCAGATAGAGCGCCAGTATGGACAGAATCACCCCTGGTGTACAAAACCCGCACTGAGTCGCATGTGCATTTAAAACAGCTTCCTGTATCGGGTGAAGCTTTTCCTTTTGTGCAAGTCCTTCTATGGTAATGAGATGCTTCCCCTCCAGCTTTGCTGCCAGATATAAACAGCCTGCTGCTGACTTATAATGTACCTCTCCCGCTCTCACCTCTCCAATCACTACCGTGCAGGCTCCGCAGTCCCCCTCTCCGCAGCCTTCCTTTATTCCGTTTAACTGAAACCGGCTGCGAAGAAGCTCCAAAACTGTTGTTTCCCCATTGACTGAAATTTCTTTCAATTTTCCATTCAGAAAGAAGCGAATCGTTTTCTTCATACCTTTCCTTACTCCTTTTCATTCCTGTTTTCCCGCTGGTCTGCACGCATTTTCTTCGGGCTTTTGAATAAAAAAAGCCCCAGGCACACGAAACACACACCAGAACAACTGCTTCTTTAGAAGCGGCAGTTCAGTCTGTGCTCATGTAGCCTGGGGCAATTTAAGGTCGCCTGGTCGAGACGCTCAAACCATATTAATGAGCTTATACAAGAAGCAGTCCATATTCAAATACTTCTTTGTATCTTTACAAATAATTATACCGGATTATGCCAGATAGTCAATAAATTTTTATCAACTTCTACAGGATTTTAATACCAGCATATTCTTAACTCTGTCTGTTTTCTAATATTTTCCTAATTTCATATGACCTGCAAGCTCTGTCTTGGATCTCTGCTTAATAGTCCATGCCTCATCCTTCGCCTGGGTAAATGCTGATACACATTTGGGATCAAGGTTATCCTCAATTCCTTCCTTGCATAATGCGATCATCTTCTCTGCTAATGTGATAATCTCCATGTGAATGGCATTGGTACGGTCAGAACGGTATATTTTTTCAGCATCTTCCTCGCTGAGTTCTTCAAACTTCTCTGCTCCCACTTTACATTTGGGGCAAACTTCCGGAGCGGTCTCTCCTTCATAAACATAGCCGCATACAGTACATCTGAATAATTTCATATAACATGCCTCCTAATTGAATTATTTTTATCAATACTTGAAGATTACTATTAGTATCTCCCATAGTATTTCATTTGTCAACCGCTGCCAGAAAAATTCACCATTTATTAACAAGTTGGGGCTTCCAGAACCTGAAGAGTTTCCGTTTTGCAATTCGGCGCAAATGCCCGGATTACGGTCATCTAAACGAAAAAGAGATTCAGGATGGCATAGCGGCACTGAAATCATTGATCTATGCCAGGATTTAACAAAAAACCAGCCGGAAGACAAGGGCATAAAACACCTCTTTCTCCTGACTGGTTTTTATTTTTCATTCTTACGTTTATATCAGCTTCACTCCAAAACCTTTCTGAACGTAAGGAAGAATTTTTAAGTCCTTTTCCTTAATCTGTCCGATCAAATTAAGACGTTCATCCATCGGAAGATCCACACGGGCAATTTCAATCTCTCCCATATACCTTAAATATTTTTTATTGGATATGCAGATGCTTCCTGCTTTTCTGAAAAGCATCCCGCTTTCCCCAGCCATTGTCTCTGAGGTACTCTCTACCGGTTTAATATCCTGCTTATAGAATCTGGATTCCTGTGAACGAAAAATATATTCACTGGAATCTGGTCTGTCATGATGGATCTGGTCTCTTACAAATTCATAGCCTGGAAATAAGTCAGCTTCCAGCTCCACATAGCCCTGGCTGATGCATTTTACCGCATCCCAATCCTTCTCTTTGATATCTACGTCTCCAATCAGTACCACATCACAGCCGCCGCTCATGGAAAGCTCCATCATGTTGAATGCCACCTCTTCCCGGCGGTTCCTGTGTTCTTCTACTGTAGGCAGACCTTCAAAAAGCGGACCCCTGAGCGTTAAGTTACCCGGCACAAATGCCATGGTTGTAAATCCCAAATACTTTAATCTTTCATTGATTTCCCTCACCTGTTTTAAAGACAAAGCGGTGAACTGTTTGGGATAAAAGTTATGGCAGGCAGCAAATCTGGTAAAATCTGCCCCATACCGTTTCCATTCCAAAAGCTCCTCTTCCATAATGGTGGAAGCATTGAAAACCACATAAAAGCTTTTGGAGATTTCAACCACTTCCCTGGGGGAAAAACCATAATCCAGCCTTACGTGAGTGATACCCAGAGACTTTAGCTCTTCCATGCTGGCAACACCAAGCTTTTCATAGGTCTCCGGTCCCACATCTGCGATCAGGTTTAAATTTCCCTCCCTGCAGCAGTCTAAAAGTTGCCTGATGCTCCTGCTATAATCCACTCCAGTCTCTTCTGGTATGTGAAGAGATGTAAATGCATAGGTGACTCCGTTTTTTACTGCCTTTTTAATCAGTGATTCATTCTTCTCCTTACCACTGGAGAAGTAAATGGAAATTCCTGTTCTCATTATTCTTCTCCGTATACCTCGTTGATTCTGTTTTCATCTACGCCAAAGAAGTATGTTACTAAAAATCCGCCTGCGTAGGCAACCAGCATAGCCAGTATAAAAGACAACTGCTGGCCGGGCTTTACAATCAGAAGCCCAAACAAACCGGAAACCCCCTGAGAAACAGTACCCAGATGAAGAAGTGCTGCCAGTGCTCCTCCAAAGCCGCTGCCGATACAGGCAGTAAGGAATGATCTGCCAAGAGGCAGGGTAACTGCGTACATCATAGGCTCTCCGATTCCAAGAATTCCTACAGGAATGGAATCTCTTATGTATCTTTTTAATTTTTTATTTTTTGTTTTCACATAAAGAGCAATACCGGCTCCCACCTGGCCGCCGCCTGCCATCATTAAGATAGGAAGCAGATAATTAATACCACCAGTGGCACCTGCGGGGTCATTTAACATGGCATGAATCGGCGTCAGTGCCTGATGCAGTCCAACTGCTACCAGAGGCAGGAAGCCCGCAGACAGAATATATCCGCCCACAACTCCCATTTTTTCGTATGCAAAGCTTAATACTGCAAAGATCACTTTGGTCAGTCCGGCTCCCAGAGGCTGAATTACTAACAATGCAACTATTCCGCCGATAATGAGGACAAGAAGAGGGCTTACAAAGGTATCAATTAAATCCGGCATGTGCTTTCTGATCCGCTTTTCCAGTTCTGCAAAAAACATACCGGCAATTAACGCTGCCAAAAGACCTCCGGAAGCAGGGTTAAACGGGGCATTGGTGATCGGCAGCAGAATCTGCTTCTCGTTAATTGTTGCAAGAAGAGGCATACCTGCATTGGCTATGGACATAGCGCCGGCAATGGCTCCCAGTGCACCTGATCCGCCAAACTCCCTTGCTGCATTGTAACCCACCAGAATAGGAAGGTATGCAAACAAAGCCCAGCCCATGGTGCGTATGCAGGCAAACCACCAGACTCCTGCCAGTGCTCCGTGAGTGGATACATTGATGACATTGCAGATACCGTTAATTAAACCTGCTGCAATAATTCCAGGAAGCAGTGCCACGAAAATATTAGCAATTTTCTTTAAAAATCTCTGGACAGGCTTATCATATTTTGCCTTTTGCAATTCTTTGTTCTCTCTTGTGACTGTCTGGATATCCCCACCTTTATCCCCATCATCAGCCTGGCCTTTTGGCAGCCCGGTAAGCTTGTAAAATTCGTCCAACACCTTGTTTACCTTACCAGGTCCAAATACGATCTGAAGGGTATTGCTTTCCACTACTCCCAGGACTCCTTCCACCTTTTTTAACTGCTCTAAATCCACTTTTGATAAATCCTTCACTCCAATGCGGAGCCTTGTCATACAGGCAGCATTGGATGTGATGTTGGTTTTCCCTCCCAACAGCGATAACAGTTCTTCACTGACTTGCTTGTAATCCATTGTTCTCCTCCTTTAATTATAATTTCATAGTTTCGGCTTAACTGGCAGACCAAAACCCCCTTTCTTTTTCTATTTCAAAGCCTGACGGACATTCCCGCCTGCCTTTAACAGCTTTTCTCTTGCTTCTTTTGCATTACAGTCAGATAAAATCATAATCACGGCTGTTTTCACATGGCCGTCTGCCTGTTCCAGTACCGCTTTTGCTTCCTCTCTTTCACAGCCCGTTGCTGTCATCACTATATTTTGTGATCTCACCACAAGCTTTTCATTGCTCTGTCTGACATCCACCATTAAATTCTGATAGACCTTACCGATTCCGATCATGCTGCCGGTTGATATCATGTTTAAAACCATTTTCTGCGCAGTACCAGCCTTCAGTCTTGTGGACCCGGTAAGAACTTCCGGTCCTGTGACCGGCTCAATGGCAAGCATTGCTTCCTTTCCGATGGAAGAATTTCTGTTACATGAAATGGCGACGGTTTTACAGCCAATGGAAAGCGCATACCGGAGTCCATGAATCACATAGGGAGTTCTGCCGGATGCAGCCAGGCCGATCACGATATCTTCCTTTAACAGTCCTATGGACTTTAATTCCTCCTCGCACAGAGTCTCGCTGTCTTCCGCACCTTCCACTGCTTCCACAAATGCCTTTTCCCCTCCAGCGATCAGTCCCACAACCATCTGGGGCGGCACGCCGAAGGTAGGGGGACATTCCACAGCATCAAGTACGCCAAGCCTGCCAGAAGTTCCTGCGCCCACATAGATGATTCTGCCGCCTGCTTTCAAGCTTTCGGCTGCCCACCCGATGGCCCTGGCGATCTGGGGAATGACTTCCTCTATTGCCTTTATGACAGTTTCATCCTCCCGGTTCATGATCCGGGCGATTTCTATAGGGGTCATCTCATCCAGATTCATAGTATCCGGATTTCTTGATTCAGTAGTCAGTTTTGATAAATCAATCATCTTTTATGTTCCTCCGTCTTTCTGTATATGGGTTCTGCCAAACTGATTCATGCAGAACTCGTAGTTGCGGTTTACATAAGCGGTAAACAGCACATCTACTACATTTAACTGTGAAATCCTGGAAGACATGGCCCCGCTTCTGTGAATGAGCTCCGTCGCAGCCACAGGCAGAACGAAATCCGCTTCCGCCGCAAGCTTTGATTCAACCGCTCTCGTTATGGCAATCACCTTTGCTCCGTTTGCCTTGGCTTCTTTAGCGCACTGAAGCATCTCTTCTGTAAGACCGGAATAGCTGATAACAATTGCCAAATCACCAGACCGTAAGTTTCTCGCTGTTAAAAACTGGGCATGCCAGTCATCACACAAATTGCAGATCACATCTGCCCTTAAAAGCTTAAGATATAGATCCCTTGCCACAAGAAGAGAGGTTCCAAGCCCAAACAGGGAGACTGTCCTGCTGGTTTCCAAAAGTTTCACACACGCAGTTATTGTCTTAGGTTCCAGAAGCTTTCTAGTAGTTTCCAGTGATTCAATATTTTTCTTTGTTACCTTATAAATGATATCCTCCATAGTATCCTTCTGGGTGATCTTCTGAAACGCGATATCACGGCTCTCCCGAAACAGAGCCACTTCATAGGCCAGAGTGCTCTGAAAATCCTTATAGCCTTTACACCCCAGCTTTTTGCACAGCCTGACAATGGTTGCGGGAGAGGTATAGGTTTCTTTTGCAATTTCCTTAATGGTCTTTCTTAATACAGATTCCGGATTTCTCTGAAGCCTGCTTAAGAGTTGTTTTTCAGCCTCTCCGGCATTATGAACATAATCATCGATCCTTACAAGTAGACCTTTCATTCTCTGTTCCTCTCTAAAAAGCCAGAAGGGGTTCCCTGTGCTTCACAGTTGTATTGAACTCATTCTAGCGGGTTTGTATTATAGTTTCAATATGCAGCAAAAACTATGAAACTTATTTTCATTATATGATGTTTTCCGGGGGATTAACAGAAGGGATTTTTCTTGAGACATGCAAAAAAATCCCGGTTCCATTGGGGATACCCTGATAATGGAACCGGGACTGACTATTTTATTTTCTTTTTGTACCAACGTAGGAGCCTATTCCGCCCGCCACATTCACTACATCAAATCCTTTTTTCAGAAGAGCACCGCAGGTTCGTCTGCTTCTTGCACCGGACTGGCACATGATATAATAGGTCTTGTCCTTCATTAAATATTTTTCCGGGTTATTTAATAAATTGCCCATGGGAATATTTTTCGCTGTTCTCATGGTTCCGCTTTTATATTCATAGGGCTCCCGGATATCTATTAACTCAATGCTGCCAATGTGCGGGTCTAAATCATTTACATGAATTACTTTTCCTGTATTTCTTTTTAAAAATTCAAACATATATTTTTCTCCTCTTACGTTACCTGTCATTTAATAATTTTATTATAAATCCTATTCTATTATTATCCGTGACTAAATCACATATGCAGTCCTATATGACAATAAAAACCCCAGACATGCACACGTGATGAAAAATTCTAAGTGTACCCGTCTGGGGATGATGTTTTCTTATTTAATATTTACAAATGCTTTCGATTCGTTCCATTGTTATATCGCCGTCAATTTTCTCCTGTATCTTACAATCCTTAATCCAGACTGCGCATGGACCGTTTTGAACACCGAGGCGTTTTGATAGTCCGTCAGATTTATAGATATCAATGCAGGATACCCGCATGCCGCTGTGATTTAGTTCAAATTCCTTGAATACAGATAAAAGTTCTCTGGAATGTGCATCAACTGCGTTATAGATATAAACCAGAGATGGTTTTCCTTCATTCATGATCTGCTGTTCAAATATTTCACACTCTGAAAGGTATTTTTCTGCTCCGTAACCGGCCACAGCTCCGTCGCCTACTGCTGTAGCAACCTGTTTTAAGAATTTATCACGAACATCACCCACTGCATAAACTCCAGGTATATTTGTTTCCATCCGCTCATTGGTAATTAAATAACCACCCCGGTTCATATTAAGCATTCCCTGGAATATCTCGGTGTTAGGCAGATAGCCGATGAACAAAAAGCAGCTGTCAACGGTAACAGGAATTTTTTCTTCTGTCTTTACATTTTTTAACACAACCGTACTGAGTCTTTCTTCACCCACGAAGCTGTCCACAACCGTATTCCACATAAATTCCATTTTGGGATTAGCAAGTGCCTGTGCCTTTGCGATTTCATTGCAGTCCATCTTCCCATTTTCATGCATAACGGAAACAATAACCTTATCAGCAAATTTTGTTAAAAACATTCCCTCTTCGATTGCTGCATCTCCGCTGCCGATTACCATAACAGTTTTACCGGTGTTGGCTGCTGCATCGCAGGTAGCACAGAAAGAGATTCCTTTATCATAAAGATATAGTTCCTCGTTCTTTGCACCAGTCAGACGGGGCTTTCCGCCGCTTCCGATGATCACTGCCTTTGCCTCAAAGATATTGCGGAATGTTTCCACTCTTTTTACATCTCCCTCAAGAGATACGCTTCTTACATCAGTTAATTTAAACTCGACTCCGAACTTTTTGGCCTGTTTATGAAATAAATCCATCAGTCCAAGACCGGTGGCTCCCTCTGGAAAACCAGGGTAATTTTCAATCTCATTGGTATAAGTTGCAAGTCCTCCCACCAGGGTCTTTTCAATAATCAGCGTCTTTAATTTTGCTCTTCCGCAATAGATACCAGCAGTTAAACCGGCAGCGCCGCCACCGATGATGACTACATCATACTGTAATGTTTTCTTTTCCATGGTATATGATCCTTTCTAAACGATTGGAGCAATCATTTCTGATTGCCCCAGTCATTACATAAAATACTTTGCCAGTAATTTGCTTCCGATGAATGCTCCCACCAGAAGGAACGCTCCAAATACCCAGCCGGATAAGGAGAAGGACGCAATTGCGGTAAACAAAGCTCCGATATTACAGCCGTTTGCAAGTCTTGCTCCGTAACCCATAAGCAGACCGCCCAGGACAGCTGCCACTACCTGGCGCAGGGTTTTAATCTTCTTTATTTTAAACTGTGATGCAAATAAGGTCGCTGCCAATGCTCCGAAGATGATGCCCAGATTGCGGATAGAACCGCCGTCTGCCAGAAAACCGGTATGAAGCTCCTGCTGCATCTTTTCCGATGCATAATAGGCCCAGCTGCCTACATCTCCGCCCAGTGCGTTATAAACCCAGGTTCCCCAGACAGCAAATGAACTTGTCACTCCCCAGCCTTTTCCAAATACCGTGAAATGGGCAATCTGGAAAACGGAAAGTAAAACAGCTCCCGCCACATAGGTTAAAGGTTCCTTTAACAGTTTTTTGTAAATCGGATGATCACCCAGTTTAATAAAAAACTCTTTCAATTCATTCACCTACTTTCAAAGCGGTTATTATTT
>JAEWPQ010000128.1 GCA_023460575.1 Bacillota bacterium
GCTCTGCAGTCATACTGATTACGTACTCTGCCATTTGCAGCGGATTTTTCATAAAATTATCTTCGAGTTTTTCAAATCTGTTGATGCATTCTTCCTCAAAATATCGTATACTGTTAATCATAGAGAATACCAATCCTTTGTTTGTATTAGTTTTGTCGCTAAATACTTTATCACAAAGTGGTGTTCTCTTTTTATTTATTTTCCATTATCCGAATAAAACTTTACGCTAGCATCAACTATTCCGAATAATATCCACTTCCTGTCCCAGGTACCAGTCAGAGTAAAAAAATGAACCGGTCTGATATTTTCTGCCTGTACCATACAAAAATTCTCTTGACAAGTGCACAATCCTTTACTACAATTATAGTAAACGGTCGTTTACCTTTGCAAAGAGATAGTTCTTGCCGCCTAAGCACACACCGATTACTGTAATCGCGGCGGCACATATTGTAAGGCATAGACAAGATCATTGCTGATCCAGCCAACAGGCTTGGTGATAAAACTATTTAAGGAGATCTTTATATGAAGAAAAAAACATTACGGAGATTATGCACTAACCGGGAGGTTGTGTAGAATCCAAAGCATGACCTCCCAAGAGGACTTTATATTCTGTTAGGAGGACAATTTCATGAATCGGGAAAATAAGAGAAAATCGTTTGAAAAAGGATATTATAAAACACATGCCTGTAATGATTGGTTTACATGCAGCATATGCGGGCGGATTGTAACACCGGAGGGCGCCGGAACAGATCACCGGAATCACTGTCCAAACTGTTTATGCAGCCAACATCTGGATGAGGAACCGGGAGATCGTCAGTCAGAATGCGGCGGCAGCATGGAACCGGTCGCCGTGTGGATCAGAAAGAGTGGTGAATGGGCAATTATTCACCGTTGCCGCAGATGTGGAAAAATGAGTTCCAACCGGGTGGCTGCGGATGATAACCCAATGAAGCTTATGTCCATTGCTATGAAGCCGCTTACTTCACCGCCATTTCCAATCGAACGCATAGAGGAAATGACAAGGATGATGGGTGGGGATGGTTCAGTCACATAGGATCAATACAAAAGTACCTCCTGATCTGTCCCATCGGGATTGGTCAGGAGGCTTTGTTTTTTTGAACACATGCATTTAAGCCAAGGAATGATGCTCACAGTAGAAACCATATTTAAGAGGCGGTGGTAAATTTATGAATCATCAATTATTTCTTTCTGTAGAAGAACTAAGCAAGCATTACGGCAACATTACGGCAGTAGATAATGTAAGCTTTTCCGTGTATAAACAAGAGATTCTGGGACTGCTTGGGCCAAATGGAGCCGGAAAAACAACAATCATTAACATGCTGTGCGGCATATTGAAACCGGATAGTGGAAATATCCTTTTAGACGGTATTTCATTGACTTCAAAATATGACCAGATAAAAAGTAAACTTGGTCTGTGTCCCCAGGATATTATCATATGGGAACAGTTAACCTGCGTTGAGCAATTAAAATTTGCCGGAATATCCTATGGATTAACCTCAAGGGTTGCAGGAGAAAGAGCAGAGAAGCTTTTGGAAAAGCTTGGACTTTCCAGCAAAAAAAACAAGCTTGCAGGGACTCTTTCAGGAGGAATGCAGAGAAGGTTAAATATTGCCCTGGCACTTGTCCATGATCCCCAGCTTATCATTTTAGATGAACCTCACGCAGGGCTTGACCCTCAAAGCAGGATTCTTGTCCGTGATTTTATAAGACAATTGGCCAAAGAAAAATCTGTAATCCTTACCACACATGATATGGATGAAGCTGACAGACTGTCTGACAGAGTAGCTATCATTGATCACGGAAGGATACTTAAGGTGGATACCCCTGAAATGCTAAAAAGCAAATGGGGTATGGGAGACATTTTGCAGATAAGTGTGAATGAAACGGACAGGGAAAACATTGACAGTCTGCTCCAAACCCTCCCTCCGCAATTTCTTGAAAAAAAATATTCTGATGGTATTTTATTGCTTAGAGCAAACGATCCTGTCAGTTTGATTCCAACAGTTCATCAGATTCTGAAAGAGCATCATATACACACTACCAATATGACTATAAGAAAACCCACGCTGGAAGATGCATTTATCTCCATGACAGGAAGGGGGCTTCGCCAATGAAATTAACTGCTTCTGTGATAAAGTCCTTGAAAGAGAATATCCGCGATTGGAAGGTACTTGCATTGGTTATGCTTTTTTCTCCTTTCTTTCTAATATTGATGTATTTATTTTATGGTCAATCACCTACCACATATCATATAGGAATAGTAAATTCAGATAAGGGAATCACATCAGTTGAGCTGATTGAACATATAGAAAATATTAAGGTACAAAATGATATTAAGCTGTTTCAAGTCATCAATACAGAGAAAATTGATGACTTGAAAGAACAGGTGAAAGATAAAAAAGTTGATATTGGGATTGTAATTCCAAGGGACTATTCTAAAGTCCATTCAGATACGGAAATAAATAAAGCAACAGACCCAGCAGTTGTGGATTTATATGGATGCATGAGTAATATAAGATATACGGTTGCAGCTGTCATGATTTCAGATGTCATAAACAGGCAAGGTCTTGCAGCCGCAAATGTGACCATTCCCATTTCTATTTCCGAAACTTTTTTAGAGAAAAAATTGCCGCTAAACGATTTTGACAGTTATGTTCCCGGATTAATGTCCTTATCCGTTTTAATGGTACTTTTTACTGCAACTGCTTCCATTGTAAAGGAAAATGATAAAAAAACGCTTATTAGGCTGAAACTAAGCAATCTGGGAGCATTTAATTATCTTTTAAGTGTTTGTATTGTGCAAACGGTGATAGCAGTTATTGCCATTGTCATTTCTTATTGGACTGCTCTTGCATTGAATTACAAGCCAGAAGGAAGCTTTGTAAGCGTTCTTTTTGTGGGCATGATATCAAGTCTTTCCATCGTTTCCATAAGCCTGGTCATTGCAAGCTTTCTTAATACTGTTTTTGATGTTT
The DNA here is from genome assembly GCA_023460575.1 of Bacillota bacterium. Lineage (GTDB taxonomy): Bacteria > Bacillota > Clostridia > Lachnospirales > Lachnospiraceae > Lacrimispora. Next base: position 2,997 of record JAEWPQ010000128.1, read on the forward strand.
TGACAATAGGATGTTTTCCTTTTTTTGTACTGATGTTCTTTTCCGGTGGAATGCTTCCCCTTCCAAAGGTTAATTTAATAACAGTAGGGAAACATTCGTTTGGAATGACTGATATATTGCCACTTACCCATACTGTCAATGCCTTTAATCAAATTTTAAATTATGGAGCAGGACTCAATCAAGTTACTTTTGATATCTTTATGATTCTTGTGCTCACAGGAATTTATTTTTCGGCAGGATTGATTCTATACAAGAAGAGGAAGCTTTCAAAAGCGTAAATCAGTGTGAATGGCATTGGGACTCTTTTTCTCTGAACGTGTGATTACATGACCTGGATCAAATTATAGAAGTCATAAAAAAACAATGTAAGAAACATGAAGCCAGTTTTGGAGGGTGCCTTAGTTCACCCCGGAGAAGGCATCAGACGTTTTGCACCTGTTTCAATAAATCCTCACTTCAAAAATTGTTGCTTCCCTGCTTCCATATGTAGAAATAGCGCTGATCCGCACAGCATCTCCCTCTGTTCCGGCAAAATACAGCTGTTGAAGCCTCTGGCCCTGGGATAGAACGGCCACATGCTCCACTACTTTTCCTTTCAAAAAAATGTCCACTTCATATTCCTTTAACAGCTCCGGTGGCGGCCCGGACTTTTGTCTGGACAACACCCTCTCATTCATAGATGGGGTGATCTCCCTGCTTAAATTGGAGTCCAGGGTCAGACGTATTTCCCGGATGGCCATCTTTTCCGGCAGGGATAATAGCAGGTAAGGATTGTCTTTCATGGCCGCCCGCCAGCAGTTTGATTCTTGGCCCACAGTTCTTGCCACTCCGTTTATTACATGTTCCGGCCTGCATCCCGGACTGTGGCAATTCGCCGTCACCACGGCAGTCCGGGCCGCGTCTTTGGCATCCTGGTTTGCAATAAATGGGATATAGCAGTCATCCTTTAACAGCTCCTGCTGCAATTCACTGACACAATCAAGGATTTCCCGGGGCTTTAGCTTTCTTTTTACTGCCATGGAAGCAGCCGTGCCTGCTGCCTGGCCCACAACCCCACAGGTTCCCATGACCCTTGTGGAGGAAAACGCCACATGAGAACAGCTGATGGCCCTGCCTCCTAAAAACAGATTCCGGATGTTTTTTGAATACAGACAGCGGTATGGAATGGAATACAGGCCGTTTACCTGGTTCCACACCGTGGGTACGTCATCTTCTTTTAAAAACCCGTCTACAATATGAATGTCCATAGGCCAGCCCCCATATGCAACGGCATCTGCAAACCGGGTTCCTTCCAGGCAATCCCTTTCTGTCAGAACATAATCTCCCATGAGCCGGCGGCTTTCTCTTTTTCCGGGCAGAAAACCCACCCATTCCAGTTCCATCTGCTCTGCTCCATGAGCTCCCCCGTTTTTTATATGATCCCATACCCCGAAAACAGCCTTTAGTAACTCATCCCGAAGCTCCTCTCCGTGAGAGATCACATCCTTCTCTCCTCCCCCCAATTCAATCCACCAGTACCCGGAGGTCACATCGCTGTGATCCCGCAGCTTAAGCTGCTCCTCTGTATAGGTATTGGCCCAGAAAGGCTTTATAAAGGGGACCTCATGTCCCATATCCCTGGCCTTGAACATGAGTGAATTTCCCATGGTATAATGGTCTTCTTTTTCAGGAGCCAGGGATTCTCCATACCGGGCACTGCTCTCTCTTCCTATCCGGTACTCTGCGGAGGCCTTCGCCCCCAGCACGCCGTCTCCTGTTGCATCCAAAAACAGGGTGGCGAAAATACAGAAGGTTTGTTCCGTTGTCATCTGAATGGCATATACCCCATCAATCCTGTCACCCCCGCACAGGACCTGAGTCATATGCGTGTTTAAATATAGGGTCAGATTGTCCTGAAAATGTACCTTTTCCCATAGAACGGAATCAAAAACCGGATATACCATCTCCGGATTTCTCCGCTTGTTTTCCAAAAGTATTTCTTCTAATATCCCGGTCTCACGGGCATTGGGAACAGACATGTGGTGATCTGCCCCGCAGATGTGCATCCGGATCTCAGAGCCGGCATTGCCCCCTAACAC
>JAEWPQ010000129.1 GCA_023460575.1 Bacillota bacterium
TGAAGTCTTTTACTCTGCTATCGTTCCACTTTCAGCTTCGTTAATCATTGTTCAAGATTATATTGCTGGAGGAGGGCCGACAGGCCCGACCGGAGACACCGGTCCCACCGGAGACACCGGCCCGACCGGAGACACCGGCCCGACCGGAGATACCGGTCCAACCGGCGACACTGGCCCAACGGGAGATACCGGCCCGACGGGAGATACTGGTCCGACCGGAGATACCGGTCCGACCGGAGACACCGGTCCAACCGGAGACACAGGCCCAACGGGAGATACTGGTCCGACCGGAGATACCGGTCCAACGGGAGATACCGGTCCAACCGGAGATACAGGTCCAACTGGAGATACCGGCCCAACCGGCGCAGGAGTGACTACTTTTGGTTATGTATATGATGTAACTGTTGGTGGTCAAGTGGTAGCAGGAGGCGCGGATGTAACATTTAGCAGTAATGGTCCTCTTAGCGGAGTTACTCATACTGCTGGAACCGCGGCGGTAATAGTTCCTACCAGCGGCACTTACCAGATATACTACGGTGTTAATATTACTGCCGGTACAGGTGCGGTCGTTGCAATTGCCGTGAATGGAGCTGTAGATGTATCAACAAACGTGACTCTGCTCACTGCAACGGGCGAAACAAGCGGCGATGCCATGCTGGCGCTCACCGCAGGGGACAGTATTACTCTGAGGAACAACTCGGTTACTCCTTTTACTACGGATGTATCTCCGGGTGTAGGCTCACAATTTGATGTGATACTGCTGGCCTAAATAATGTAAGCAGTTAAACAATCCGGAGGTATTTCTTTTTCAATACCTCCGGATTTATAAATACGTTCTTCACATAGACTCCGCGGCATCCCGTTCCGTCCACCACTTCCGCCGGGCGGATACATCGTCATCAGTGATAAAGTTCCACGAATGGCTGTCATCCCCTTTAACGATGGGGGAGCGATACTGGCTCCTGCGCGATTTTGATAATTACAAACACTTTAGTTTCTGTGCTCCCAATGCACTAACCTTCAGTATGATGGATAATCTATCAACTTTGCCAAATAATAGTCGATATGTTATAATGCTCAATGAGCTAATTACCGGTAACAGGAAAGTGAGGTAATAAAAATCACATGGGAAATCAAATAATCGATATGAGTGTTTTTCTCTGTACAGGGTCTGATGAATGGACGAGGCTTGTACAGAGGAGTATCATTTAATCATTATCTCGTCCTCATTGGATTTTGTACTTATAGGGAATTTACTTATAAGGAGAGAATACAATGAAATCAAAATTAAATACAGATTATAAAATATTCTGGCTGGGGCAGGCGGTATCTCAGCTGGGCAGTTCAATGACTTCTTTCGCTCTGACCCTATGGGTTTATGAACAGTCTAAATCAGCAATGGCAGTATCATTGATGACTTTTTGCAGTTATTTGCCATACATATTAGTCAGCTTGTTTGCAGGGACTTTTATTGATCGGGCGTCAAAAAAGAAGATTCTGATTGTTTCCGACACCATAGCGGCTGTCTGTACAATCAGTATTCTTTTAAGTTTGTACAGGGGAAGTCTTGCGCTGACGCAGATTTATCTTGTAAATGCAGTAATCGGTTTTATGAATGCGTTACAGTCACCGGCTGCAGCAGTTGTGACCGGGCTATTGATAACAGATGGGGATTATGAAAGGGCAAGTGGCCTGAATTCATTTTCTTCCAATTTAATTATGGTTTCTGCGCCTGTTCTTTCCGGAACACTTGTTGGATTTTCAGGAATCCGGCTGGTTCTTACAGTTGATCTGCTGTCATTTATGATCTGCATGTATACACTGTTTTTCGTAAATCCGGGAGAGAATGTACAGACATCCAAAACTCATAACTTACATGCAAAACATAAAGACCGGGAGGATATAGAATTTTTAAAGAAAGAACCCGGTATTTTATATCTGATGCTCAGCCTTGCATTGATTAATTTCTTTTCCAGACTGACCTATGAGAACATCCTTTCTCCGATGATTTTAGCCAGAAGCGGAGGAGATGCAGGGACCTTTGGACTGGTAAACAGTATGCTGGGCGCAGGCGGGATTGCAGGTGGTATCATAGTTGCTGCTGGCAAAGGAACGAAAAATCTCCGTAAGATGATTTATCTTTCAGCAGGAATTTCATTTTTGCTTGGAGATTTACTGATGGGAGCAGGGAGAAATGTTTTAGCATGGTCTGCAGCTGGAATCTTTGCAAGCTTTCCCATACCATTTATATTGGCGGGCCAAAGTACACTGCTGTACCGGACTGTTCCAGTAAACATTCAGGGAAGAATTTTTGCAATTCGCAATGGAATTCAATATTCCACAATTCCCATCGGTCTTCTTCTTGGCGGATATCTGGCTGATTACATATTTGAACCATTTATGGCTTCTAATCATGCTGCAGCAGTTTCTTTACAAGGCATTGTTGGTAAAGGACCTGGAAGCGGAATGGCAGTCATGTTTCTTAGTACCGGCATACTGGGAGCATTATCATCAGTGCTTGGGTATAAGAACCGGTCTGTGAAAAATTTAACCAGATCGACTTAAATTTAATCGGCCATAAATAAAATAAGACCGGTATCTTCGGGTACCGGTCTTATTGAGCACTTAATCTGATTTATTAAAAGAGAAGCCACACGTTATTATTGCTTGTACGTTTGCTTTAATGTAAAATAAACATTAATTAGATTTTCAAACAGGAGGTAACGATTAAAATGCCCAGAGGAAAGACGGAGCTATCATTAACAAAGAGAGAATTGGATGTAATGACAATACTTTGGGAAAGCAGCAGACCATTGGTTGCGTCAGAGATTACTAAAATGGATGAATCATTGAATATTAACACGGTACAGGCTGTTATCAGAAAACTGTTGGATAAAAACTACATTGAAGTAGATGATATCGTTTATAGCGGTACAGTCTTAACCCGCAGTTACAAGCCATCTTTATCTAAAAAAGAGATGGCAGTGCAGCGGTTTATTGGGCAATTTCAGGAAAATGATAAGGTTTCCATTCCTAATTTAGTTGCTACTTTACTGAAACAGGAAAAAAACGAGCAGGAAGTGATAGAAGAACTGGAACTGTTATTAGCAGAGAGAAAGAAATTGCTTAATGAAAAGAACGAATCGGATATTAGCTGATCAGATATGGTTTTTTTAAAAGGAAAAAGCATCAAGACTGTTTCTTGATGCTTTTTGAGCACTAGCAGGATTCCCATTCACCGATCCATTTTTCCTTGGAATAATTGTATTGACGCCGGTATACATGGCCATCTACTGATTTGTATCTCCAGCCAATGATGTCTGATAACGTACTGTAAGACTGGGGATCAGATGTTTCTAGCACTGGTGGAACAGCAGATTGCAGCGTAGAAGGTTCTGCATATACAACCTCTGAACCAAGCGCTGCAAGGTTTAAACTCACTACAATAGCAGCTAATAATTTTTTACCTGTTTTTTTCATTGTGGGACACCTCCGTAATGTTTTTATAAATTTGTAAACCAGAAAATGAGTCTTTGATTTCATCTATATGTCCATAAAACTGGCCATTTAAATAAACATCGTAGCCACTTTCCGGATTTTGTATTAAGTAAGTATTCTGATTTGTCAATTCAACCGTATCAGCCGCATCCTGTGGTTTGATTGAATAGGGTTCAAAAACGATACTGAAAGACAAGGCTAATAGGAGTAAAACCGGTAATAATAATGTTAAAAATTTTTCCCCCTTTGTTTTATTCGATGAAACAGGGCGATTTAAAACAATGTTAAAACGCTGGGACAAAATATTCCCACCTTCTCCGTTGAAAGACAAAATCCATTTATCCAGTCCCTTGCTGACAGGAATCTTAGCAATTTTTAACAGGCATTCCAGATATTTTATTCGTTCTGCCTCATTCATGGATCTTGTCACGAAAAGATCAATATGTATTTCCTGGGCTTTGGTTATCTGATTTCTAAATAAATAGACGAATGGGTTCCACCAATAGATGGAGCATAGAAATTCCACCAGGAACTTCACCCATAAATCACCACAGATATAATGGGATAATTCATGCTTTAAAATGCAGTACCACTCTTCGGTTGTGAGCTTAATCTCAGGCAGGATAATCCTGGGACAGAAAAATCCGAATACCATTGGCGTAGATACTAAGTCAGTTTGTATAATTTGTATTGATAAAGGTTTATTATAATCAATATTTATTTTATATAAGGCTTTTTTTACTTCGTCATCTATGACGGAACGGGTATTTGTTACAGTCTTTGTGAAGCGAGTGTATATAAATATTGTTCTTACCAGCTGTATCATGATACCGGACGCCCAAATTATATATAGGGCGTCTAACAGACTGATGGTGAACCCGCCTGATCGAATGACCGGAATTTCAAGGAAACGTATCAATGCAGGAAGTAGTTTTCCTATTGGTAAGTTTCTTGATGCGGTCAGTTCAAATGGGATAAATAATCTTAATATGGTTGCACCAATGCACATAGCCAGAGCAGCCATTCCAATCCGTTCTATTATATGATTATCTCTCAGGACAAAATAAATTATGACTATAAGGATACTGCTGAAAAATGTCATTGTCAAAAGAGAAAGGATAGAGAATTCCATATTACTCCTCTCTGTTAAGATTACGTTTTCTTTCTTCTAATAATTTCTCAAGTTCAGCGATAACAGCCTCCTCATTCTTTTCATGTTCTAAAAGTGATGCAACCAGTCTGGGTGTAGTAATGCTCTTCATATTTTTAAATTCTGAAATGAATTTCTGCAGTGTAAAATCCTTGGATTCTGCTGTGGGACGGTAACTTCGGCATAGAACAGTACCGCTATACACAATATCAGCTACTTCAATCAGTTTCTTTTTTAATAGATTCCTTAAAACGACCTGAATCGTATTAATAGTTAAAGAAGGATCGTTGTTTGCAATTTCAGATGCAATTAAAGGGTTTTCTGATGACCAAAGTATATTTAAAATATCCATTTCCCGGTCAGTTAAAACTTTTTTTTGTTTTGGCATAATGGCACTCCTTGAAGTAACTGGATGTTTAATTAGAAGTATTGTTAAACTAAATTATAAAAGTAATAATTAATGTTGTCAACTGTTATAAAGATATATATGCAGGAATATATTTTTACAATATTATTAAACTTATAGTATTTTAATTAAATGATATTGTAATACAATACAAAAAACCACACCGATCCGGTTTCTATATATCTTTCGGAAGTTCAATTATAACGCTGTTCTTTAAATAAGGGATGCTTAAGAATGATATACGAAAAGAATCCCCATAGCACGCTTTCAGCCTCTTTTGTATATTGGAAAGTCCAAAATGTTGTTGAGACTCCGGTGAATTTTCCGAAATGCAGGCATTTGCAGTTTCGATATCAATTCCCATGCCATTGTCCGTTACTTCAATCCGGATCCGGTTATTTTCTGCTGATGATATCAGGATATCAATCCGGGGAGGGACCGGTTCAAAGCCGCTTACAGAACCGCCGAAACCGTGGCGTATGCAGTTTTCAGCCAGCGGCTGCAGAAGTATTTTCATCATTTTGCAGTCTTTTAATGAAGGATCAATTTTTGTTTCCATCTGAATCCCGTTTGAAGAGTGGCGGTTCATGATTTCCATATAGGAAGTGACATGTTCCACTTCTTTTTCTACAGATATCAGCGTTTTTCCAAAACTCAGTGTAGTCCTTAAATATTTTCCCAGACTTTCCAGCATCCCCTCAGCAGTTTCCGAATGTCCGTTTAATATCTGGAAATGAATACATTCCAGAGTATTATAAAGAAAATGAGGATTAATCTGCTCCGACATCATCTGTATCTCTGCCATTGCCTTTTTTTGTTCCTCGTCCTTAATCTGTAAGAGCTGCAGCTGAATGGTATCGTACATCTGGTTTAACTGGACTCCCAAAAGGCTGATTTCGTCTGTATGGTTAAATTCTCTTCGTTTTGTATAGGTTTTGTCATTGATGTTGCGGATTATAGTTCCAAGAACCCTTAAATTTCTGGTAAGAAGTCCGGAAAGAGCAAGGCTGAGTAAAACAGCCGCCAGAAAACAGGCAATCCACACAAGAATAAAAAACGAGCGGAGCTCCTTGATATCCCCGGTCAGTGCTGATTTTTTTGTCATGTGGACAACGTTTAAATTACAGAATTTAATTCGGTCCATGGTCAGAAACAGATCTTCATTTTCCGCTTTAACCGTTCCTTCCTGCCCGGGAGAGCCATCTGTAATCCACTGGCAGATCTGGGGAAGAAATGCATCCGGATAATCTTTTTCCATGATATCCAAAGGCTGTCCGTTTTTGTCAGCCAGATACATGCAGTAAGTGTACCGGTTGGACATCCGGTTAAAATAATCCCGGATCTGCTCCGTATCAATCAGAAGAATAAACCGGACTTTCCTGCAGTCAGGAAGATCCTGATAAGCCAGATGCTTTGACGAGAGAATGCTGGAGACCGGATAGGAGACTGGAATTACCCCTTTCTTGCCATACATGGTGCTGTACCGGGTGGGCAACACAGTTATATGCTGATATTGCCAGATATTCTCGGGAAGAAGTTTATCAAAGTGGCTGCTGATTCCAAGAGATGTGGGACTGAACATAATGAGATCATCTCCGCAGACCAGCACATTGTTTACAAGATCATGATTCTGAAGAAATGAATCAGTAACAGCTGCTGCAGAGTTGAAATAGCCGGCGTAGCCGGTAAAATTATAGTTGTTGATATCAGCGATCATCTGGGGAAAAGGCTCCTTTACCAGCAGATGGTTTGTAGCGGCTGAGAGTGAATTAAACTGGGAAGAAAGGGAAGCCCCGGCCATCTGTACTGAGCTTCCCGCTCTTCTTAAGACTTCATTGGTGTTGCGCTCGTAAAAATAGAAATAAGACAGCTGTCCGATGAGAAGAAGAGCAGCCGAAGTAATGAAAATCATTCCAGTCACAAGCTGGTAACGGAATTTTAAATTGGCGAACCATTTGATCATGGACTGCTCCTTTCTCCGGCAGCAAACTGTTTCTGATATTCGGAAGGTGTGAGCCCGGTTCTTGCCTTAAAGGCACGGCTGAAGGAACGGTAATCCTCATAGCCCAGCAACAGGGAGACTTCTCCTGATGTATGTTCCTGGAATTTCAGCTGTTCCTGTGCATAGTTGATCTTTAAATCCAATGTATAATCACGAAAATTCAGCTTTGTTTTATTTTTAAAATAGGTGCTGAAATAGCTTTTGCTAAGTCCCAGATAACTGCATACATCTTCAGTTCTGGGGTTTTTTAAGAGATTTTTATTAATGTAGTCAAGTGCTTTCTGAATGAAAGGATCGTTCTTGGCCGCCTGGCTGACCGCCAGTTCTTCTGCAAATCCGGAAAGGATTTTTATCATAAAACTTTCAATATCCTCTATTGAGTTCAGACTCTGCAGTGCTGCAAAGGAGTTGCCTGTATAACTTTTGGGAGGACCGTCCAGATACCGGGATAACTGGCTTTGCATTGTGATAATCAGATAATTACACATACTGTATAGATAAGAAGGCGGGGGGAGAACGGGAGTCATCAGCTTATCCAAGTAAAGTTTTAAACGGATCTGTATGCCGTCTCTGTCATCCTTTAATACAGCATCCAGAAGATCATCTCCGGGCATAATCACGGCAGGCTGTCCGGTATCAAGAACAGAAGAATCAATAACCGGACCAGTTTCAGGATAAATATGCCAGGTAATAATCTGCCTTGCCTCCTGAAAAGAGGCGGAAATTGCGCAGAGAGAAGAAACAGGTTTGCCGATGGCAGCTGTGATGCAGACAAGCCCATCATTGTTGATTTTCTTTATATGATACTCAAGCATCTTATGGAGTGAGTCCCACTGGTCTGACTGAAATGGAAGATTTACGATCATCACAAGACCGGCAGGAGCATAATCAGAAATCAGTGCCGGTAATCCGCTTATGTCTTCTTCCAGAGTTTCCACAAGAGGGACAAGTGTGTTCACCAGTTCAGCATTTTCTTCCGCATACGGATACGTGGAAAATGCCTGGATCAAAACCGCGCAGCTTTCCTTATCCCGTATGGGGAGATCATACTCTTCAAATACCTTATTAAGCTCCTGGGCGGAAAGCTCTCCGCGAAGAAGCTGGGGGATTAAGTTCTGTTTTCGCAGGGAAACCTGCGCTTTCCGCAGCTTTCTCAGTGTGGAAAGCTGATCGCTGTGATAATCCCGCCTGCTTAGAATTTCTTCTTTTAAATTTTGTATCAAATCTGTTAAATCCCTGATGGAAATGGGCTTCAGTAAATATTCCTTCACCCCATACCGGATCGCATTCCTCGCATATTCAAATTCATCATAACCGCTTAATATAACAAAAGAACAGTCAAACTGTTCCTCTTTCGCGCGCCTTACCAGCTCAAGTCCGTTCATCCCCGGCATTTGAATATCAGTTATTACAATATCCGGCTCATAATAGCGGATTTTATCCAGGGCTTCTGCCCCATTGGCAGCAGTCCCGATCAGCGTGATCGAATAATCTTCCCAGGGAATAATAGACCGGAGACCGGAACGGATCTCCGCCTCATCGTCTACAATCAGCAAGGTAATAATGGGTATTGGGCTCATAGCGGCATCCTTTCCTATGTTCGTATTGAAAAGTAAGGCAATTATAGCATTGTGCATAATGAAAATCAAGGCGAAAGGCCATGGGTGCAATAATTCGTAAAAAATGTTACATGCATAGTAGAAAAAGTGGTGTTTTCATTTGGAAAAATGATTTATTATTAAGGCACATCACCAACAAGAAGGTAATAGTTAACAAAAAGAAGGGAGCAGAAATTATGAAAAAAACGAAACGACTGGCAGCAATGAGTATGGCTTGCCTGATGGCAGCATCGGCATTATCCGCATGTGGAGCAAAAAGCACGGAGCAGACGACTCCGGCAGCAGCAACAGGTGGTCAGGAGACAACTGCAGCCGCAGGGGGAGAAACAAAAAAGGATTCCGCTTCATCAGATAAGGTGAAAATCACCATCTGGACGGATAACCGGCATGATCTGGAGTACATGAACAAGGTGGTAGATGAATTTAATAAGACAAATGATCATATTGTGCTGGATTATGTTGTACAGACAGAAAACTACGAAAACTTACTTTCCATGGCGGCTAATTCAGGACAGTCACCGGATATATTTTCTCAGATCAGCGGAGATGATTTTGCAAACTTCGCAGATAATGGAATTATCCAGCCTTTAAATGATTATCTGACTGATGAATTTAAAAAAGTAAATGAGGTTGACCAGAATTTATACGAAGGCTGCAACGTAATAGGAGATAAAATATACTGGGTTCCATGTGGCAAAAGAAGCGGTTCCAGAATGATCTACAACAAAGATGTCTTTGATAAACTGGGACTTAAACCACCAACAAAGATCAGTGAGCTTCCTGAAATTGCAAAGAAGATCACAGAGGCAGGAAAAGGGGATTATTACGGCATCATTTTCCCAGGAGCAAGCGGTCCTTTCGAAAGATGGCTGGAGCATTCTGCAGAAATGAGTGGAGTTACTTTATATAACTACAAAGAAGGAAAATTCGATTTTAACGGATTTAAGCCATACCTTGAAACTGTACGCCAGATGTTCCAGGATGGAAGCGTATTCCCTGGATCATCTTCCATGAAAATAGACCCGGCGCGTGTACAGTTTGCAGAAGGCCATGCAGCAATCCATGGCAATGCATCTCAGGAAGCAACTGTTTTAACCGAGCAGTTCCCAGCTAAGATTCAGTGGGGTGTTGCACAGCTGCCAACGTTAGACGGCGAGATCAAAGGCGCTGAGGCCTGCTCACCCAATACCGGCTGGATGATGAGTGCATTTACAGAGCATCCGAAGGAAGCATGGGAAGTTATTGCATACTTTGGATCCGAAAATGTATTAAAAGGCTACTTAGAAGGCGGCTATTCCCTGCCAATATCCAAATATATGGCAGATAAGATTGATAAGAGCAAAACCGGAAGAATGGCTGATTTTGCAGGTGCTGACTATGAAGCAGTTTACCCGGTTGTTCCATCTGTAACTCCTGACGGCGAAAATTACAGAGATGCGCTCTGGAATGCATGTCTCCCAGAAGGACCTTCTATCGATGAAACCATTACAAAATTAAATCAGACCTATAATGATGCTCTGGACAAAGAAGTAAAAATGGGCAAGACAAAACGTGTGGTTATTAAGGATTATGATCCTCTTCATCCAGGCGCAGGCACAGTGGAATATCTGGATAAGTAAAATGGTATTACGGCTGCTGCAAACAGAACTGCTGTCTTGCAGCAGCCTTTCTTTCACTGGGAGGGCAGGAGCGGACAGGTGATTTTAGAACAAAAAAGGAGTGAAGGAAATGAATTCAAACAAATCTTTGGGACATCGGTTAAAAAAGAGCTGGGATCATGGAGATATTCCCATGTGGCTGATGCTGATTCCCACTATCTTTTTTATCCTGGTAATGTCGGTGTATCCATTTACATGGCTGATCCGGTATGTTTTTTATGATTACAATGGTTTTAAGGCATATTTTGTAGGCTTCGAAAATTTTAAACGTATTACCGGAGATGGGATATACTGGAAGAGCGTTCTTCACACCTTTGAATATGCCATATTAAAACTTCTCTTTCTGCTTCCTCTTTCTCTTGCGACAGCGGTGCTTTTACAGAGAAAACGGCTTGGAAGTGGTCTGATGCAGGGGATTTATTTCCTTCCAACCGTCATCAGTTCAGCGGTATACAGCCTGATCTGGTATTTTATCTTTGCCACTTATAACGGAGTCTTAAATGCTTTCCTGCAGGGCATAGGAGTGATACAGCAGCCTGTAGACTGGCTGGGCAGCGGAAAAACAGCAATGGCTGCGGTGGTCATAGTGGCAGTCTGGGGAGGCTTTGGAAATTATATGATCCTCCTGATTTCCGGTCTGGCAGGTATTCCTTCGGATGTATATGAAAGTGCACAGATTGACGGAGCTAATGGGATTCAGACTTTTTTCAAGATCACACTCCCAATGCTTGGACCTGTATTAAAAGTGGTCATCATGCTGGCAATTACCACCGCATTTAAAGATTATGAATCCATACTGGTATTGACCGCAGGCGGTCCCAATAACCGGACTCATGTAATGTTCTCCTACATTTTCCAGATGGTATTTGGTACAGCAAGAGCAAAAACCCCGTTGCAGATCGGATATGGTTCCGTTCTCAGCATCGTTTCAGCGCTTATCGTTGGAGTTATCACCATCGTATATCTGAAGATCAGCAAAAAAATGGATGACATTTCATAGGAGGGAGAAAACAATGGCAAAAGAAAGAACAGGGCATTCCGTAGAATCCCGCAAGACTAAAATGATTAATGTTGTTATTTTTCTTCTCCTTGCAACACTGGCATTTTTCACTGTTTATCCGGTGATTTATATCCTGTTTGGTTCCTTTAAAACCAACAATGAGCTGGTACGCGGCGGTGTAAATCTGCTTCCCCAGAAATTCATTCTGGACAATTACAAACAGGCATGGGAAATGGCGAATTTCTCACGATACACCATGAACAGCCTTGTACTCAGTTTTGGAGTAATGGCAGTTTCCCTTACTGTAAGCAGTATGGCGGGCTATGTATTTTCCAGAAAAGAATTCAAGCTGAAAAGCCTGATCTATAATTCCATGGTAATGTTCATGTTTATCAATGTGGGCAGCGTTGCACTCCGTCCATTGTTTGAACTGGCTGTAAAACTGCACATGAACCGGTCCCTGATCTCCATCATACTGATATCAGCCGGTGGCGGTCAGGCAACGTATGTATTCCTGATTCATGGGTTTATGAACAGCATTCCAAAAGAAATGGATGAAGCAGCAAAAATAGATGGCTGCAGCTTTTTCGGAATCTATTACAGAGTCATTCTTCCTGTTTTAAAGCCAGCTTTGGCGAGTGTTGCCTTATTATCATTCCGCGGCGGCTGGAATGAATACATCCTTCCTTTAATCTTTACCATGACCAATGAAAAGCTTCGCCCTCTGACCGTAGGGGTCGTTGCTCTCCAGAATGCAGGAGACGGAGCTGCAGCGTGGAACATTCTGTTTGCAGGTTCTGCCATCGCCATTGTTCCCATTATCCTTGTTTATATGGCAGCAAGCAGGCAGTTTATGGGCGGAATGACAGCAGGAGCAGTTAAGGGTTAAGATTCCTTCTGGTAATCAAAATAAGACTATGCTACAATGTTAGAAAAGAGTCTGGGAAACACTGCCAGTATGTAGGGGGTCTTATTATGAAGCGAACCATCAGTTTTGTTATAGCCGGGGCGATACTTTGTATGGCGGCTGTTTCGGTGCGGTCAGATCATCCGGTGATTATTTTAAATGAGCAGCCGGTACCTTATGCTGCTGCGCCGGAACGCGGCCTGTCAATTGTTTCGCTGGAGGAAACCAAAAAGGAAAGCAAAATAGAAAGTTCTTCAGCTGGAAGTGATATGACGGGTGATAAAGCTTTGCTTTTAGATCCTGCCGGTTCTACGCTGGAGAGCCGTTTCCTGGTTCCTGCCGGTTACAGGAGACTGGAAAAACCGGCAGGAAGCCTGCAGGGATATTTAAGACAGTATTCCATGAAAACGGACAAGAGTCCCGTACTTTTATATGACGGTAAGGAGAAAAAACGCCAGGATGTACA
>JAEWPQ010000130.1 GCA_023460575.1 Bacillota bacterium
AAGAAATAGAGATTTTCCCATGTGATGAATCAGAGCTACCTCTGAAATCAATTTTATTCAATTTTCCAGTGTATAAGAACGGTGGAGATGTTTACGAATTTTTGTGGGACAAAAGTACGCACGTCTCAACATGCGTCGTCCAAGGAAACATATCCACCCCCCACGCCTTCTTCGCTTCATATCCCTTTTTCTTAAAATACTCCAAATCCCTGACCAATGTCTCCGGCCCGCAAGACACATATACCACTTTATCCGGCCGCATTTTAGAAACGGTCTCAATAAACTCCTCTGTGCTCCCGCTTCTGGGCGGATCCATAAACACAACATCCACATGCTCCCCGGATTCTGCCATATTGACCATAAACCGACCAGCATCATTACAATAAAAGCTTGCATTCTTTACATTATTGATTTTTGCATTTTCAATTGCATCACGAACCGCATCTTTATTTAATTCCACGCCAATCACTTCTTTTACATGGCTGCTGGCAACAATTCCGATTGTGCCAATACCACAATAAGCATCAATGATTCTCTCTTTTCCAGTCAGTCCCGCTGCTTCAATAGCCTTCTTATAAAGAACCTCTGTCTGTACCGGATTTACCTGGTAAAAGGACTTGGAAGATATACGGAAACGACATCCACAAAGAATATCTTCTATATACCCTTTGCCATAAAGAACATGTTCCTTATCACCCAGCACCATGCTGGTTCCCCTGTTGTTTACGTTCTGTATCACTGTTGTAATTTCCGGATGGCGATCCCTCAGGGCTTTAACAAAATTATTCTTTGAAGGAAATATTGGGGAGGCGGTCACAAGTACAACCATAATCTCACCTGTCACGAATCCACGGCGTATTAAGACATGACGCAACAGACCATATCCTGTATCCTCATCGTAAGTACGTATTTTAAACGATTTGAGCATTCCTCTGATTGTCCCAATAATCTCATCAGATTTCTGATCCTCTATCAGGCAGCTTTCCACAGGTACTACTATATGAGAATTAGCTTCATAAACACCAGAAATGGGGTTTCCCTTTCTGTCGTGGTCAAATACGGCATGTACCTTATTGCGGTAGTGATAAGGATCACTCATCCCCACCATAGACTCCAGGCTGCAAAAAGGTTTTAACAATGTTTCCAGATTCTTTTGTTTCTGTTCCAGCTGTTTTTTATAAGGCAGATGAAGCAGCTGGCAGCTTCCGCACCTTCTGTAAACCGGGCACTGAGACGCACTGCTTTGTCCCCCGTTCTTATGCATCCTATTACCTGGTCTCTCATCATTTTTTAACTTATCATCCCGCATCTTGCCAGCCTGGTTCTTATCACTTTGTCTTGTCCGGGTAAATGGCTTGCCGGCTTGCGCATTCCTATTCTCTGCCTTCCCATTTTTTATCTTCTCCCCCTGCGTCTTATCACTCCGCGTCTTACCGTTCACCATCTTCCCCTTACCTTCATTTCCAAAATCCTTCTTTTCATTTTTCCCTGCCGTCTTTTTCCCATCTATACGAAACTTTTCCTTCTTCAATCGATTATCTATCATTTCATTTATCCACCTTTTCTTCTCTATTATCAAAAGCTATTATAGTATATTCTTCCCCATAAAACCACCGAATTCCTTTGTTTCTTGAAAAACTATTGCATTTTCGCCATTGACGTTTATAATAATTCAAAAAGAGAAAAGGAAGGAAACATTCATGATTGATGCAGACACCAGCTTTTATATAGATAAAACACTTTACAATGGACGTCCGGCAAACTCCTCTGACAGACTAGCCAAAGAACTCCGCACCTACGGTCTCTTAGACCGGCTTCAAATCCCCTACCAGCGGCTCGACCACGCTCCGCTTCCCACCATTGACGCCTGCCGGGAAGTTGACTCCATACTGAACATCGACATCTGCAAAAACTTATTTCTCTGCAACGCAAAAAAGACGGAATTTTACTTACTCCTGCTTCCTGGGAAAAAGAAATTCCGCACTGCCTGTCTTTCAAAACAAATTGGTTCCTCAAGACTCTCATTTGCTGATCATGAGTTTATGATTCAGTTTTTAGATATCACTCCCGGTTCTGTCTCCGTTCTCGGACTTATGAATGATATAGATAACAAAGTTCAGCTGCTTATTGACAAAGAAGTACTCTCCTTTGAGTTCTTTGGCTGTCATCCCTGCATCAATACCAGCAGCTTAAAAATGAAAACAGCTGACTTAATTAACCGGATTCTCCCTGCCATAAACCATAGTTTCATCCAGGTAGATCTTCCTGGGGAGCCAGATTCCATTTAGTAACAGTTCAAGCACAAAAAGGGCAGGATCTCTGTGTCCTGCCTGGTCTGAACTTATTCTACGTGACCTGCCAGATATTGTCGTGGTAATTGGCAATCCTGTTTTTACCCGTCTGTTTGGCATAATACATGGCACGGTCCGCCTGTGAAAAAAGCTTCTGATAATTCTCTTCTCTTTTTCCTGAACTGGAAACAATGCCGATACTGACGGAGAGGCGTCCTTCTCCTTCCGGTACCGCTTTCTTTGCACGCTTTAAGAGCTTTTCCGCCCTCTTGTAGACATCGGAACCGGCCGTAAATACCACGAACTCGTCACCGCCTACTCTGCCTACCAGATCCGGCTCTGGAAAAAGATCGCAGAGCATTCCGCCTACCTTCATCAGAATCCGGTCTCCTGTGGGATGGCCAAAGCAGTCATTAATTTCTTTAAAATTATCAATGTCGATCATGCACAGCCAGCTGTCTATGTCACTTTTTAACAGTTCATCAACCCGGTACTCGAAGGCTGATTTGTTGTAAACTCCGGTCAGTCCGTCTTTTATAGACTTTAACAGCAGCTGTTCTTCTCTCGCTTTTGATCCGCTGATATCCTGAAGCTTGCCGATCAGTTTCAGCGGGCCTGTCTTTTTATCTCCCCAGACAGCGGTTAATTTACAGCTGCACCAGTGAAATGGCTCCCCCATTTTTCCCATACTGAATTCAAAGGACCGCATCTCTTCCTCTTTTGGTGCATTGTCTCTGTGCTTTAAAAAAAAGCGCTCAAATGCCTGTAAATTAATATGGCCCTTCGCATTAGCCGAAAGACACAGCTGCTTTTCCAGATAGGAATACTCGAACAATACAGTGTCAGTAAAAAAACTCATATTCCCGTACAGCTGTTCTGTCTGGCTGAAACGGAACGACTCCTGTCCGATTCCCTTACTCTCACTTTCTAATTGTCTTCCTGAATTTCCTGTCATGATACTTCCCCCTGTACCTCATGGAATCCTTTATTTTCCGTCTTTTCTATTCGTATATCATACATGATAACGCTTTTTACCCGTATATGCAACTTGTTTTTGGGGCATTATTACGCATATAATACGTAATGTCTGGTTAGAATATCCTTTATGATAAACCAAGAGGTGATAATGTTGGATGAACAATTTGTCAGGAACCGAATTACAGAACTCCGCCTGAAGAAAAATATTTCAGAATATCAGATGAGCTTAGATCTGGGGAAGAATAAAAGCTATATACAGGGAATCTCTTCGGGACGTTCTATGCCTTCCATGAAACAGTTTTTCGAAATCTGTGATTATCTTGAAATTACTCCCATTGAGTTTTTTAATACAGAAATAAAAGAGCAGACTCTTTTCTGGGAGGCCGCCGCGATTATGAAAGAATTAAGCCACGAAGATCTGGAAGCAGTTTTTCCAATTTTACTGCGGCTCAGGGCGAAAACAGGCAGTCAAAAACAGGCAGAACCTTAATCAAAAAGGTCCTGCCTGTTTTTTATATTGCTCTGGTCTGTTCTTTCAGCCAACGTGCTTCTTCCTCCGTAAGTTGAGGTGCCACCGCATCATAAACAGCTTTATGGTAATCATTTAAGAGTGTTCTATCCCGCTCCGTCATCAGTGTTGGGTCCAGTGCCTCCAGATCGATGGGTACCATGGTGAGAAATTCAAACTCCATAAACTGGCCGTACTCATTTAACTCCGCTTTTTTACATACGATCAGGTTTTCAGTTCTCACTCCGTGGCTTCCCTCGATATAAACTCCCGGCTCATCGGAAGTGATCATTCCTTCTTCCAGGATACAGTTATCCTGACGCTCCGGAACCATACGCCAGCGGATTCCGTTGGGACGCTCATGAACATTGAGCAGATATCCGACTCCATGCCCGGTACCGTGATCAAAATTGATTCCACGGCTCCAGAACGGCTCTCTGGCAACATAGTCAAGTGTCAGTCCTCTGCAGCCATGGAGGAACTTTACGGCAGCCAGGCGGAGCATACTGATGACTGTGAGTGTAAAATGCTCCCGTTCCTCCTGGGTCAGCGGACCCACCGCAACGGTTCTTGTTACGTCAGTGGTTCCCTCATAATACTGTCCGCCGGAATCCACCAGATAAAGTCCTCTTGGTTCAATCTGCGCATTGCTTTCCAAAGTTGCTTTGTAATGACACATGGCGGCATTGGCTCCGTAAGCGGAGATGGTATCAAAGCTGATTCCCAGATTCCCTTCCTGTTCGGAACGGAGATTATCTAAGTACTCCTGGGCGCTGACCTCAGTGATTGTTTCCTTTCCCACATTCTGCTTCAGCCAATAGATAAATTTCACCATGGCGGCTCCGTCTTTTATATGGGCTTTTCTCATGTTTTCCACTTCAACAGGATTCTTCATGGCTTTTGCAAGTACAGTCGGGTTCATACGGTCAATGATCCGGTTAGAGGAATCAATGCCTTTTACAATGGCATAATTGGTTCTGCCTGTCTCTAAAAGAATCCTCTGATCTCTCAGCTGGCTGACAGAAACATAGATGTCATTATAGGGGCAGACTGTAACGGATAAGTCTTTTAAATAGGCCTTTACCTGATCATTTAACACTTCTTCATTAATGAACAGGTAGAAACGCTCCATCGTTACCATTCCATAGGAAAGAACAACTGGATTGCAGCTCACATCATTTCCTCTGATATTTAAAAGCCAGACAATATCGTCCAGTGTGGTAAGGATATGAACGGTTGCCTTTTCTTTTTTCATTTCTTCTCTTAAACCGCTGATTTTCTCAGCAGCTGATTTACCGGCAAACTTCTCTTCAAGAATCCAGACCGGCTCTTTTGACAATTCTGGACGCTGCTCCCAGATCTGGTCTGCAAGGTCCTCTTCATAGGTCAGAGTCACATGCTTATCTGCCAGTTTCTCTTCAAAATCCTGCCCCTGGCGGCAATTTACAACACGCCCGTCAAAGCCCAGCTTCCCGCCTTGTGGCAGTACTGCCTCTAAATAATCCATGATATCAGGGACTCCCGGGTATCCTATCTTTCTCAGTTCCACGCCGGTGCCGGAAAGCTGCATTCCAGCCTGTACAAAATATCTTCCGTCTGTCCACAGGCCTGCTTCGTCTTTTGTAATCACTGCGGTTCCTGCCGAGCCGGTAAAACCTGTCATAAATTCTCTGGCTTTAAAATATTCTCCGACATACTCTGATTCATGAAAATCAGAGGTTGGAATCATATAGGCGTCAATATGGCGCTCTGCCATTAAGTCTCTTAACTGTTTCAGTCTCTCACTTATCATTGCCTTGCTTCTCCTTTGGTTTCAAAATAATTTTCTATGGCTGCCGTTATGCCCTCACTGTATGTGGGATGGGCGCGCATGGCCAGCCGAAGCTGACTCGCCGTCAGTCCGTTCGCAATCGCAGTTGCCATCTCGCTGATCATGTCTGTTGCTCTGGGGCAGACAATCTGGGCTCCAACCAGTGTACCGGAGTATTCTTCAAATACCAGATGAACAAATCCGTTCTGCCTGCTGGTGATAATGGATTTCCCGTTTCCACTCATGGAATAATGGCCACAGCGCACATTCATATTGTTTGCAACAGCTGATTCCCGGGTAATTCCCACAGATGCAATCTCAGGTTCTGTATAAATGCAGCTGGGTACTACCGGCAGTTTCACAAACATTCCGTTCGGCACAACAGAAAGCCGGATGGTATGCTCCACTCCTGCGATCTTTTCCACCACATAGGTTCCCTGTGCAGCTGCAACGTGTGCCAGCAGAATATCCGACGCCACATCTCCGATTGCGTAAATCCCTGGCTCACTGGTCTGAAATTCTGAATTCACCTTTAAACGGCCGTGTTCCATTTCCAGACTCACATCTTCTCCCAGAAGGCCATCCAGACAGGGCACTCTCCCTGCTGCAATCAAAATCTGTCCTGTACGAATGGTCTGCTCTTGTCCTTCCATCTCAAAAACGCAGGACAACCCATGATCTTCCTCTTCCCTGATTTCTTTCACATTCACCATGCAGTGAACCGTTATTCCTCTTTGCTTCAATTCTTCTTCTAACGCCTGGGACACTTCCGAATCCATAGGTCCAAGTAGATGGGCTTTCCGTTCCAGAATGGTCACATTGGAGCAAAGTGCGCTGAAAATGGTTGCGAATTCCACACCGATCACCCCTCCTCCAATTACGAGAAGCCGGTCATAATTCCAGGTATCCGACGCCAGCAGACGCTCACTGGTCAATACTCCCGGCAGATCTGCACCCGGGATATCCAGAATCACACATTTTGCTCCTGTTGCTATGATTAGATGCTCTGCCGCATAGTAATCCTTTCCTTGGGGACCATTGACTTCCACCGTTTTATTTCTTCGAATGACAGCCGTTCCGGTAAGGACTGTGATTTTTTCCGCTTCAATCAGGTCTGTAATACCTTTTCGGTAGGATTTTACCGAACTTTTCTTATATAGCTGCATTTTCTTAAAATCAAAGGAAATAAAATCCGTAGATACGCCAAACTCATCACAGTTTTGCAGTTCTTTGAATTTACTGGCGGCATGAAGAAGAGATTTTGTGGGGATACAGCCTCTGTTCACACAGGTTCCCCCCAGCTTTTCCTTTTCCACAATAGCCGTCTTAAATCCCAATGAAGCAGCTTTTAAAGCAGCAGTATACCCGCCCGGTCCTCCTCCGATAATAATGATATCAAAATGTATCGCCATTAAATCTCCTCCTGCCGGATCATTTTAAAATGAAGGCAGGCGTTCTTTATTCCATCCTGATCGATGGGATCTGTAATATAATCGGCTGCTCTCTTC
Organism: Bacillota bacterium; assembly: GCA_023460575.1. Taxonomy (GTDB): domain Bacteria; phylum Bacillota; class Clostridia; order Lachnospirales; family Lachnospiraceae; genus Lacrimispora. The sequence continues at coordinate 7,096 of JAEWPQ010000130.1, forward strand.
AGTTCTTCCATTGCATTGCCCATGGCAATTCCGATTCCTGCTGCCTTCACAATATCATAGTCATTCATGCTGTCTCCAAATGCCACCGTCCTGGAAAGAGGAATCTTATAATAGTCGCAGAGTCTGGCAAGCCCCACTGCCTTTGATGCCTTTCGCTCCACTACATCTGCACCTTTCTTATCCGCAAACATATGAACGTGGATCTCCGGGAACGCCTCTTCCATCTTTCTTGCACCATCTTCATCTCCGATATAGGCCATAGTTCTCACATCAAGCTGTACAAGCTTCCCGGCATCTGCAAAGTTTCTTCGGCATTCTCCCCACAGCTTTCTGTCGTGTTCCGCCACTGCCTCCGGGTTTACATAATAGTCATATTCCCCTACGGTAGTACCGACACTGTAGGGTGTGCTCTTTGCATAGGAAAGAATCTGCTTTAAAAGATTTTTATCAAAGGTGTGCTCATATATAACAGTCTCTCCCACAGTCACCTTGGTTCCATTGAGGTGAATAATTGCATCCGGCCGAACCTGGTCCCGTATTGCAGTACTGAATATGGAATCCATGTCTCTTCCGGTTGCCAGCACTATGGTGTAATTTTCTCTCAGTTTTTCTATTGTCTCCATCGCACTTGCAGGAATCGACCAGTCTTTATGATCAAGCAGCGTCATGTCTACATCAAAGCTAACAATTGGTTTCATCTATCTTCACCTTTTTTTCTTCCTTATCGTCTTGTCTACTCCATCATATATTAAATTTAAATTTTTTTCAAGAAATATACTTTACCAATTGGAAATTTTCTGCTATAATGTCTGAGTGTCAGGAAACGGAGTATGGCGTAGCTTGGTAGCGCGCTCGGCTGGGGGCCGAGAGGTCGCAGGTTCAAATCCTGTTACTCCG
>JAEWPQ010000131.1 GCA_023460575.1 Bacillota bacterium
TCCATAAAGTTAAAGCAGCGATTTCTCGCTGCTTTTTTCTTTTGTAACCCCAAAATGCCGGTTCTTACTTATTGACGCCTAGCTAAGCTAGGTGGGCAACCTCACTCAGGCATCTGCCTTCCACTACTATGGAGGCCTGACATCCGCCTGAAAATATTGGAATCCCATATGTCATAATGTAGGTTCAAAAAAGGTAAGATTATCGCACATCTCAGGAATTACATTCACTATTTTCTATGGCTTCAGTATACAACAATTCCAAAGATTTTTCAAGTTCCTTTTCCTGTCAGTTTTTTATGCTGATCAGAAAACAATATTCTTACCGCCAAGGAGTCTTCCATGTTCCACGTATAAATCCAGACAATTTAACAGGGAATCACAGGATTCTTCCTGAATAATCAGTTCAACCGCTTCAGCAGTTACCAGGGAAAGAACAGATAAAAGTGATTTCGCATTCACGATACAGTCTCCATTAACCAATTCCATCTTTTCTTTGCACTTACCGGCTATGGATACAAATTCCAATATGGAATCCATGCCCCAGAAACCGATCCTAACCTTTTTCATCTGCTGTAATCCTCCTGATTTTTCTTGCGTCTAATACAGTCCGTTTTCCAGATTTCCCAATCTGTATACCTGATATTCTTTTTCAAAAATATAGCCAAGCTTTTCCGCCAGTCCGGTGGCAGGGATGTTGTCCGCATCCCAGGTTGGAAAAATCTTCTGTTTTAAACAGGATAAGATTAACCCTGCACTGCATGCCAGAGCAAGTCCCCGGCGCTTATACTCCTTATGAGTCGCAACTTTCACCACAATCAGCTCTTCACTGATTTCATACGCCAGACAGCCGGATACCAGCCTTTCACCCTCCAGTGCTGCAAAACCAAATCCGTAATGAATAAAATCTTCCCTGTTTTCAAAATTAGAACAGATTTCCCTGCTCCACTCTGAATCCATCGCTTTCTCATAAAGTCCGGAATCAATTTTTCTAATCTTAATTCCATCAGGAATCGAACTCAAATAATTAGTAAGCGTCTCTTCAGAAAAATAATTTTCATCCGTTCTCATAGCATAACGGGACATAATCCGGCAGCTGCCTCCGAACGTCTCTTCCAGCCATTCAGCCCAGCGTTCGTCACAGGGGGTAATAAAATCCTGGCTGCAGTTTTTAATCAGAATCTCTTTCAGTTCCAGTGCATGTTCTCCCTTGGGACAAATCCCAGTCAGATATACAAAATTACCAGAATGAATCAAACAAAAGGACGGATTATCCCGGTGCGGGACCCAGACTTTTCCTATTCGCCCTTCTGCAGTGACTGAGGGGATCATATCTCCGCTCATACTGCAAAGTTCTCTGACAATCTGTCTCTCATCTCTTTCTAATTCAATCACAATAATTCTCCTTCCGCTCGTGCTTCGTATGCCAAATTCCGATATCAAAAGGACTGTTTCCTGTTAAAAACCTAGTATAGCACACTAGAAAAGATTCTGCAAATCAAAAATTGATTCTGCCAGAAAATCTGCGCCTGCATCCAAAAGTTCCTGTCTGCTTCCATATCCATACAATACCCCGACAGATTCCATTCCAAACTCTTTTGCTCCAAAAATATCATGTTTTCTGTCGCCGATCATCACTGTTTTTGATAAATCACTGATTGCGCAGGTATCTAGCACATAGCGGATTACATCCGCTTTTTTTACACGGATCTCTTCAAAATCCGCTCCTCCCATAAATTCAAAATAGGAATCCAGTTCAAAATGTTTTAAAATCTTTCTTACAAACAGTTCAGGCTTTGAAGAGGCAACATAAAGCTTTCTGCCTGACTGAACAAGTGACTTTAAAACTTCTGCTGTTCCCTCGTATACTTTATTCTCAAAGATTCCCTTCGAGGAAAAATATTCCCGGAAGATCCCAACTGCCTTTTGGGCATCAGATTCTGAGAATCCATAGTATTCCATAAAGCTCTCTTTTAACGGCGGTCCGATAAAACAGCATAATTCATCGAGACTTTCCACCTCAATCCCAAACGTATTAAGTGCATGGCGGACCGATTTTGTAATACCTTCTTTTGGATCGGTCAGAGTTCCATCCAAATCAAAAAGCAAATAATCTTTTTTCATAACATCTCCTCTGCTGACTTAAAAAACAGAGACGAAAAGGTTCCCCTTTTTCGTCTCTGTGACAATTACTTCAATTGATCAACAACCTTCTGGATTGCCTCTAAAGCATCATCCGGAAGCTTGTCGTATCCTTCTTTTACAACTGCAGTATTGGCAACAAATTTCACACGGTCTTCCATACGTGCCTTTAACTGTGCTGCATACTCGGGATCATTGAGATCAGGAACAAATCCTTCCCACTCAAAGATATCGATGTCTGTAAATGGTCCCCACTGTTTGAATTCGGCCTTTTTATCAACAATTGCTTCCAGAATTCCAAGTGTATCCTTCGGCTGAACCTTCTTGCCCATAAAATCGCCTGTATTAATAATATAGCAGTCTACGTTCTTTTCTTCAACTAATTTTTTGAATTTTTCATAATCATTAACAAGAGGATATGTTCTGAAAGGATTTGCATAAGGAACAACTACCAGTGCGTTAGGATCTGCTCCCGGAGCAAGTCTTTCTGCAGAGGATCTCTTGGTTGCAAGAGTTGCGCCCATAACAGATGCAAGTGATGCTCCTTTTAATTTAACTACTGGCGGAATGGTAGGATCCTTCATAATCCAGAAAATTGCATTAACAGGAGATTCAATTTTATCCACACGGTTGGGTGACCATAATTTTGACTTGATTGCACGGCCGTTGCCGTTTCTGATGTCTTCTGTAACCAGCTGAATCTTTCCATCCTCATCTAAGGTACAGGAGCAGTTCTGAGCAGTCAGTAAGAATTTGTTATCATCACATCCGGTAGGATAATCCTGTGTCTTATCAAAATATGTAGGCTCAATTGCTACTGATGAGCAGGTGTCGGTATTGATGATAAAGGCATCATCATGAAGTACGGTAACACCGTATTTACCGCCGTGTTTTGCATGTGTAATGGTGGATTTACCGGATCCGGATAAACCAAATACAGATGCAACATATTTTGAACCATCAGAGAGAGTATACTCCTTCTGTCCGCCGTGGCAGGAAGCATAGCCGTTACGGTTGGCAAGTGCCCATACCATGGTAAGCGTACCTTTCTTATGCTCTCCAAAATATCTCATACCGAGTATTGCAGCGCAGTTTTGTTCTGTGTTAAAGTAACATAAACATTTAGGATCGCTTAAGCAGGACAGATCTACACCCGGACGGTCGGAACCGTTCCACTGCGGATCAGAGAAGATATAGATATCAGGCTCTTTTCCATCCCCTACCGGTTTGGAAGCCTTATACATATTAACATACTGATCAGACATATACTGGAAATTCAGCATCCAGTTATATAAGATATTTTCTTCGCCTTCCGGAATGAGAAGATGCACTTTAACCATGTATTCCGGATCAAGACCAGCAAAAACCTCTGCATGATACATAGTTTTCCACCGTGTTTCATAAACTGCATCCATAACAACTTTGTCAAGTGCCCCGCAGTTTACTCCGGGTTCACCTGCAATTCTTCTTGC
>JAEWPQ010000132.1 GCA_023460575.1 Bacillota bacterium
GCCGATGATGTGCTGCTGTCCCACCACCTCATCAAGGGTCGCCGGGCGAAGCCTCGATGCTAAGGGGGACTCATTTTTCATGGTATTTTCTCTCATATACTCAAACAAATCCATTATTATTCTCCCGTATCCTTAAAATCCGTTGGGAAAGGTTTCGCCCCACAATCCGGCGAACGCCTCACGGCTGTAACAAGAGTATAGCCCTGCCTGGACAAAGTGTCAACCGCATCCCGTTTTCCAATGCTTTCTAAAGCGTACCGGTTATCGTTCTTCCGGGTATTTCATGCTCCAGTCATTCCGTATTCTTGTCATCATGTTCATAACATCGGTTGTATAATCCAGATACATAGCGTCTGATTCCCGGGATACCGCTTTTTCCATATCCAATATTTCATACAGCAAGGCATCTTCACTGGTTCCTGTCTCGATCACTTCCTGGTGATTATCCTCTGTGTAAGTAATCACTGCTTTGTCTGCCCTGGGATATTCAAAAATTTCTATATACCCCTTATCAAAGGCCACTGTACCGCGCTTTGGCTGTTTTGCCTGGAGGGTCAGTGAAATGGAGGCCATTTCCCGGTGAGTATTCATTAACAGAATCCCTGCCTGCTCATCTACACCGCTGGGTGCGAACCGGACCTGTGACAGGATCTGATCAGGTGCCTCACTCATGAACCATCTGGCAAAGGAAAGAGCATATACACCAATGTCTAACAATGCTCCGCCTGCAAGATCAGGGTTAAAAAATCTGTTTTTCATATTATATTCCTTGTAGCTGCCAAAGTTTAACTGTATAAAGCGCAGAGGTCCCAGACGGCCGCTTTTCATAATCTCCTTTAATTTCCTGTAAAGGGGCATATGATAAATCGTCATCGCTTCTCCCAAAACCAGATTATTTTCATCTGCAATTCCAGCGGCCACAGCAAGTTCTTCAGAATTCAGGGTAATAGACTTTTCACACAGCACATGCTTCCCGCTCTTTAATGCATCTGTTAGATAGGTAATGTGTGTGTTATGCGGAGTTGATATATAGATAATATCCACCTGATCATCACAAAACATGTCCTGAATATTATCATAAACCTTTTCTACTCCATATGTTTCTGCAAATTTAACTGCATTTTCATGAGTCCTGTTTCCAACACCATATAAGTTTTTCCCCCGTTTTTTCATGTTCTCTGCCAGTTGTCTGGCAATCTCCCCGCAGCCCAATGTTGCCCAACGGTACTCTTTCATCACTCCAACCTCCTAATCCCTTTGTTTCTTCACGCAGCATCTTTTAAATACGGTAACCGTAAACAAATTCTATATATTATTTATTATGGGCAGAACCTGTCTCTTTGTCAAGCATGGTCATCAATCATATGGTCAGATATATAACAATTATGTTATGCACAAGAAAAAACCGCTTGCGGGATTTTCCGCCTCCGGCGGGTCGCCTCGGCGACATCCAACCCTATCGCCGCAGTGCAATCCTCCCGGAGGGGTTTTATCGTATAGGACGAACTTTCCCATACGATAAAAAAAGACCCCATTTGCTCCGGCATGAAACCAGCCGGGCAAACAGGGGTAAGATTCTGGATAAGCAAAAATAATCTTTGTTTTATAGGAACAGCTTTCGTCCGCTCAGTTATAATTTTTTTTCTTACACTTCCGGCCTGCTTTGCCCACGCCCTTTGTTTTTTGTCTTTTAACGGCATTGGTCAGTAAGACCAGAAGAATCAGCAGCAGAATAGTGAGGATTTTCAAGGAAATGGAGCTGGTGAGAATCCATGTTAAGAAATTCCAGGTACCAATGCTGCCTTTTCGTTCGTAAGCCGCAGTCGCCTGCTTACGGTAAATAATCTGACCTGTTTGATTCTCTGCATCCGCTTCCACGTAAACGCCATGAAGAACAGTTGCTTCAATAGAAGGAAACGTTACCTCTCCACCGTATACTCCTCTGACATCTTTTACCAGTTTCCTGCCATGAGCAGTCGCTTTTCGAACCATTTCGCCTTCCTTTCTTACAGGATCACCCTCCCACTGGACTCTGGTAATCTGATAATATTGGCGAGGCAGGTTCAGATAATCCAGGAATTGATCTCCATGATCGATGAAAGGAGTACGATTGGAAATCTCAATCTCTCCCAGCATGTAGGACTCTGCATCATACCCGGTTACTGTAATAGGAAATGTAAAATTATAATCCCAGGAAGTATCTTCCTTTTTATAATCAACCGCAGGAAGTCTTACTTTTAATTTTTGCTTTAAATTTTCATTTATGACCTCGACCAGTGCCTCCTCTGGGAGAGAATCTATGTATTCCACACCTTTATATAAGATAGATGCTTCTGAATACTTTGTGGTCTCTTCCGTGATTACTGATGTAAGTTCAGAGGTCTTCAGAGTATACCATTTTCCATTTCTTTCTATTACATCTTCAAGAGAGTATTCCTCTGGACTTCCCACAAAAGGAGCCGAATCATAAGTAATGATATCCCCCGGAGCAAGTTCCTCCACCTCATCTATCCGAACGGATTTCAACCGGTAACGTATTCCATCTTTTTCATATACATTTTTAAACTGGGATCTTCCATCTTCCTCCTCTACGATTGTTTTGTATTCTTTTTTTATTTCCAGGTTTTTTCCTTCCCCATATACCACATCGCAGCATCCCAGGGCCAGAGGCACCATAAGGGATATTGCAGCAAAGCGGTTCTTAAGCTTGTTTATCATGTTTTTTATCCCTTCTCCTTATAACAATGGTACCAACTGCAATGCCGATCAGGCCAATACCTATAAATAATCCTCCGGCCAGACATCTCTCTCCTGTTTTGGGAAGTCTGCTCAGCCATCCCCAGAACCCTTTTTCTTTGTGATTGGGGATTGCCAGTCCGCTTAAGCCTGATTGATAGGATGCCATAATAAAACCCTTTCTCTTACCATATTGCCTGAGGTTGTACATTACTAATTCTCCGTTTACCGTTCCATCGTCCATTACATACATGGTTAAACTAGCATCTGTTTTTATAAATCCGTCTGGAGCCTTTAATTCATGTATGGTGTATTTACCCACATGCTGAGGAAGGAATAATAATTGGCCATTCGAATCTGTTATTCCAGTTAATACAGGAATTCCATCGTTGTTTCTAATTTCCAGTACAGCCCCTGCTAACCGTTCCAATGACTCAGCAGACGCCTTACGGATCAGAACTTCCGGCGAGGGATAATTTACTATTGACGTAATGCTCCTGTCTGATACTTCATTGTTTCTAATTGTAAAGGAGTAAATATGATCTGTTGCAAGGTAACCGGGAGCTGCTTTTGTTTCCTTGTAGGTATAGGTTCCATTAGGCGGGATATGGAACCGGGCATATCCATCCGCTTCTGTACTCACAGTCAGATAAAAACTTCCATCAAAGCGGTAAATAGAAAACTCCACGCCTTCCATTCCCTTGCCAGTTAATGCATCTGCCTTATGGAGATACATTGTACCAGATCCCGGATTCTGCTTCTTTGGGTCAGTCATCACAAGCTCCAGCACTGCTGATTCTTTTGGTACTGTAAACAGTACATCAGAAGAAAGAAGATATCCTGATGGAGCCTTCACCTCATGAAGGTAATATGTTTTTCCTGCTGTTAATTTTCCGGTAACTTCTAAGACTTCACCAGTTGTTTCAAAGTCAGGAATGATTACATTTTTCTGTTGATCTAGAATCTGTAAAACAGCCCCATTTAATAATTGCCCTAAGGAATCAACCTTTCTTAAGCGAACCATTGTGCCCCTATTTCTCATCTCAACAAGGTTAACTGTTCCATTCTTACTGACAACAAAAGGAACACTTTCCGCATAAGCATACCCCTCTGCCGGTTGGATTTCATGAAGCCAGTAACATTCACCTGCTTTTAATTTTGCTATCAATTCATGAGGGTGTTCTTTGGATATCCACTCTTCCACAATATTTCCCTCCTGGTCCTTTATACTCATCTGATTCCCTGGCAGCTCTTCGTTGCCTGTTATGGTCTTTTTGGACAGAATTACATGGGTTGGTTCGTCTATCATTACTATTACGTCCATTACACCGTTCAAGCTTACTGCAAAAGGTATATCTTCCCCATAGGCATATCCATCTGCCGGGCTGATTTCATGGAGCCAGTAACTTTTCCCTGCTTCCAGCTGCCCTTTTAAGGTTTGAAATTGACCATTTGTAATAAAAATCAGATCTTCACCGGCTTTTAAACCATTTCCATCACACAAAGCTTTGGCAGGTGTCTTATCTTCGTTCAGGATCTGAAGCACACTTCCTTCCAATGGCTTTTCTGCTTCTGAAGGAGTTTTCTTCCCTATATTCCCAGCAAGCTTTTTAATTAATACTTTTGTTTGCGTGTCCTTCATGGTGATGGTGATCGGTTCTGGCTCTTTGGGTACGGTAAAATCTATGCTTTGACTGATGGCAAAACCGGCAGGCGGCGCTTCCTCCACCAGCTCATACACGGCACCAGCAGTCAATATACCCTTTAAAAGATATGGTTTTCCTTCTGGTACAAAAGTCTCTATAACAGTACCAGTTTCTTTTTCCCGGATAGAAAAGCGCCCTCCCATCAGCAGTTCTCCGGTTTCTTCATCCACCTTTTTAATTTCGATCTCTGTCATTCTATCCTGCATCATGATAGTTTCCGGAATGCCGCTCTCCTCTGCTGTAAAGCAAATTTTGTTTTCATAGGAGTAGCCTTCCGGGGAAAGATCTTCCTGAATTGAGTACTTTTTCCCCGGAGTAATAAGTTCTGCGGGAATAACAATCTTCTCTCCTTTCTCTTTGGTAAATTCATAGATTGCCATTCCGGTTTCTTCATCGATAAGGCTGTATCTGCCTTCCGCAAGTTCTTCTCCGGTTTCTGCATCCACTTTTGAAAAATACAAGTGTATCGGACGGTCCTCCATATCCACGTTATCAACCATTCCATCTGCATTTAACTGGAAGCGGTAGATTCCGCTTGTGAGGCTGCTTCCGTCACTGTATGATGTAGTTTCAGTGAGCTGGTAGTTTCCTCCTGCTGTTAAGATTTCCCGGATGGTTTCATTGTTTCGATTGTTTATAAATACTGCGCTTTGAGGATTCTTTGATACCTCTCCTGTTATGGTTCCTCCTTTTGTCTGGCCTGTGAATATATTGTTATATCCGTCTTTTGGTTCCTGTATGATCTCATAGCTAGTTCCGTAAGAAAGTCCGTCAAAAGTCAGGAAGCCATCTCCTGTTATGGTGATTTTTCCTTCTCCCTTGATTCGTCCTTCTGATGAACCACTATATGCCTGGTATCCTGTCAGCGTTTTTCCACCAGAGTCCATAAATCTTACACGGAAGGTAAACTCGTCTTCCTGAATCTTTTCTGTTCCGGTCAGCTTATTTACCATAGTAATCGAGCCCTCCGAAACAACAGGATTTGTTAGCACAGTATGCTTTGTAACTGCATTCACCTTTGTTTCAAAGTACGCCTTTGTCTGCGTTCCCTTTTCACCGTTAACCACGGCTACTATATCAACCGTACCGCTTTCATGAGCAGTGATATCCGTAAGGTTCCAGGTGACAATCCCATTTTGCTCCACTCCGTAATATGTGGTTCTTAAATATGCAAGTCCATCTGTAAGGATTGCCTTGATTTGGATATCTGCCGAATAATTGTATGGATTAGTATAGGAAACCGTGTATTTTATAATGCTTCCTGTCTTTACTGCATTTTGATCTATCCCCACACTGCTTGTTACTTGAGCAATAGGAAATTCCCTGGTTACCGGATTTTTAATGGTGTAATCGTGATTATCTTCATTAACAGTCCAGCTGACAAGACTATTTCCCTCTGCATCAGTCAGTTCCTGCCTGGTTTCTAAATAGGTTCTGGAAGAAAGGGGGTAAGACCCGGCTTCATCAACATAGATCCGTTTTGTTTCCTTAAAAGACTTTTCGGTCCTGCCGTCTGAGTACTTGGTGTATTCGGTAATCTCATATAAGTGACCGTCAATAATTCCGTCCTCCACTGTTATAACCTGATGGTTGCCTGATCCGATTAATGGAGGCAGTTCAATCCCCGTATCCAGATCCTTTAATACGGTGTAGACCTTTACTGGTACCCTTCCTGTTATGGTAAGTGCTTCGATATAGCCATTGTCACTTGCCAGCTTCAAGACGCTAAAGCTGTTTGTAACATTTCGGATTCCTGTTCCCGGCTTATTTATGGTAAAGATCACTGGTTTTGAAAGGACAAATCCGGATGGAGCTTTCTGCTCTTCCATAATGTATACCCGGTTTGCTGACAGCTTCTTTGTCAAAGTAAATCCATCCGGTCCTGAAACCAGAGTTTCAATGGCTTCCCCATCCTTTTGATACTCCCCATTAACGGCTATTGCATGATATACAGCGATTTTTGCACCTTCCACGGCCATGCCATTATCAAAGTTTGTCTTTTTAAATAGAATATTTGTTGGCTGGTTCTCAATTTCACAGGTATAAAGTATTTCTTTCCCGCTCCCTTTCCCGTCAAACTGGAACTTCTTCATTCCTTCAGAGATCTGGTAAAAATCCGGTGGAGAGATTTCTTCCATGGCATATGTGTAAGGTCTTATGGTTCCGTCTGTCTGCACCAGACCCACAGGAAGTCCAGTTAATTCCGCCGTTCCGTCTGCGCCGGTTGTTATGTGCCAGACAGACCCTGTATCTTTGTTTGTCACTTTAAACCGTGCGTTTTCCAGTCCTTGTCCAGTATCAGAAGCTTTCTTTTTTATTACCAGTTTTCCTACCGTCGGGATATTTATGACCCGGTAAACAGGAATCCTTTCTGCTCCTACAAGGATCTTTACCGGATCTGTTTTCTGCATGTAAGCCGGTGGGTTTAGCTCTGCAATATAATAGGTTCCGTATGGGGTTTTATCAATCCTGTGTGGCTTTAAATCTCCTACAGAAAATCCTTCTGGGATGCCATCGTTCAATTTATCATTTTCCGTATATCTTCCATCTGATCCGGATATCCAGGTTTCAACCAGGTGGCTTTCATACTCCACAAAGTTCCCGGCTTCATCGGCCCGGTAAAGGGCCAGTTCTGCGCCCTCTGCGGCATACTCATTTGTTCCGTCCGTTATCACCTTCAAGACATTGATGTACTTTTCCTTATTCTCCAGACTGAATCTCTGTACAGCCCCGGTTTCGGTCAAAGTAATGGCCTTGGGGTCTGCTGTTTCAAATCCATCCGGCGTCTTTTCTTCCACTAGAACGTAATTTCCTACCTTCTTCCCATCTTTTTCTGCATTAAAGGGCAAATAATCAATCCTGTGCATTCCTTCTAAGGTGTCATAGCTTTTTACTCCGTTTTCCTC
>JAEWPQ010000133.1 GCA_023460575.1 Bacillota bacterium
GCTAATTGCAATCCCTTCACACTGGGACACCGGTATCTGATCGAAGAGAGCTTAAAGCAGTGTGATTATCTGCATTTATTTGTTCTCTCTGACAAAAGGAGTTTTTATCCACCTGATTTAAGGTATCAGATGGTAAAAGCAGGTGTCTTTCATTTACCCAGGGTAATTCTCCACAAGACGTCGGATTATATTGTATCTGCAGCCACCTTTCCTACTTATTTTATGAAAGAAAAGATTGTGGCCCAGAAGGCAAACTGTGAGCTGGATCTGGAATTATTCGGGCGTCTCATTGCTCCCCAGCTTTTTATCAGAAAGCGGTTTGTAGGAACAGAGCCCACCTGTAAAGTAACTGCAGTTTATAATCAATCCATGAAAACGCTGCTTCCTGATTTTGGAATTGGTGTGATAGAAATTGAGAGAAAACAGGCAGCAGGGACCGCCATCAGCGCCTCAATCGTGAGAGATTACATCAAGGCCGGCAATTATGAGGCGGTCAGGAGTCTGATACCAGAGAATGTTCTAAGTTATGTACTGATGAAAGGAGGTGGATCTATGTACGAGGTACAAAATATAGGCAGTTTAAAAAAGATTTTTGGTCCTTATATCAATTCGTCGATATCCAATGAAGATTCCGGCAAGGAAAAGAGTGAGAAAGAGCAGGCGCTTTTTGAAATGGTTGACGATTATATCGAACAGGCTTAATTTTATAGAATCAGTATGAATAGGGCTGCTGTTCCAGTGAATAATTAATTTACTGGAACAGCAGCTCTGTTTTTTCTTTAAAAAATGGTTGACAAAAAGATAATGCTGCTGTATTATTGTATTAAGTCATTAGTACAGTAATACAATATAATGTGGAGGAGGAATAGAAAATGTCATGGGAGCTAAAGAATGACCGCCCTATCTATATTCAATTAATTGAACAAATTCATTTTCGGATCATATCCGGAGAGTATGTATCCGGTTCCAAGCTGCCAAGTGTCAGGGATTTAGCCGCAGAAGCTTCCGTTAATCCCAATACGATGCAGAAGGCACTCTCTGAACTGGAACACAGCGGTTTGCTGGTAACGAATCGTACCAGTGGCCGTTTTATTACGGAGGATCAATCAATGATACAAAAAATGAAGCTGGATTTAGCGAAAGAGCAACTGGAAAACTTTTTAAAACAATTAAAAAAACTTGGTTTCAGCGACGAAGAGGTAAAAACATTTATCCTCGAATCTGTCCGGTAAACCGTAATTCATATATGGGAGGTAATCAGTATGAATCCATTACTTGAATGTAATGCGTTAAGCAAACGTTACAGCAGTGTAACTGCTCTGTCAGACATCAATTTAACATTGGAAAGAGGTAAAATTATAGGTCTTCTTGGACCCAATGGAAGCGGTAAAACCACATTAATCAAGCTCATCAACGGATTGCTGGTTCCAACAAAAGGCCAGCTTCTGATCAATGGAACAGCGCCTGGGATAGAAACAAAAAAAACAGTATCCTATCTTCCCGATAAGACCTACTTAAACAATTGGATGAAAGTTAAAAATCTGTTGGATTTTTTTGAAGATTTTTACGATAATTTTGATAAAAAACGGGCCTATGATATGTTGGAGAAGCTTCATATTAATCCAAATGATCATTTAAAGACAATGTCAAAAGGCACAAAGGAAAAAGTACAGCTTATTCTTGTTATGAGCCGTAATGCTGACCTTTATGTGCTGGATGAGCCAATCGGAGGTGTAGATCCTGCTTCCAGGGATTATATACTGGATACCATTATCAGCAATTATAATGAAAATTCCACTGTCCTTATTTCCACACACCTGATTGCAGATATTGAAAATGTACTGGACGAAGTGATTTTCATACAGAATGGCCGCATCCTGCTTCAATCCTCTGTGGATGATATCCGTGTGAAAGAAGGGAAATCGGTTGATTCTTATTTCAGGGAGGTATTCAAATGTTAGGAAAATTAATTAAACATGAATTAAACGCGACTGCACGCTATTTTCTGCCGCTGTTTTTAATAGCAATTGTGCTGACGCCAATCACCAGATTTACCCTCTGGATAGGAAACTACCCTCCAATTTTACAATTTATCCCTACGGTAATTGTTTTTATATATGTAGCCTCATTGATCGTCGTTGCCAGTGCAAGTATCTTACTGATTATATACCGTTTTTACAGGAGTATGGTAACTGAAGAGGGTTATTTAATGCATACCCTGCCGGTTTCTACAGAGAGTCATATATTCTCAAAGCTGACAGTCGCCAGTATATGGACCATCAGCAGCTGGCTAGTAATCATCTTATCTATATGCGGTATGTTTTTTACACAGGAACGTTTTTCCACTTTAACCGATAAACTATCCTATGTCTGGTACCAGATTCAGACTACGGTAAACAGTTCCCTTCTGGTCCTGTTTATAATAGAAATTGTTTTTATGTTATTACTGGGCGTATTTACGGCACCTTTGATTTATTATGCTTCCATAGCCATCGGTCAGGTGATCAGTAAAAACAAAATATTAGGTTCCATTATTGGATATTTCATTATCCAGATTGTCTCCCAAATCATTGGTGTCATTATAATGGTTCCCCTTGGTTTTTATGGTGACATGATCACCGATACAGCAAATTCCCTGGCATTTTTTGCAAATTTCTTTTTCCCGTTTACGATTCTGTTTGCTGTTATTACTCAATTAATCCTTTTCGGGATCACTGATTATATATTTAAGAAGAAACTCAATCTGGAGTAGTGTTGAAAGAAGGCATTGATTCATTTTTAACGAATCAATGCCTTCTTTATCGTGCATCAAGGAAGCTTTTATTCCAAATTCTGCAGTTTTAGCGAATAGTGTTGCTTAATCCTGTAAAGTATTTTATAATTAAACTTTGTGATGATTGTTGGTATAATAGTGTTTACGTAACTTTTCCAATAACACAGACTCTATAATAATGTGCATCTGGCACAATATAAAAAGGAATAAATATGAAAAAATTAGCTTTATCAGATGAAATACTTTTAAGTATCGAAAAGCCTGCCCGATATATAGGTAATGAGGTAAATATGGCAAGAAAGGATGCTGATCTGGTAGATATCCGTTTCGGAATGTGTTTTCCGGATGTTTACGAAATTGGAATGTCTCATCTTGGAATGCAGATTTTATATGATATGTTTAACAGAAGAGATGACATCTACTGTGAACGTATTTTTTCTCCATGGACCGATTTGGATAAAATTATGAGAGAGAAGAAGATCCCTCTTTTTGCATTGGAATCACAGGATCCCATAAAGGAATTTGATTTTATCGGAATTACACTTCAATATGAAATGTGTTATACGAATATTCTGCAAATCCTTGACCTCGGTCAGATCCCCCTTCATGCCTGTGAAAGACAGGAGAGCGACCCGATCATCATCGGAGGAGGTCCCTGTGCTTATAATCCTGAGCCTCTTGCGGAATTTTTCGATATGTTTTATATTGGTGAGGGAGAAACCGTTTATTTTGAACTGATGGACCGCTATAAGGAGAATAAGAAAAATGGCGGCAGCCGCAGAGAATTTCTTCAGATGGCTGCTGAGATCGAAGGAATCTATGTTCCTTCTTTTTATGATGTGTTCTACCATGAGGATGGCACCATCAAAAGCATGACTCCCAACAATCCCCATGCAAAAGCAACTATTACGAAGCAGCTGGTTGTCAATATGGATGACGCTTTCTACATTGAAAAACCAGTGGTTCCCTTTATAAAAGCAACGCAGGACCGTGTCGTTCTGGAAATCCAGAGAGGCTGCATACGTGGCTGCCGTTTCTGCCAGGCAGGCAATGTCTACCGGCCGATGCGGGAACACAGCCTTACGTATTTAAAAGATTATGCCTATAAGCTGTTAAAGAATACCGGACATGAGGAAATCTCATTAAGTTCCTTAAGCTCCAGTGATTACAGTGAACTGGAAGGCATCGTTAATTTTCTTATAGACGAATTTAAAGGAAAGGGAGTCAACGTTTCCCTTCCGTCTCTTCGAATTGATGCGTTTTCCTTAGATGTTATGAGCAAAGTCCAGGACATTCGTAAGAGCAGTCTTACCTTTGCACCTGAGGCAGGCTCACAGAGACTTCGGGATGTAATCAACAAAGGGCTTACGGAAGAAGTTATTTTAAAAGGCGCAGGGGAAGCCTTCCAGGGCGGCTGGAACCGGGTTAAGCTTTATTTCATGCTGGGCCTTCCTACGGAAACCGTAGAAGATATGGAAGGAATTGCAGAGCTTTCGGAGAAAGTGGCCGAAGTATACTATGAGATTCCCAAAGACCAGCGGAATGGAAAGGTTCAGGTCATTGCCAGTTCTTCATTTTTTGTACCAAAGCCATTCACTCCGTTTCAGTGGGCAAGAATGTGTACAAAGGATGAGTTTTTACAGAGGGCTTACCTTGTTAAAGATAAGTTCCGCACGATGCTCAATCAGAAAAGCTTAAAATATAATTATCATGAGGCCGATTTAACAGTTCTGGAAGGCGTTCTTGCAAGAGGCGACAGAAAAATATCGGCGCTGATTGAAGAAGTCTACAAAAACGGGGCTCTCTATGATTCATGGTCTGAGCATTTTAAAAATGATGTGTGGATGAAAGCCTTTGAAACCTGCGGACTGGATCCTGATTTCTATACGGTCAGGGAAAGAAGCTTAGATGAGATATTCCCCTGGGATTTTATCAATGCAGGGGTATCAAAAGAATTTTTAAAGAGAGAATGGCAGAATGCCATTGGAGAGAAAGTCACCCCCAACTGCCGCATGCAGTGTATTGGCTGTGGTGCCAAGAGTTTTAAAGGAGGTGTCTGCTATGAAGGTCAGAATTAAATTTACCAAACAGGGACCTGTTAAGTTTATTGGTCATCTTGATGTGATGCGCTATTTTCAGAAGGCCATGAGAAGAGCGGACGTAGATATTAAATACAGCGAAGGATTCAGTCCTCATCAGGTTATGTCCTTTGCAGCTCCTCTTGGAGTTGGTCTTACCAGCAACGGTGAATACATGGATATCGAAGTAAATTCCATGGCAGACTGCAATACCCTGATGAATCGGTTAAATGATGTCATGGCAGAAGGAATAAAAATTACCGAGTGTCATCGTCTGAATGATAATGCAAAGAATGCCATGTCTCTGGTTGCTGCCGCAGACTACACCGTAACCTTCCGGGAAGGGAAGGAGCCTGATGATATCAAGGGATTTTTTGAAGGCCTTCTTGCATTTAAAGATCAGGAACACATTCTGATCACCAAAAAGTCAAAAAAGGGAGAGAGGGAAGTAGATTTAAAGAATTACATCTACCAGCTTTCTGTGTGTGACAATAAAATTTTCATGAAAATATCAGCAGGAAGTGCAGATAATTTAAAGCCCGAACTGGTAATGGAAGCGTATGACCTGTGGAGAGGGGAAGCCAGCCCTGAATTTGCATTTTGTATCCAGAGAGAAGAAGTCTACGGGAATACAGGGGATGAAGCCAATCCTGTTCTTGTCCCTCTGGGACTCATAGGAGAATACGTTGAATAAATTGATCATAACAAGATGGAATGGGTGTATTCTTACGCTCCTGCAGTCCGGGAAGGAAACCCTACAGATTGACATTGAGCCGGAAGAAAACCATTCTTTTTTAGGGAACATCTATATTGGTAAAGTAAATAATATTGTAAAAAACATTAATGCTGCTTTTGTAGATATTGGAAATGGACAAATGGGGTATCTAAGTCTTACGGATTCATCCGTCCATTTCGCCGATGGGCGGCCGTTTGACGGGAAACTTCGCCAGGGGGATGAAGTTCTCGTTCAGGTGGAGCGGGATGCAGTAAAGACAAAAGCACCTGTTCTTACAGGAAACTTAAATATAACAGGCAGATATTTCGTTCTCACTTCAGGAAAAAAGCAGATCGGTTTTTCTGGCAAAATCCAGGATTCCGGGTGGAAACAGCAAATGAAGGAGTATCTGGAGGGTATAAAAGAAAACTGGGGAATTATTGTAAGAACAAACGCTTACAGAGCACCTTTGGAATCCTTAAAAGAGGAATTATATCAGTTAAAGGAAAGGCTGACGGATATTCTTTCACATGCCGGCCACAGAACCTGTTATAGTTTACTATATAGTTCCGCGCCTTCCTATTTAAGCGGACTGCGTGATAGCTTTCAGTCTTCTCTGGAATCAGTTATTACCGATGAACAGGATATATATAACGCAGTAAAAGAATATTTAAATGAGCATCAGAAGGAAGATCTGCATCTGCTGTCTTATTATGAAGATCCTCTGCTTCCATTAAAGAAACTGTACCGGATTGAGAAAACCATGAATGAGGCCCTGGGGAAAAAAGTATGGATGAAATCCGGCGGTTATCTGGTCATTGAACCTACCGAAGCCCTGGTGGTAATAGATGTAAACACCGGCAAATATTCGGGCAAAAAGGCGCTTCGGGATACGATCATGAAAATCAATCTGGAAGCCGCCGAAGAAATCGGACATCAGATCAGGCTTAGAAATTTATCCGGCATCATAATTATTGATTTTATTGATATGGAAAAAGAGGAGGATAAAAAGCTTCTTTTAAAGCGTCTGGAAGAAATTGTTTCAAGAGATCCGGTTAAAACCACTGTTGTTGAAATAACCAAATTAAATCTCGTTGAAATTACAAGAAAAAAAATCAGGAAACCCCTTTACGAGCAGGCGTTACAGCTGGAGGAGAATATTTCATTATGAAAATCATTATAGTGGGTTGCGGAAAAGTTGGAACAACCCTGGCGGAACAGTTAAACAAAGAAAACCATGATATCGTCGTTATCGATAAGAATGCAGGTGTAGTGAATTCTATTTCAGAAAGAATTGATGTCATGGGAGTGGTAGGAAACGGTGCGGTAAATAAGGTTCAGATGGAGGCAGGGATTGAAGATACAGATCTTTTAATAGCAACCACAAACTCTGATGAACTGAATATGCTTTGCTGTCTGATTGCAAAAAAAGCGGGTAACTGCCACACCATTGCCAGAATACGAAACCCTGAGTATGATTCTCAGATCAGCTATATCCGTGAAGAATTAGGCCTTTCTCTGGCCATTAATCCTGAGATGGCAGCTGCCATGGAAATTTCAAGACTGCTTCGTTTTCCATCTGCCATTAAGATTGATACATTTGCAAAAGGAAAAAAAGAAATATTAAAATTTATTGTTCCGGAGCATTCTGTTCTTAATGAGATGAAGGTCAGGGATGTTTTAATAAGGCTTAACTGCAATGTCCTTATCTGCGCCATCGAGCACAACTGCGAGGTTGTTATACCCAGCGGAGATTCCGTTATAAAAGCAGGAGATAAGATATCCTTTATTGCTTCCCCCGTTGAATCCAATGAATTCTTCAAGCAGGTTGGCATTGACAACAATATTATTAAAACTGCCATGCTGGTAGGCGGCGGAAAAATCACATACTACGTAGCTAAATTGCTGGAAAACACCAAAATTAAAGTTAAAATTCTGGAGCAGAATGAACAGCGATGCAACGAACTCAGTGAATTGCTTCCAAGAGCCATGGTAATTCACGGCGATGCTTCTGACCAGGAACTGCTTTTGCAGGAAGGGATCGGACAAACTGATGTATTTGCCTCCCTTACCGGTTTCGATGAGGAAAATATTATGCTGTCTCTTTATGCAGCCAGCCAGTCAAAGGCCAAGCTGATTACAAAAATAAACAGAATTGCATTTGAAAATGTCATAGACTCCATGAATCTGGGAAGTATTATTTATCCAAAACTAATTACAGCCGAAACGATACTTCAGTATGTCCGTGCCATGCAGAATTCTATGGGAAGCAATGTGGAGACACTTTATAAAATCGTAGCGGACCGTGCTGAAGCTTTGGAGTTTAAGGTAGTTAATGAGCCTTGTATTGTAGGTATTCCATTAGAAAAGCTGGAACTAAAAGAGAATCTGCTTATAGCCTATATCATGCGCAAAGGACGATTTATCAGTCCACGAGGAAAGGACACCTTGGAAGAGGGGGACCGGGTCATCGTTGTAACTACGGTAACCGGACTCAATGATTTGAAAGACATACTACGGTAGGAAAAGACGACAGAACTATGAATAAAAAAATTATTATTTATGTTTTAGGATGGATCTTAAACATTGAAGCAGTATTTATGCTTCTCCCCTGTGTTGTTGCTTTGATTTACAGAGAAACAAGCGGAATCTGGTTTCTTGCCGTATCACTGATATGCGGAGGAATCGGTTTCTTATGTACCCGCAAAAAGCCGTCAAATTTGGTTTTGTTTGCAAAAGAAGGTTTTGTTTCAGTGGCATTAAGCTGGATTGTACTCAGTTTTTTCGGAGCTCTTCCATTTTATCTCAGCAAAGAAATTCCTTTATTCGAGGATGCCATGTTTGAGGTTATATCCGGATTTACGACAACTGGTGCAAGCATCCTGCCTGATGTAGAAGCACTCTCCAAATGTATGCTTTTTTGGCGGAGTTTTACTCACTGGATCGGAGGAATGGGAGTTCTTGTATTTATTCTGTCCATTCTGCCTCTCGCAGGCGGCTACAATATGTATATCATGAAAGCGGAAAGCCCGGGGCCATCTGTGGGCAAGCTGGTTCCACGAGTCAGGACGACTGCAAAGATTCTTTATGGTATTTACCTGTTTATGACAGCATTGGAAGTGGTTCTTCTTATGATTGGCGGCATGTCATTATTTGATTCCCTGACCACCAGCTTTGGAACAGCCGGTACCGGTGGATTTGGAATTAAAAATAACAGTATGGCATTTTATGACAGTTATTATTTACAGGGAATTGTCACAGTATTTATGATTCTCTTTGGAGTAAACTTTAATGTATATTATCTCTTTTTAACCCGCCATCCCAAAGAGGCCTTTTTCAGCGAAGAAGCCAGGGCCTATTTAGGGATCATCGGTATCTCCATTTTGCTGATTACAGTCAATATTTATCGGGGGTTCGGAAGTGTTTTTGCTGCATTTCATCATGCTGCATTTCAGGTGGCTTCTATTATTACAACTACAGGCTATTCCACTGTGGATTTCGATTTATGGCCTGAATTTTCCAAGGGACTTCTGGTTGTGCTCATGTTTATCGGGGCCTGCGCCGGCAGCACAGGCGGTGGTATCAAAGTTTCAAGAGTTATCATATTATTAAAAGCTGTTAAAAAAGAGCTTGATTCTCTCATTCATCCCAGAAGCGTAAAAGTGCTGAAGCTGGAGGGAAAGCCCATTGAGCATCAGGTAATGAGGTCGATTAACACATTCCTGGGCGCCTATATAGTCATTTTTATCTGTTCCATTTTAATTGTCAGTCTGGATGATTTTGATTTCACAACAAATTTCACAGCCATTGCAGCGACCTTTAATAATATTGGTCCTGGTCTGGCAGGTGCCGGACCATCCAAAAACTTTTCCCTGTTTTCCCCTTTGTCCAAGTATGTTATGATGTTTGATATGCTGGCCGGACGACTGGAGGTATTTCCCATGCTTCTTTTATTTGCACCATCTACATGGAAAAAGAGTTGAGTATAAAAAAATCCCCGGAATGTTTTCTCTCTTTTATACATTAGAGAAAACACCCTGGGGATTTTTATACTTCCTGCCAAAACGGATAATTACGCTGTTTTTTTCTGATGCCAGACTTTGAAATTGACTGCCGACAGAATAATAACAAATATCACGTTAAATACCAGGATACTGATTGCTGCAACAATTCCCACACGGTCAGCCACACCGCCTACGATCTGAGGGGTGATAATTCCACCCATGGCAGATATTGCAGTGAGAAGAGACATTCCAAAGGTAGATCCCTGGATCAAAGGTCCTGCGTTCGCAATACAGGTAGGATAAATTCCCGACAGGAAAAAACCAAGTCCCAGAAGAGAAGCTGTTACCAGAGGTAAGCTGTTTACTTTTATTAAAATAAAGAAGCAGACAGCACTTCCGATAGAATTAATCAGTAAAATCGTGCTTCTATGTATTTTCTTTGACATGGCAGCACAGATTAAACGTCCGCCCATTATAACCAGCCAGGTAAGAGAAACCAGGGTTGTAGCGAATTCAGCGCTCATAACGCCTGTATTCTGAAGATAAGTGACAAACCAGCCGTTAATACAGTTTTCAACTCCAAGGTAAAAAAACAAAATGAAGGCAATGCAGTAAAACGCAAAGGAACGAAGAAATCCTTTATTTCCCGCTGCAGTACTGTTTAAGCTGCTTTTACGCTTTTCGATTGCTTTCTGAGCTTCATTAATTAAATCATAATTCATGGTTCCGTATGAGATCGCAGATATAATAGTAAGAACAACGATCATATAGAGCGTCACTCTCCAGCCAAATCCCAGTTTCATCATCATCGCTGTAAGCAGGGGAGCAAGAAATGCCCCGATTGCAAATGAGCAATGAAGAATATTAAGCTTTCCGGTTGCGGTATCACCGTAAATATCATTGACTGCCGCATTGTTTAAAATTGTAATGCATCCCCTTGTAAAGCCATAAAGCAGCATAACAGCGTACATAACCGGAAGAGGAGGTAAAAGGCTTAATACAAGCAAAGACGATGGAACAAAAAGAGTGACCAGGATAATGGCTCTCTTTTTTCCCATAAGCGGAACCATAACAGGAAAAATAAAGCTGGAAGAAAGATTCCCGACGGCCATAACTGATAAAAGCCCTCCGGCTGCAAGAAAGCTGATTCCTGCCTCCTTTATAATGGATGGAAGTATGGCTCCTATCACTAAAACAGCCATACCGCTGACCGCATATCCGTAGCAGCAGCGGATAAAAATTGAATTTCTTGAATCTGATTTCATTGGTATTACCCCCTTTTATGATCAAACATTGACCATTATACTAAGAGAGATGGAAAAATACAAGGATAAGTCATAAAAACGTTGTTTTTTCTGATTATTTTCCAGAAAAAATATTGACATAACAGTTAAGGAATGCTATATTTATACAGTATGCCGCACAATGAGGTTAGAAAGTTTCTGTTTTACAGAACACCATAGTTGGCGAGTAATGATAATAGGAGGTGCCATATGTACGCGATTATTGCAACAGGTGGTAAGCAGTACAAAGTAGCGGAAGGCGATATCATTAAAGTTGAAAAGCTTGGTGTTGACGCTGG
>JAEWPQ010000134.1 GCA_023460575.1 Bacillota bacterium
GATTCTGCAAAGTCTGCAGATTTTGCAAAGATTTTATCAGCAGCAGACTGGATCTCCAGATGATATTGCTGCTCCAGAAATTCATAAAGACCGTTAAACTTGTTTGTGAACTGCTCAATATTAGGAACCAGCGAATAAGGTATGTAGTCTTTTATAATGGCTATGGGTTTTTCATTAATCAACTGGATCCTCTGAATTCTGGCGATTGGGGTTCCAAGAGCCTGATGGAGCTCTTTTCCCAGCTTTTCAGTGGCGTAAATAATGTCAATATACATGCTTTTGGTGCGGACATCAAATCCCCTTTTGCGAAGACATTCTGTAACTGAGGTGACTTTGTTTAACGATTGAATTGCTCTGGAGTCCAGTACGATGGTACCTCTTCCCTGTCTGATTTCAACAAGACCTTCTTCCTTCAGAATTTCCATGGCAGTTCTGACAGTGGTGCGGCTTACCTGATATATCTTTTCAAGTTCTGGTTCGGTTGGAAGAAATTCTGAAACAGGATAGGTTCCATCTTTAATTTTCATTTTTATTAAATCATGAACTACCATATAAGCCGGAACTTTCCCCATAATAAATTAATTATGAAAATCGCAGGGCAGCGCTTGATTTTCATAATTTCTCCTTTCTTTCACATATTTATTTAGATGACACTAATTATATCATATGTTACATCTATAGCAAATGAATGTATAAATATTTAGTATATTTATTACTGATTTTTGAATAGAAACTATTTAATCTGATTTCGAGGAGATCTTATGTGTAGAAATAAAAAAAGAAAAAATGATGTTTGGCTCCATGCAAAGCCGGTGGTTTCAGTGACAATTGCATGGAGAAGATTCTGTCACTGAATATATGCCGGTTTTGCCTTCTGATCTTTTAAAAATAGGAGGAAGCCAGCATGAAATATGTAAACGCAAATACAATTCTTCCTGATAACCTGGTCAGGGAACTGCAGCAATATATTCAGGGAGAATATATCTATATACCTGCCCTTTACAAACAGAGGAAACAATGGGGAGAAAAAACCGGGTACAGGGAAGAATTAAAACAGAGAAATATCACTATCAGGACCCAGTACCATAATGGAAGATCCATGGAATCCCTTGCAAAACAACATTGCCTTTCCCTCTCTGCTATCAGAAAAATTATATATCAGCAATAAACCCACGGAGCTGCAGATGCAGCTCCGAATTTTTATACAGAATAATACAGAAAGATACGGTGTATTGAATTCTTTAAGAGAGGCAGATACAATAGCTTTAAAAGCCGTAATGGAGGAAATAAAAATGAATCTGACATATATGGGATATGAAGAACGAATCATAACACCGGAAAAACCAGTGCAGATAGCAGGTTATGACGCCCGCATTGACAATCGTTCAAGGGGAATCATGAAGGATTTAAAGGCCCAGATTCTGGTAGGCAAAAGAAACGAAGACAGATTCTGTCTTGTAACAATCGACAGTCTGGGTTTTACCGTGAGGCTGTCCAATCTGCTGCGCGAAAGGATTTCAGAGATACTGACAGTTAATATGGAGCAGGTTATGATCTGCTTTTCCCACACACACGCTGCCCCCAATGCTGCAGTTGAAAAAGATTATTATGAATCGATGTGCCAGACAATTCTCTCAGGGGTAAAGAAGGCTGGTGAATCCATGGTGCCAGTTTACGCCGGATGGGGAATCGGTGAAAATACCGTTGGAATTAACAGGAGAGGGAGCGGTCAGCCAATTGATCCGCGGATTGGAGTCTTAAAGATATGCGGGGAAGGGCAGGAAAAAATAAAAGTCCTGGTAGTCAGGGTAACCGCCCACTGCAATGTCCTGATGCCAGATAATTACCTGGTTTCGCCAGATTATTTCGGGGACGCAAGAGAAGCTTTGGAACGCAGATATGGCTGTAAAGTGATGATGGTGCAGGGGGCTTCCGGAGATGTAAGACCCAGATACCGTCAGGAAAATGCAGATTATCTGGAAATTCACCCGGCAGAGGAACATTTGATGGATATCAGTGATCAGATGAAAGCAATGTATGCCGCGCAGAGCCAAAAAGCATTGAAGGATATGGCAGATGATATCTGTGAGTCCCTGCAGCCGGTAATAGACAAAATTAATCCAGAGCCGGTCAACAGGATATCCATGTATTCTGTTAAATCGACCTTTTATGCCGATGTGCCGGATATGAACCGGGCCCGGGAAATTGCGTCCGAAGCGTGGGAGCAGGGGAAAATCGATGGTACAGGCTGGCTTTTGGAAGTGGGGAGACTTTTAAACATTCATGAAACCAGGCAGAGTGCCGAAATTGAAATACAGTTTTTGGCAGTCAATGACGGCTGCCTCTGCGGAGTTCCCAGTGAAGTCATGTCTGATATTGCAGTTGAAATCTGGAAAAAGACCAGTAATCCCATGGTATTTTTCAATGGTTATACCAATGGCTGTACCAGCTACCTTCCGACAGCTGCCGAATATGACAGGGGCGGATATGAAGTTCTCTGGTCCAACCTCCTTTACTACCAGTATCACGGGAGAGTCATGCCGTTAAACAGAGATACGGCAAACCGTCTTGCGGATGAGGCGGTAAAGGCGTGGAAGGAATATTAGGTTCATTATAAGACTGGGGCTGCGGATTTTTGCAGATTTTGCTTTCGTCTAAGTTGGTCTTTTTGGTATTTACGAACTCTTAAAATCAGGTAAGTTCCAAATACAACTGAGTATAATAATACGGATAAAACGTAATTAACTTTATAGATCATCTCCATATCAGAAGAAGTACTTAAGGATTCCAGCATGCTGGGGACTAAGAGAACCATTAAGTATACGTAAAGGATGGCAAACCAGGGGTAGGAAAGCCGCTGTACATTTTTCCAAACCCTGGGATTCATCTTTTTTCGTACTGATTTAAAAGAAGTGACCATTAAAACGATCATAATTAAAAAGAGCGGTACAGTCAGGATTAATGCAAGGATCTGCCGGAGATCCAGCTCGTTTGGGGTATGTAAAACAGCTGATATGTAGTAGATTCCGTAAGCAAAGGAATGTGCTAATGTAATCAGGCAGGCGATGATTGAAAGATAACCTCTGATTGGCATCAGCGCCCGGACTATTTTTCCTTTGGGATTTAAAGCGCCGATATACATTACAATGACAAACAATGCAGTGGAAAAGGCACCTCTGTAAAATACGGAAATAACATAGAGGTAGGTCCATTCCGGAAAAACTTCGTATAAATTTAGTTTTGTGTAACATACGATAAATCCGATGACTGCTATGGATAGTACGTAGAATATGGCGGGGCGCTTGCGGATGGCATTTTTGAAGAAGAAAACAAATAATATGGCTTCCAGTAATGCAATTAAGAATATCATGAATAATTCCTTTAACCTTTCTTGTTAGTGGTGGTATTGGTGTGGATTTTTGTATAATGGTTAGCTTTCACTAACCAACACGAACTATATCACAGGAAATGTGGAGGTGTCAAGATTCTTTCGCAGCATTTTTTTGAATAGTTTTGGTTGATGGGGATTAATGATAATTAATTGCTTTATGACTTTTTAACAGTAAGGAAGGATGTAAAAGGAGGTGGCGTAGTTGTTTTTAAGTAGAACGAATAAGATTGTAGATAGATGACAAGATGGTATATAAATTAAGAAATTTAAGGGAGAATATTCTGATTTATGTTGTAGAGAAGCATTAGATAATCAAATAATAAATTATGAATATTTGATTGTATAATTCTATAATTTGTCATAAACTGTTAATAGCTAATTAATGAATAAGACGATAATATGTCTACAGAAAAAATGTATAAATAAATTGAAATAAAAAACAAAAGTCCACAAAGCATAATTGGTTTTGAGATAACTTAATTAAGAAAATCACTATGGTGTTCAGGCTAAAGCGGGAATATGTGGGTAAATATAATTAGGAAAAGGAAGTGGGATAATGGAAACAATACAAGAGATCATAAAAAAGTTTTAAGCTATTCATTTGAAGATAACTGGAAAAATAAT
>JAEWPQ010000135.1 GCA_023460575.1 Bacillota bacterium
TATGAGATTAGTCTTCGATAGTTAGACATGCCACCACTCCTTTATCACTATTTTATGCAAAATGCCATTGCATCTATGACATAAAAATGATATCCTAATGAAAGAATAAAATAAAAATTTTTTCCAAAATATGGAGGTTGAAAAAAATGAAGCTCTACCGTGCAAAAGACTACTATGATATGAGCCGAAAGGCAGCAAATATCATCTCTGCTCAGATCATTATGAAACCGAACTGTGTTCTTGGACTTGCTACTGGTTCTACACCTGTCGGCGCCTACAAACAGCTGATTGAATGGTATAACAAAGGTGATTTGGATTTCTCCCGTGTAAAAACAGCAAATCTCGATGAATACAAGGGACTTA
Source organism: Bacillota bacterium (assembly GCA_023460575.1). Classification (GTDB taxonomy): domain Bacteria; phylum Bacillota; class Clostridia; order Lachnospirales; family Lachnospiraceae; genus Lacrimispora. Next base: position 364 of record JAEWPQ010000135.1, read on the forward strand.
ACAGAGACAATGACCAAAGCTACTACTGCTTTATGAAGCAGAATTTATTTAAGCATGTAAATATCGATGAAGCCAACACTCATATTCCTGACGGAATGGAGGCAGACGCTGAAAAAGAGGCGGCCAGATACGAAGAGATTCTGAAAAATCTGGGAGGCATCGACTTACAGATTCTGGGCCTTGGCCATAATGGTCACATCGGATTTAATGAGCCATCTGATATATTTCCAAAGGATACACATATTGTTAACTTACAGGAAAGTACCATTGAGGCAAACAAACGGTTTTTTGCTTCTTCTGACCAGGTTCCGCGCCAGGCTTATACTATGGGAATCGGCACTATTATCAGAGCCAAAAAAATTCTGTTAATGGTAAGTGGAGAAGATAAGGCGGAAATACTGCATATTTCTCTTTGCGGACCGGTAACACCAAAAGTTCCCGCCTCCATTCTCCAGCTTCATCCAGATGTTATAATCGTTGCAGATGAGGCGGCACTTTCTAAGTGGGAAACGAACTGATCTTGACGTGATTTAGTATTAATGATATAATAAGCTAAATTTTTTTAAGGAGGTGAGACGCTGTGGGACATATTTCAATTCAGGCTACTTCATTATGGACTAATATTGTTAATATCTCTGCAGTTTTCGGTAATTTTGACGCGTCCGTGTATCAGTGCGCCCATTTTTACGAAAAAGGCAGCGTCTCATCTGAAAATTATTCTGTTAGCCGGTAGCTTTTACCACTGGTTTTTCGGTTGATTTTCCGCCCGGATGCTCCTGCACCGGGTTTTTTTGTGCGTTTTTTCGAAATGGCAGTCTGAACGGACGTTAACCAGTTTGAATTTATAACACACAAAATGGAGGATATCACCTATGAAACACGTGAAAACGTTTCTTTCCGGCTGCGGCTTTTTCTCAAAAGCCGTATGTTCCACAATACTAATCTGCTCGAAACAAATCTTTGACGGAGGTTTTCTCTGCATAGCCGGAGGCTACTTTGTTCAGATTGTCCAGTTTGTCCTGCTGACATTTATCTGGAAGGCTCTGGAGAAGACCAATGCTCTGCCGTTAAACATTTCTTTGGGTCAGCTGATGACCTATACTCTGATGTCTACTGTATTGCATCAGGAATTAAATATTATTTCCCCGGCCACCTCATCCTTATGGGAGGGGTCTGTGATCGGGCGTTTCCTGAGGCCTGTGTCAATTGAAGCCAGCTTTATATCCGAAACCATCGGCAGATTCTGGATCCCCAATTTTTTATTTCTGGGTATTCCATTATTACTTTTTGCGCCGTTACTATCTGTCAGTCCATTACCGGCTTCTCTGAGTCTTGGAATCCTTTCTCTCATAAGCCTGGTACTGGCAGTTTCTATTGGATTTGCGGTAGATTTACTTTTTGCTTCACTGGCCATGAATCTTAAAAACGGCTGCTTTGCAGCTCTTGCCGTCAGGGAAGCTATTTATTCCCTGCTTTCCGGAGAAATGATCCCTTTTTCCTTATTTCCGGAAAAGCTTGGAACGCTGTTTTCCCTGCTGCCTTTGGGCTCAGTTGCCCATGGGCCTTTAACTATTTACACAGGTACTGCCATTTATCCCATTAAGGTTCTGGCTCTCCAGCTTTTCTGGGCTGTTCTTTTATGGATTCTGGCTAACTATGTATTTGAAAAAAGCAAAGAAACGATGATCTCTTTTGGCGGATAAATTTAAAACAGTATTCAGGCTTTACAGGCAATATGCAAAAATGGATTTATTATGGTTTCTCAGAGATACACGCTATTTCTTTATTCAGCTGGTTTCCGATGCTGTAAGCGGTGGCTGCACCATTGCGGGTGTATGCCTGTTATCTGCTAATTTTAAAAACTTTTCCGGAATGAATCAAAATGAAATTATGTTTATGATGGGTTACTCCCTGTTCATTGATGGAATTTATATGGTATTTTTTATCGGTAATAATACCGGTATGGTCAGCAGAATTATCGGGCGGGGACAGCTTGATCACATTATGATCCAACCGGTCCCCATATGGGCAGAGCTTCTTGCACAGGGTTTTTCCCCTGTTTCCGGTTCTCCTATGCTGATTTTTGGAATGGCACTTTCTTATTACGGTGCTGTCAGGGCTGAAATGCCCATGAATGCTTTTATGATTTTGCTGTTTCTATTTTACAGCCTCTGTTCCATTGTCATTGTGTTGTCATTTATCTACCTGCTCTCCTGCTCCGCGTTCTATGCTCCGGCTGCTGCAGAAGAGATAGCTTCCGTAGGAAAGGATTTGTTTTCAACTATTAAAACCTACCCTCTGGGGAATATGAGAGGCTTTCAAAAGCACATCTTTTTGTCCATTATTCCGGTAGGCCTTTGTGCGTGGTTTCCCTCTACACTTCTAATAAAGGCCGGGAAATACGGAATAGGAGCGGTTTTTGTTCCTGAAGCACTTTACCTACCTGCAACAGCGGCAATATTTTTGATTATAGCAATTATGACGTTCAAGAAAGGATTAAAACATTATGAAACCTACGGTTCTCCAAGATACTCCGGCTTTGGCCATCGATAATATTACAAAAAAATACTGCCAATGGCAGCGAAGCGGCAATGCCCGCGATATCATTAAAAATCTGATCCATCCGGAAAAACGGGTGGTTACAGCTCTTGACCGGATATCTCTCCAGATAAAAAAGGGCGAATTCGTCGCTTACGCAGGCGCCAATGGAGCCGGCAAAAGCACCACAATAAAGATTCTTTCCGGTATCCTCATGCCTACAGAGGGAACCGTTTCTGTCCTTGGATTTAATCCTGCCAAAGACCGGATTAAACTCATGCGTCATATTGGAGTCCTTTTCGGCCAGCGTACAGAATTGTGGTGGGACCACCCGGTGATATCCAGTTTTGAATGGAAGAAACAGGTATGGAACATACCGGATTCCACCTACCGCAAAAACCTGGAGATGGTTACGGACCTTTTAGATCTCTCGGACATATTAAAAACCTTTTCCAGAGAATTAAGTCTGGGTCAGAGAATGCGGGCGGATATTGCCATGCTTCTTCTTCACAGTCCAGAGCTGATTTTTCTTGATGAACCCACACTTGGCCTTGATGTTCTTGCCAAACAGCAGATGATTCGGTTTTTAAAGAAGATCAACCTGGAGAGTAAAACCACAGTGGTCGTTACCAGCCATGATATGGACGATCTGGAAGAAATGGCCCAGAGAATTGTTCTTATTAATAAGGGAAGAATCGCATTTGACGGTAACTTCGATGAACTTCGAAATGTGATGGGAGGATTTTACCGGATTGTTCTAACCACAGCATTAGAGGAGGAACCTCTTTATTTGCCTGGAATGAGACTTCTAAAAACAGACAGTGGAATTCATGAATACGAATTTGACCGCAATGTTATAGGAATTCATAAGGTTATGGCGTTGCTTTCCGATTTTCCCCAGATCCTTGATGTGGAGATTAAAAAGGCCCCCATCGAAGATGTCGTTGCAAATTTATATTTGAGCTGGCGGGAAAATTAACGGTTGGTTTTTTCGAATTATTAGTGTAGAATATAGTTACATAATTTTAAAATGAAAGAGGTGTACATATGGCATACGCATTTACAAAAGATCTGGAGACCGGCAACCAGTTAATTGATTCCGAACACCGTCAGCTGATTGATGCAATTAACAACTTACTGACTGCATGTTCCACCGGCAAAGGCCGTGCAGAGCTTGCTAATACAACAAAGTTTTTACAGGATTATACTGCCAAGCATTTTGGGGACGAGGAGAAGCTTCAGCTTCAGAGTCAGTATCCGGATTATGCAAATCATAAACGTTACCATGAAGAATTTAAGAAGGTAGTTGCAGGAATTTGTCAGAAGCTTGATAAGGAAGGTCCTACCATTACACTTGTCGGCGAAGTAAACAGCGCAATTGCAGGCTGGCTGATCAACCATATCAAAAAAGAGGATGTCAAAGTGGCAACCCATATAAAAAGCAGATCCTGAAACAAATAAACCTTACAATCAAGCAGTTTCTTACCAGAGTTCTGGCAAGAAGCTGCTTTTTTATCATGGGTCACAAAATAATTGCTGTGCTCTCTTTTCATTCTGTCTGTATTTTGATAAAATAGATACAGAAACGAAAAACAAATTACTGGAAAGAAGGTACATGATTATGAAAGACCCAAACTGCGCATATTGTATGAAAGGAGACTTAGTTGCCAAATTCGGTTATCCTGTCTGCGAGATGGAAACAGGCTTTTTATATTTATTTAAGGAACAGAGCAAAAAAGGCAGAGTTATTCTGGCATATAAAGATCATGTCAGCGAGATGATTGATATCAGCGATGATGAGAGAGATGCATTTTTTGCAGAGGTTTCAAAAGTGTCCAGAGCTATTCACAAAGTTTTTAATCCGGACAAGGTAAATTACGGCGCCTATGGAGATACCGGCTGTCATCTGCACATGCATATTGTTCCGAAATACAATGGAGGAGATGAGTGGGGCGGTACATTTGCCATGAATCCGGATAAGGTATATTTAACAGATGATGAATATGAGAAAATGGCGGACGCCATTCGTGCGGCTTTATAATCAGTAAGATAATCGTACAGGGAAGGAAGGTGCCGGAGAATGTTGGATGAAATAAGAAAACAGGCAGGCAAAGCTGCAAAAGAGCTTTTGGAAGCATCTCATTTGAAGGAAAAAGACTTAGTGGTCATCGGCTGTTCTTCCAGTGAGATATCCGATCACAGAATCGGTTCCCATTCCAGTGCAGAGATTGGCCAGGCAGTATTTTCCGCAATCTATGAAGTGTTTCATAAACAGGGAATTTATGTGGCTGCACAGTGCTGTGAGCACTTAAACAGAGCACTCATTTTAGAAAGGGAAGCGGCAGAATTCTATCATTATGAACCCGTCAATGTAGTTCCCCAGCTAAAAGCCGGGGGCTCCTTCTCTCTTGCCGCCTACCATGGTTTTGAACATCCGGTTGCAGTTGAATCCATTAGGGCCCATGCAGGAATTGATATTGGAGATACACTGATTGGAATGCATTTAAGAGCTGTGGCAGTTCCCGTGCGTATAAAAACCCAGTATATCGGTTCTGCCCATGTGGTTGCAGCCCGTACCAGACCAAAATACATCGGCGGTATCCGCGCCTTCTATGATGATACCATTGAATAATAAAAAACCTGCTGTCAGGCGGTATGTTGCCGCTTACAGCAGGTTTTATTATTACTCTATTTCGTTGCGTACATAAAGAACCAGTAGCCATATGGGGAATGCCAGGTTCCCTTTATTTCAGGTTTCTGCAGATAAAAATCACTGGAATATACAAGAGGAGTTACAGCAGCATCTTCCATCATGATCTTTTCTGCCTGATGAAGCTTATCATAATGCTCTGCCTTATCACCTGTACTTCTGGCCTCAGACAGAAGTTTATCTACTTCCGCACTGGAATATTTTCCGTCATTGTTTCCGCTCTCTGTTGAAAACAGATTCAGCATGTTGGAAGGATCATCGTAATCATATACCCAGCCTCCGCGGCAGATTTCAAAATCACCGGCACGACGGGTAGGCGTGAATGTGGACCATTCGACAATCTTAATATCCATTCTGATTCCAAGCTCGCTCCATGCATTCTGTAAGTACTCTGCAATTGGTTTGTTATAGCCGGCATCATTAGTCATGTATTCGATAACAGGGAATCCTTCACCGTTTGGATATCCTGCCTCAGCAAGCAGGGCCTTTGCCTTTTCAAGATCTGCTTTATAATTATCTACGCTGAAATAATCTCCGCCGTTGTTTGTACGGCTTACCTCTTCAAAAGAAGAACCTTCCTTTTCGTCAGAGATTCCAGGTCCTACAAAATTGGCTGCCGGAAGTGCAGTTCCCATCATAAGGGTATCGGCTATGTAACTGCGATCAACCGCAAGACTTAATGCACGGCGGACTTTCGCATTGGTAAATGGTTCCTTCTGGGTATTGAAAATTGTATAAGATGTTGCCATTCGTGGTTCTAAATGAAATTCAGGTGAATCCTTAAGGCTTGGAATTTCATCAGTAGGAACATCACGGATCATCTGAACCTCTCCGGTCTGATACGCGCTGTATGCAGCATTGGAATCTTCCATAAGAACAAACTTTAATGTATTTAAAGTAACCTTATCTGCATTCCAGTAATTTTCATTCTTAGCAAATGTGATATGAGATCCCGGTACCCACTCAATCATCTTTAACGGACCGTTAGAAATATATGTTTCAGGTGTGAGGGACCACTGGTCACCCTTCGCTTCGACTACATCTTTCTTTACAGGGGCCATACTTACATGAGTAATAATCTTATCAAAGTATACACAAGGTCCCGAAAGCTCAACTACAAAGGTTTTTGCATCAGGTGCAGAAACTGCCAGGGCATCAATATTTCCTGCTGCTGCTTCATCATAGCCTTTGATCATGGAAAGCATATCCGCTGCATATGGTGCTGCAGTCGCAGGATCAGCCATACGTTTCCATGAGTACACAAAGTCCTCAGCAGTAAAATCGGAACCATCACTCCATTTTAAACCGTCCCTTAAATGAAATGTGTAGGTAAGTCCGTCATCACTGACATCATAGGATTCTGCCTGACCGGGAACAATATTGTTTTTCTCATCAAATGTCAGAAGTGTCTCAAACGCATGCAGTATCATATTGGATGCATCAATTGCCGAGTTAAGAGCTGGATCAATGGTTTCAGGATCCGGTCCTATTTGTACTGCCAGGTCAAAACCTCCAGTTGAGGTATTGGCCGCTGCCTCTGTCTTCTTAGTGCCACTCTGTGTTGTGCCGGTCTTTCCAGAACCTCCACATGCACTTAAAACCAGGCCAGAGACAAGAACAGCTGCTAATACAAGTGCTGTTTTTTTCATAATACTTCCCTCCGTATCTATGTTCGTTCTATCGTCCGCCCTTCAAGGACAGTACGGGTTATAGCATACCACAAAAGAATCAATCATGCAATCAGCTTTTTTGTCTCAAACTCTTATGTTGTAAGGTGATAGTGTGATAACGCGTCAAAGAGCCAGACGATTTATATTCCTCATTCGTCTGGCTCACAAAGACACTCTGGATGTTTTTTTTAACGATAGGAAGTGTGCAGTGCTTTCATTAATACCCTGGGGTTTTTTACATACGGAGTAACGGGGCAGATTTTTTTGTCTATCCCCATCAGAGTATAAACGGCAATTCTTGCAGCACGTACTGAATATTCTTCAGTAAAGACCATATCCTCCGGTATTTCAACGAACTGACTGATCATGGCGAAATTCGTAGAACCCTCAGGTACCACCTCTGGCCGGTCAACCATTTTCCTCGGCTGGAACTGTGCATCGACATAGGGCATCATACAGGGAATTACATTAATAATATCTGCCATAATCTCTTCTTTCCGGTTTTCCATATGAAGGTGGCAGAGAAGTTCTGTAAGAAGTTCCTCTCCGGTACAGTCTTTCATCGGTTTTTTAATATAATCACCTAATTTATCTGTATATAGACCATATCCCCAGAATATGGTCTGATCCATGGGCTGATTGGTAAAATGAGGCTGCGCTGCAACAACAATGCTCATAAGCCAGCTGGAATCCTTAAAAGTCATTAAAGCTCCACTGCCAGGTACATTGCCGGAATAATCCTCTATAAGCTTTAACAGCCGGTTTCCTTTGCTGGTCACGGTAAAACTCTCCCAGTTTGTCTCACTGGCATCTCCAAAAAATGGATATGGATTTCCAAATCCCTGCTTTTTAGCGGCCACTTTACTCCATAATTCTCCGGAAATCGGCCTTAAAGAAGGAGACGGTGCGGGAGTATTGAGATCTCCTAAAGTAGCGCTGTCTGTCATACATGCATTTGTCATAATGCAGATGTCTTCATCATCAAGCTCCAGGACACGGGTGATTCCATGGTCTGTTAAGTGGAGAACCTTTGCGGTGATCTGATCTCCCTCCGCAAAATCGATGTCTGTTACGGTACAGTTTTCTGCAAATATGACTCCTTCTTTTCTTAGATAAGCTTCCAACGGGCGAATCACACTGTCATACTGATTAAGGGGCGTTCTTGTGACTCCCTCCAAAGTATCTATACGGGAAAATTCCAGTATCATTCTTCGCATATAACGGCGGAACTCAAATAAACTGCTCCATTTTTGAAAAGCAAAGGTAGTCTGCCACATATACCAGAAATTTGTCGTAAAAAAGTGAGGCATGTCTGCAAACCATTCTTCAATGGACATATCATCCAGCTTTTCCTCAGGTGTGTTCATCAGTCTTAAAAGAGCCATACGCTCTCTCTGGTTAAATCCCATACTCTTCACATCAAGAATCGTTCCGTCTTTATCTATTAATCGTGCCTTGGCTGATGTTGGGTGGGCATGGTCAAAATCGAGAATCTCTTCCGTCACGCTTTTTCCCTTTTTGCTAAGAGAGGGAATAGAGCGAAACAGCTCCCAGAAGTTCTCGTAGGTCTCTTCATTAAGCATACGTCCGCCCCTGCAGACAAAGCCCTTTTCTGGCGTGCCGATACCGTCATTGCTTCCTCCGAATATTGGCATACCTTCAAAAATGGTAATCTTATGTCCTGGCATTTTGCAGTCCCGGATCAAATAGGCTGCCCCCGCAAGGCTTCCAAGACCACCTCCCACAAAATAAGCCTTTCCTTTTGGTGTTACGGGATTTTTCGTGTCATCAATCTGCTTTATCTTTTTTAGATCCCCGTTCCGTTTATAAAGCGTCCTGGCGGCTACTCCTGCTGCTGTAGCTGCTAATCCCAGTGCAAGTAATTTAATCATGTTGCTTTTTTCCATTCTTTTCTTCATAAGACACGCTCCAATCTCATTTTAAATCAGCTGATAAGCTTATATTATCATACTACATTTTTTCCGTCACCATACATGCTTTTATACCTGTATAAAAAAACGACACCCAGATAATGGTGTCGAAAAACCAGACAATTTTTCTATATTGTCTATCGTAATTTTTATTATATTCTTTTACAATAAAAGCAATGAATAAGGAGGACAATCCATGTCGGGTACATTACACAAACATATACGGGAAAGCGTTTTAAGAACCGCACTTCTTCATCAGCTGAAAAATGGTCAGAAGGCTCCGGAACGAGCCGCCCGCAACTTAAGCGAACTGCTGCTGAAGTTCAGCCCTGCATCGAGTGAACTTTTTACTTATGATGAACTTTTAGTTATGATAAAACGTTGTTCCGTAGAGGAATGCCTTAATCTGATTATACAGAAACTGGCTTAAAGCTCCGCCTGGCTGCGAATGTATCCGATTCGTTCTGTGGCTCTGGCGAGGCTTTTTAACCGTTCTGATACCTCTTTCGGCTCCATCTTCATTCCTTGTTTCACCCATTCCATGATAACTCCGCAAAGACCGTAGGCATAAAATCCCGCATCAAAATCCCGTTCTTCATACGTCAGTCTGCCATTCTCATCCAGAACCTCAATCGCTTCCGAAAACAAAGCTTTTGTCATTTCATACAGATAGCTCTCAAATGTATGCTCCTGTTCTTTTATGGTATTCATATAGAAAACTTTTTCCCGCCTCATATTGTTTAAAAGCTCATATATTTTTTTATTCCAGTTTTCAAGACTGATATCATCTGCAATCGCGGCAAAATTTTCATTATAATAAATCCAGCTTAACAGTTCATACTAGTCCTGATAGTGATAATAAAAGGTCTGCCGGTTCAGACCACATACTGCAGTGATATCTGATATGGATATCTTATCAAAAGGTTTCTCTTTGCATATCTGCTTCAATGCTTCTGCAATCGCACGTTTTGTAATAAGCGAATCCGACATAGCCCCTCCTGTTATACTATTCTTTCATATTTATAAAAAAATTGGCAAGTGCCGCAAACTGCTCTAAATTCAGTGCCTCACCTCTCACAGACGGAGAAAGACCCAGGCTTTCTATTCCATCCGCAATCTGTTCTTTCGTATAGGGAACCTCAGGAGAATTATTTAAACCGTTTTGAAGTGTTTTTCTTCTCTGGTTAAAGGATGCCCGGATCAGACGAAACAACAGTCCCGGGTCCTGTGCATTGACGGGAGGATTTTTATGCCGGGTTAAGCGGATCACTGCCGAACCTACATTGGGGCGGGGCATAAAACAGTTTGGGGGAACATTGGCTACAATATATGGCTCTGCATAATACTGAACAGCCAGTGACAGGGCACCGTAATCCTTAGAACCGGGTCCTACCTGCATACGGTCCGCCACTTCCTTTTGTACCATAACTGTGATGTTATCAATGGGAACCTGTCCTTCAAACAACCCCATAATAATAGGAGTGGTAATATAATATGGAAGGTTTGCTACCACCTTTATGGGACGCCCGCCATTATACTTCTGTGTCAGCTCATTGATGTCAGTTTTTAATATATCTGCATGGATTACTGTTACATTATCGTAATCAGCCAGCGTTTCATTTAGAATAGGTATTAAATTTGAATCGATCTCTACTGCGACCACATGACCTGCTGATTCAGCCAGATACTGAGTCATCGTACCGATTCCAGGACCGATCTCCAGAACGCAGTCATCCTTCGTAACTCCTGATGCCAGAATGATTTTATCAAGTACGTGTGTATCAATTAAAAAATTCTGTCCGAATTTCTTCTGAAATGCGAACTCGTATTTTTGAATGATCTGGATTGTATTTTGAGGGTTTCCTAATTTATTTTGCATGCACATTTTCCTATCGTTTTTTATTAATCAATGGTATCTTATTATAAACAAAAAGTCAATAAATATAAGACGGGTCCAAAGCACCGGTTACCCGTTAAAATAACATATCCATCCAGCTCATTTGTAGATTTTTCTTTAGCTGTTAAATCATTACTGGATTTCCTTCAGACGATACAACTTTTTAGCATTCCGGTTGGTAACTTCCACAACTTCGTCCCTGGAAATTCCTTTTATCGCGCTTATCTCATCAACTACATAACACAGATTTAAAGAAGAATTCCTCTTTCCCCGATTAGGTACAGGTGCAAGGTATGGACAATCTGTCTCAAGTACCAGCTGATCCAAAGGCATATATTCCACTACCTCTTTCAGCTTTCTGGAATTTTTAAAAGTCAGGACACCGCCAATTCCCAAATAAAAACCCATGGCCAGATACTCCCTCGCCATCTCTTTTCCATAAGAAAAGCAGTGAATTACACCCCCCACATTTTGGGAGTGCTCTGCCTTCATAATATCCAGCGTATCTTTAGCTGCATCACGGCTGTGTATAATAACCGGAAGTTTTACTTCCTTCGCCAGATTCAGCTGACGGACAAACCAGGTCTTCTGTGTTTCATGATCCGGTTCTTCCCAGTAATAATCAAGACCGATTTCACCAATCGCAACTATTTTGTTACGGCTGGAATTTTCTTTAAGCCAGTTCAGTTTCTCCTCATTCAGCTCACCAGTCTCATTGGGGTGAACACCGATTGCTCCATATAGATAGGAATATTTCTCAGTTAGTTTTAAAGTGTTCTCCGATGTTTTTATGCTGGCTCCCACATTGGTCACTGCTTCTATACCATGAGTTGGGAGACTTTCAAGCAATTGTTCTCTGTCTTCATCAAATGCCTCATCGTCGTAATGGGCGTGTGTATCAAAAATCATAAATATCTCCTCTAAAACGTTTGTCAGCCTGTAATCAATAACCTCAGAATGTAAAGCAGGATTAAATGAAGGGGATAAAACCAGTAAAATATATATTTTAAATTACGCTCTCCTTTTTTTCCGTTATACATGTGTATCGGCAGAAGCGCAAGCCCCCCCGCTCCCAGACAGGTAACGCTTATTAACGCCGCTATAACTCCCGAAAATACAGTCTGAAGCTTTTTGTTGTACCGAAATACATATATGACCATGATCAGTACAATTCCGTATATGTTATAATCCGATTTCAGCAGTATGGATACCCCGCATCCCACTCCAATTGCCAAGAACTGAAGTAATGGATCTCCCATTGCCTTCTGGTACCAGACAAGCACCCACAGACCTATTAAAAGAGTGAAGAACACATTCTGATATCCGGGGTGAAACCAGCTGTTAAAGATTGCAAGGTCAAAAGGTATTTCTGAAATCAGAGCGAATGCCAAAAGCCTGATTCCGTATTTTTTAACATCTCTGGTATGAAGAAATCCCTCTACCAGTAAAAAACAGAAAATAGGAAAGGAAACTCTCCCAATGGTTCGGAGAATAAAATCAATGGTACTCCACCTTGCACCTGCGGGCGTAGCCAGTATTGTCTGCATCAGTAAAGGGCTCTGATACTTTAATATCCCGTTTTCAATCACAACCGCACCGATATGGTCAATCAGCATGGTTATAATCGCAATCATCTTTAAGGTATTTCCTGAAATTCCTTTTTTGTGGAAAACCGCTGATTCTGTCATGGCGTCCTCCTTTTAAACGACAAGACCGGATTATTAAAATCCGGCCTTATTATCATCTTCTTCTGTCCTTAAGACAGCTTTTATCAGCAAATCTCTGCTCCGGATGGCATTGCCTTTTCCGGAACCATAAGAGATAAATTACCCTGTGCATCTTCCGCACATAAAAGCATTCCTTCTGATAAAACACCAGCCAGCTTCGCTGGTTTTAAGTTTACCACAACCATAACCTTTTTTCCAACCATTTCTTCCGGTGAGTAATGGGCCTTAATACCGCTGACAATCTGTTTAACCTGGCTTCCTATCTTAACTTTGGAACACAAAAGTTTTTTTGACTTCGCTACCGCTTCGCAGGCAATTATTTCACCGACCTGAAACTGCAGCTTTGCAAAATCCTCATATTCAATTTCCGGTTTTGCTTCTATATCGATTCCGTCATCTTCCGGAGATTCCCTCTCCTCATTAACACTTTCCCCGGCTGCATTCATCGCTTCCACCTTCTCCATCACTTCCTTGATATCCATACGTGCAAATAAAATCTCCGGCTTGTCAGTCACTTTGCTGCCAGATGGGTATAAACCAAATTCATTCATCTGGGACAGCTCTCTTTTTGTTGTATTGAGCTGAGTAAGAATTTTGACAGAGGTTTCGGGCATAAAGGATTCCAGAAGTGATGCTCCAATGGTAATTGCTTCTGTCAGGTTATAAAGAACAGTTTCCAGGCGGGCTTTTGAAGCCTCATCCTTTGCAAGAGTCCACGGTGCTGTCTCATCAATATATTTATTGCTTCTTCTGAAGATATTAAAAATTGACGTGATTGCATCTGCGACACGGAGTTTCTCCATCTTCTCGCTGACTTTCTTCACTTCGTCAAGCACAACCGCTTTTAAATCCTCATCAAATGCATCTTTCGTACCGCCATCTCTTACCACACCTTCAAAATACTTATTGGACATGGAAATTGTACGGTTTACAAGATTGCCCAGAATATTGGCAAGATCAGAATTCATGCGCTCAACCATAAGCTCCCAGGAAATAATTCCATCATTGTCAAAAGGCATCTCGTGAAGCACAAAATAACGGACTGCATCCACACCGAAGAAATCCACCAGTGTATCAGCGTAAAGAACGTTACCCTTGGATTTACTCATCTTTCCATCACCCTGCAGCAGCCACGGATGGCCAAATACCTGTTTTGGAAGGGGCACATTAAGTGCCATTAAGAAAATTGGCCAGTAAATGGTATGGAAACGGATAATATCCTTACCAATCAGATGAAGGTCTGCAGGCCAGAGTTTTGAAAACTGGTCACTGTTTTTTCCATCGCAGTCATAACCGATTCCTGTAATATAATTTGTCAGTGCATCCAGCCATACATAAGTAACATGCCTTGGATCAAATGTCACCGGGATTCCCCATGTAAAAGTGGTTCTGGACACGCATAAATCCTGAAGCCCTGGAAGAAGGAAGTTATTCATCATCTCATTCTTTCTTGATACGGGCTGTATAAAATCTGGGTTTTCATTAATATGCCGGATCAGTCGGTCGGCATACTTGCTCATACGGAAGAAATAAGCTTCTTCCTTTGCCGGTTTTACTTCCCTGCCGCAATCCGGACATTTTCCATCTACCAGCTGGGACTCTGTAAAGAAAGACTCACATGGGGTACAGTATAAGCCTTCATAATATCCTTTATAGATATCTCCCTGATCATAGAGCTTTTTAAAGATTTTCTGAACCTGTTTTTCATGCTCCGGATCAGTCGTACGGATAAATTTGTCATAAGAGGTATTCATCAGATCCCAGATTGTTTTGATCTGGCCGGCTGCCTGATCCACGAACTCCTTAGGTGTTATTCCTGCTGCTGCCGCTTTCTCCTCAATCTTCTGTCCGTGCTCATCAGTTCCTGTCTGAAAGAACACATCATATCCTTCTTCTCGTTTAAACCGTGCTATGGCATCAGCCAGAACTGCCTCATAGGTGTTGCCGATATGAGGTTTACCCGATGCATATGCAATGGCGGTAGTAATGTAATATGGCTTTTTGTTCGAATCTTTACACATAATCTTTTCCTCCAGAAATATAATGAGATGCAGGGTGAATCATTTCCCAACAAAGAAAAACCCGTCTAAAAAATTCCTCATAGGAAATTTAAAGACGGGGCACTATCCCGTGATACCACTTTAATTTTATCCATGCCTTACAGCACAGACCTCACCGGCTGCGTTCTAATCAAAAGCTTTTCAGAATAGAGCTTATGGTATATAATAACAGTCTGACACGATAACGGGTGTGACCGTCGAAATTTAAAGGCTCAGAAAGCCAATTCAACTTCGCTGCTCCAAGGCCATGTTGGGAAATACGCTCAGGCTTCCTTTTCAGCTACCGGAATTCTCTGTACATGAGGCGGGTTTCTTACTCTTCTTTTCTTAGCAT
>JAEWPQ010000136.1 GCA_023460575.1 Bacillota bacterium
TAAAGAGCTTCCTCCGAATTTCACAACTTTTTTCATGGCGTCTTTCTCCTCTGATACAGGTTAATATCTACATATTTAACGGAAATAATATCTTAATTGTCACCAGCTGTCAAGTGGTTTTCTCTAAATATGTATATTTTTCCATCATCATGCATAAATTCTCTTTTTCAGAAACATATTCAAAATCTTTTCATTGGCCAGGCTGTTTCGTTTATCCGACTCTTCAATCCGCCTGTTTCCTCCGCTGATGCTGTTATATTCCCCGCAGATATCAACTGCCAGTACCGGTTCTTTCCTGCGGATTATCTCCCATGCCTGATAAAGCTGTGCCAGTGTCATACTTCCCTGATCCCAGTCGGTGATAAGTTCATTGGAAGAAAATACATCTTTATCAACAGATAAATACACAGGATCCTTCAATTGTCCGGCGAAGTCTGATATCCAGTCAGTTGCGGATAACTCCGATTCTGTATAGATCTTCACTCTGTCCTTAAACTCCTCCCTGACTGCACAGGCCAGCTCATCGGACACACCGATTAAAATAACACGCTTTAAGAAATTATTTTCCTTAAGTATCCGGCGGATCCAGTTCCCACAGGAGAGGATGCCCCCAAAACTGGAAGCAAGCAGATCTGCGTGATGGTCAAAAACCACCAGATCATAAGGCTCTTTGCAGTTCTTTTGCAGTACATAGCTGATATAATGAAAATTTCCGCTGTCCAGAAACCGGAAGCTGCCCCCTGTTTTTTCAGCCCTGCGCTCAATCTCAGTTAAAGACGCTCCGTCACAAAAACCATGGACTCCGGTTAAATCGGTACAATCAACCCAGTCGTAAGGAACCTTTCTGTAAAAATCCTGTCTTTTGTAAACATCTGTAAAATTAAATATGGTAACCGGTTTTATTTTCCTTTCAAAACTTCCACCTCCTGATTTACTTCTTCCTCACAGGAACGCATGGCAAGTATGGTTTTTTCAAATAGTTGTTCTAAAGTCCAGCCAAGATATCCGGCACCGGTTTCAATGATTTCTCTGGAACATCCGGCAGCAAACTTTTTGTCCTTATACTTTTTCTTTAAGCTGGATACTTCCATATCCATAACACTTTTTGAAGGACGCATTCTGGCCGCTGCACCGATTAAACCGGTCAGTTCATCAGATGCAAAAAGAACCTTTTCCATCTCATGTTCCGGCTTTACCCCGGAGCAGATTCCATATCCATGACTGCATATCGCATGAACCAGCTCTGGCTCTGCACCGATTTCTTTTAAAAGCTCCGGCGCTTTTGAGCAGTGTTCCTCTGGAAACTGCTCAAAATCCACATCGTGGAGAAGCCCTGCCAGTCCCCAGAAATCTTCTTCTGCCCCGTAGCCCAGTTCTTTTGCATACCAGCGCATAACGCCTTCCACAGTCAGCGCATGAAGAAGATGGAACGGCTCCTGATTGTATTTTATGAGTAAGTGCAGTGCCTGTTGTCTCGTTATTTCTGTTTTCATCATGAATTTCTCCTTACTGTACCTGTTTCATTATCTCTTCCGGTTGTAAGAGAATGAATGCCGCTCTCTCCAATCACTTTGATTCCGTTGTCTTCCAGCAAAGCTGCCGTTACCCCGTTACCTGGAATCTTTTTTCCGGAAAAAGTTCCGTCATAGATCATTCCGTGGCCGCAGGATGGGCTGCGTTCCTTTAATATGGCTCTTTTGCAGCCGTAAATTCCGGCAAGCTTTAAGGTTTCTTTCGCACCTTTTACAAAAAAGTCAGTCACATCCTGATCCAACTGGTTGATGACGGATTCTCCTCTCCGCTCAGCCGGAGGTCTTGGCGTCTGCATTCCTCCCATCTGCTCCGGACACACTGGAACCAGATGATACTGATCAAGCAGTGTCAGAACATCTTCATTTTTTCCATTTTTACCGTCATAACGGCAGTTCGCACCTAAAAGACAGGCGCTTACCAGAATTGTTTCTTTTTGATCCTTCATTCCTTTTCGCCTCCTTCCATAAGTCTTACTGTAGCAAAAAATGAAAAGAGGTTCAATCCTTTTTTCAGATTAACCCCTTTTCATAACCCTATTTTCTTTTTTCTACAATTGCATCAATGATACCGTAATCCCTGGCCTCTGATGCTGTCATAAAATGATCTCTGTCCGTATCCCGTTCAATCTCTTCTTCTAAATGGCCTGTATTCTCGCCAAGTATCCGGTTTAACCGTCTCTTATCCTTTTGAAGCTTTTCCGAAAAAATAAATATATCAGCCGCTTTTCCGCCAATTCCCCCTGATATACCGGGCTGATGAATCATAATCTCCGCGTTGGGAAGGGCAAACCGCTTACCTTTTGTTCCCCCTGCCAGAAGAAACGCCCCAAAGCTGGCTGCCAGCCCCAGACAGATGGTGGAGACATCGCAGCGGATAAACTTCATGGTATCATAAATTGCCAGACCGGCTGTTATAGAGCCTCCCGGACTGTTAATGTAAAAGGAAATATCTTTCTCCGGGCCCTGGGATTCCAGAAACAACAGCTGTGCGATAATCAGCTTTGCAGAATCATCGCTCACCTCTTCCCCAAGAAAAATAATCCGGTCCTTTAAAAGGCGGGAAAACAGATCATAGCTGCGTTCTCCAGAACCGGTCTGTTCAACAACATAAGGAACCATATTCATGCTGCACACCTCCAGGCCAAGGAGTGTTTCATGACCACCTCTTTTCGCCTCAGCTGCCTGTTAATTCTTGCTTTTCTGTATGTCATAGGCGTACAGCCATATACTTTTTTAAATTCCAGTGTAAACGCCTGCTGGGACTGGTATAATGCATCCTGGGCGATCTTTGCAATGGAGTCCTCTTCCATAACAAGCTTCCTCGCCGCCTCGCTGAGCCTGCGTTCCTTAACATACCGGTGAATGGTACAGCCCGTGACTTCACAAAACATCCGGTTGATATGAAATTTAGAGTAGCCGGCATGCCAGGCAATCTCCTCCACATTCAGTCTTTCCGGTGCAGATAAGTTTACTTCAATATAATCAATGATCTTACTGACTATTTTTTTCTTTTCATCCATGCTTTCTACCTCCGTGATCTGCCCTTATTATAGCAGGTTTCATTTTTCCTGTCTTAATAAAAAGTGCGGTTTCCAAAAATCACTGAATTCCTACTATGTTTATAGAAAAAGACCATGACATTTTGTTAATAATATAGTATACTTTATACAAGATACTAGAACGAGCAATAGAAAGGAAGGCTGCAACATGTACTGTATCAAAAAAATAAATGAAGATCTGTTCTGGGTTGGCGGAAGCGACCGCCGTCTTGCCCTGTTTGAAAATGCATATCCCATTCCTAAAGGAATTGCTTATAATTCCTACGTTCTGCTGGATGAAAAAACCGCGTTGTTTGACACGGTTGACAGAGCCATTACCGGACAGTTTATAGAGAATGTGGAAGCAGTTTTAGGTGGACGGAATCTGGATTATATTTTTGTTAATCACATGGAACCGGACCACTGCGCCACCTTAGGAGAAATGGTAAGAAGATATCCTGATGTAAAGGTCGTATGCAATGCAAAAACCGTCCCCATCATCAATCAGTTTTACGAATTCGGAGTAGATGACAGAGCTGTCATTGTAAAGGAAGGAGAGACCGTCTCTACCGGCAGACACAATTTCACCTTCTATATGGCTCCCATGGTGCACTGGCCGGAAGTTATGGTCACCTATGATACCACAGATAAGATTTTGTTTTCTGCAGACGCATTCGGCACCTTTGGCGCCATGAACGGGAATCTGTTTGCTGACGAGCTGAATTTTGAACGTGAATGGCTTGATGATTCCAGAAGATACTATTCCAACATCGTGGGCAAATACGGTATCAACACTCAGGCATTATTAAAGAAAGTCTCAGACCTGGATATTCAGTTCCTCTGCCCCCTTCACGGACCTGTATGGCGTTCCAATATCTGCTGGTACATGGACAAGTACTGCACCTGGAGCAGCTACAAACCGGAAGAGCAGGCAGTTATGATCGCTTACGGTTCCATATACGGCAACACGGAGAATGCTGCCAACATTCTTGCCTGCCGTCTTGCAGAGCGGGGAATCCGGAATATAGTAATGTATGACGTTTCCGTAACTCATCCATCCTACATTATCTCAGAGGCATTCCGCTGCAGCCATCTGGTATTTGCATCTGCAACCTACAATGCAGGCATTTTCAGCAACATGGAGCATCTGCTTATGGATATGAAGGCCCACAACGTGCAAAACCGTACCGTTGCACTGATTGAGAACGGCTCCTGGGGCGTTATGGCAGGCAAAAAGATGACCGAAATCATCTCTGAAATGAAAAACATGACGATTCTGGACCAGACCATTACAGTGAAGTCTTCCGTGAAAGAGGATCAGCTGTCGGAAATCGCGGCTCTGGCCAATACCATCGCAGATTCCATGTCTTAAAAGCATAACAATCCCCCGGAAGAACCGGCAGATAACTGTCCGTTCCTCCGGGGGATATTCTTCATACTTTCATCTCTTAAAATCCCTTTATATCAATCCCTTCCGCTGTAAGACCTTGTCTGATTTTTTTCACAAATGCCAGAGTTTTGGCTCCATCTTTGTGAACACATACAGAATCAGCCTGGATGGTAATATCACGTCCTTCCACCGTTTCCACTTTCCGCTCTCTGACCATACGGATCACCCGTTTTACAGCCTGATCTTCATCCTTTATCAGTGCACCCTTCTGGTTTACCGGTACAAGAGTTCCGTCACTTTGATATCCCCGGTCTGCAAATACCTCACTTGCGCAGAATACGCCGGTCGCTTTTGCAGCACGGATCATCTCACTGCCGCTTAACGCCAGAAGCACCAGGCTTTCATCTACCTCCTTCACCGCCAGACAGACAGCCTTAGCCAGCTGATAATCCTCCGCTGCCATATGATAAAGTGCACCATGGGGCTTTACATGCCACAGCCGCACTCCTGCTCCTGTGCAAAATGCCTTTAACGCTCCAATCTGATATTTCACAGAAGCTTTTACTTCTTCCGGTGACAGCGCCATATTCCTTCTCCCGAATCCGGCCAGATCCGGAAATCCCGGGTGAGCGCCGATTCTCACCCCATGCTCCTTACATAGAACCACCGTCCGTTCCATCACCATGGGATCCCCTGCGTGGAATCCGCAGGCAATGTTTGCAGAGGTAACGTATGGAATCACCTCTTCATCCATTCCGATCTTATAAGCTCCGTAACTTTCCCCCAAATCACAGTTCAAATCAATGACCGCCATAATCGCCGCTTCCTTTCTCTAAAACCGTATTTTCCTTCTATCCTGTTAATATTTTACCATTTTCCAATGTCAGTCTCAATTATTTTTTTCAACTCCACAAGCTTTTTGTTCTCTTTCCTGACAATTTTCAACGCTTCGGCTCCGTTTATGGCAGCAATTTATGCATATCCCCATCAAACAAGCTCTTCTTTCCTGTATATGTTAGATATTCTCCAATGACTTCATTCTGGATCTGTTTTAACCGCAGCGGATCTTTTCCTCCTACAGCCATGCCATCAATTTCCTTTGTGTGCAGACAGAAATTAGAGGAAGAGGTCACCAGCACCTCATCTGCATCCATCAGCTCTGTAAGAGTAAAGGGGCGCTCCAAAACCTGGATACCAAGGCGGTAGCAGGCTTCAATCATATGAGTCTTAGAAATCCCCCGCAGAATATACTGATCATTTGGATGAGAAAGAAATATTCCGTCTTTTAAGATGGAAACATTGCTGTGGGCACACTCAGTTACAATATCACCTCTGTGAAACACGTTTTCCTGTGCGCCCAGTTTATCAGCCTTCTGGGATGCCATTACGGAAGGCAGAAGGTTTAAGGTTTTAATATTGCAGTGCAGGAAACGGGTGTCCTCTGCTGTGATCAGACTAATGGGAATCTCCGGGTCACGCAGCCGGTTTGGGCGGATCATGACCCAAAGCTTACCGCTCATCTCACTGTCATAAACGTGATTTCTGGGAGCAGCTCCTCTTGTGACCTGCCAATAGACAAAATGAGTCTCTCCCTCCACTTTTTTAAGAAGATCTGTTAAAAGTTCTCCAAGCGCCTTTTTTTCCATGGGAATCCGGATATCCAGGGCATTGGCACTGGAATAAAAACGGTCCAGGTGATCTTCCAGCAGATAGACCCGGTGATTTCCTCCAACCGTTGCATCATAAACTCCGTCACCGAAAAAATGCACTCTGTCATTAAAAGGAACCATCAGTTCCTCTGGTGCAGCAATTATTCCATCATAATAAGCAAGCTCTTTCATAACCTCTCCTTTTTTTCGGGGCAAATGCCAAATTTCATCCTGACGTACTCCTCAATCAGTTTCGCACAGTTATCAAGTCCCAGACTTTCCGTATCCAGACACAGGTCATAATTTCGAGGATTTTTCCACTGTCTTCCGGTATGATACAGGTAATAGGCATTGCGGTACCGGTCCAGATGGTCAACATAGCGTTCTGCTTCCGGCTCTGAAATCCCCTGCCTCTCCATCTCATGTTTTATCCTGAACTCATAGGAAGCATCTAAATACACAGACACCACATTGGATTCTTGTCGTAATACAAAATCAGCAGCTCTTCCCACACACACATAGGATTCCTGAGTAAGCAGTTCTTTCAACACCTTTGCCTGATAATTAAATAAATTCTGATCTGATAAGAAGTTTCCGCTTTCTGCAGGGATTCTCTCTCCATTATAAACCCTTTTAAACGCCCCATACAACAATGTTTTTTTCGTTTTTTCATCTGCCTCTGCAAATATGGTTTCGTTGATTGCACTGTCCTTAGCATCCAGCCGTAAAAGCTTCCTGTCATAGTAATCAATTCCATAATCAGCAGCCAGCTTTTTTCCTATATGACTTCCTCCTCCGCTTCCGCAGGTTCGGGTTATGGCAATTGCAAAAAATTGATTCTGTTCATTCATGTTTCTTCCTCCTACTATCGCTAATACCTATTTCACCGGGTCAGCCCTTAAGCTGGTCTTTGATGAATTCCGGCCCTGGCTCCAATCAGCACTGAAGATTATAATATTTTTTTATATTTTGTTCATTCTCATGCTTTTTTTGTTATGCAAGACCATATTTTATCAAATAAAAAGAGGCTTTCCCACTAAATACTGGGGAAAACCTCCTCGTTCTCCAAAAAGAAACTGGGATGCTCCGGGAGGACATTACGTCCAAAAAGCAAAAGAAGCCGCAACTGCCTTCCCGGCAGTTGAGACTCCATCGTTCTCTCATTTCATATGTTGGGAGAATTATACCACTTGCGGTAAGATAGCACAAGGGGTACTTGGAATTTTAGCGTATCAGACTCCACATTTTCTGCCGTTAAAAATCAAACTGCCAAAAGTAATCAGTAGAAATAATCCCATTGCAAATCCCGATGAAAACAGAAAGATAATCATAAGTAAAAACAGCAAAATTCCGATTCCTATCCGAATCACGATAGGATGAATGAGTTTAAATCCGCTTGCCAGACCTAAAACCGCATTCCCGATAAACATGGTATTTGCAATTCCCACAATACTTTGAAATGACAGCTTCCCAGCGGCATGAAAAAAAAGCACCATACCATTCACCGCCAGAAGTATCAGGGCAGTCAGCCATTTCTGGTGAAATATTTCCGGTAATCCGGCATTTTCAAAACGTGCCGTAGTCTGCCGCACAACTGCCCCCGTAAAGGTTGACACAGTACAGATACAAAGACCTGCAGCCAGTCCGGAAAAGACAGCTCCTGAAAATCTGCCGGCTACCGGAATCAGCAGATCCGGCATGGAATGGCTGGGACTGTTTTGAAATGCGAAAGCAGTCAGCAGATAAACCAGAATAATTGCTGACAAGCTTATCTGCATGGCACGCATCATGGTTCGTTTGGGATTTTCCACATCTTCCACATAATTTCCCAGTATCTCCCAGCCCACAATCGCCCAGAATATGAGAAGAAGCGTCTGTCCCAAGGCCCCCGGTGCCGGAAGACTGCGTGGAATCGTAAGAACTGGTAAACGATATAAAGTCGCACCACTGCCTGCAAGCAACAGACATGCTGTAATACTGGATAATACCAGCATAAATTTTCCCATAAAGGAAACACCCGATATAACGATCAGTGCACAAATGAGAAGAACCCCACCGGCTGTAACCCATGAACTTACGTGACAAGCAGGGGAAATGGCGGGTTGAATAAACTCTGCGGCAGTAATTGCCACGGCAACAGGTCCGAAAAAGACGGCTACCGTAAGATAATTGGCCGCAAGTATCCCAAATCTTCTGCCAAACATATCCCCCACAATCGTACTGATTCCCCGATTATCCGATACAATAATTGTCATCTTTGCAAAGACGTAGGCAAATAAAATATTAAGTGCCATAATCATCACCCATGCAAAAATGGCATGCTCACCCAGCATATCATAAGCCAGAGATGGCAGAAAAATAATACCGGAACCCAGAATCGGTCCGGTCATCAGCCCGCTTACCGTAAAAACATTTAATTTTTTCTTCATACTAATACATCTCCCTTCAGTCACATCAATCATAATAAAAAAACTTTCATTTGTATAATTGAAGTTATTAAAGATTGACTTCAGTATTATTGATGATAGAATAATAGTAACATAATTTTGTGAAGGATAAGAACCGGAAAGGGCGAATGAGATATGATAGAAATACGTAACTTAAGAACGTTGGTAAAGATAGCGGAGCTGGGCAGCTATACGAAGGCCGCCCAGGCCCTGGGATATGCCCAGTCTACCCTGACCTTTCAGGTAGGTGCCATTGAATCCTTTTATAATTGTCCTGTTTTTGACCGCACAGGTAAAACACTGAAACTTACTTCGTTCGGCGAACAGCTGCTGGAATACTCCAATTCGGTATTGCGGGAATACGATACTCTGGAACAGTTAGGAAAAAGCGATGCCATTCCCCAGGGCTGTTTGCGGATCGGGGCCCCCGAATCCCTGACACTGTATCGTTTATACCCGCTTATCATTGCATTTAAATCTGCTTATCCCCAGGTGGAGGTTCGTATGATCAACAGCCCGTGTGAGCTGCTGTTAAAAGATTTATCTGCCGGACAGCTGGACATCAGCTTTGTCCTTCAGCCAGAGTGCATGGATGAGAATCTGCATACGGAGCTGCTTTTGGAGGAAAAAATGTGCCTTGTTGCACCCTCCGGACATACACAGCCCGACTTTTTGCCCGAATCCGGAGAAATGGTGCTTTATACTGAGAAAGAATGCAGCTACCGGCAGGAATTTGACCGATACTTACAAAAGCATCACTATGTCCCTTCTAATGTACTGGAAACTTCAAATGTGGAGGCAATCAAAAAGTATGTATCCACCGGTCTTGGAGTTTCATACCTTCCTTATTACACCGTTAAGACAGAAAGTGAAAGCGGATTACTACGTACAAAGCTGATTGAAACAGATCCTGCTTTTTTCACCCAGATTGTTTATCATAAAAAGAAATGGATCTCTCCAGCTATAAATGCACTGTTAACTCTAAGCCGTGAATATGGCCGGAAATGGTCCGTCTGACAATCAGTGATTATTGAAACTCAAATTTTAAAATCGCATATTGATAAGTATCCTTCCATATAGGATTGCCGTCCTCATCAGTAAAGAAATATACATTTTGCAGTAATGTCCCCTCTCTTCTCATTCCGACACGCTCAAGAAGTTTCCAGGAATTAGGATTCATGGGATCACACATTGCGATCAGTCTTCTTGCACCAAGCTCATGAAAGCCATATTTCATGAGTGCAAGCAGGCCTTCTGTGGCATATCCGTTCCCCCAGTACCTTTCATTGAAAACATAACCTACTTCCCACGTTTCAAATTCTTCTTTTGCAAAATAAAAATTACCTATGAGTTTTCCGCTTTTTAAGCATACGGCAAGAAACCGTTCGTCACCAGCCCGCCTCTTTGCCTCTAAATAAGATTTTTCTTTTGAATATGGCTTATATGGTTCAAATTCCAACACCTTGGGGTTGGAAAAATACTCATATAAATCCTCACCATCATTTTCTGTAAACTTACGTATAACCAATCGTTGTGTTATTATTTCCTTCATATAACCGCCCCCTGGAATTTAAATTTACGCTACAACTAAATATTATACAGCATCAGCCATGGAATTCAAAAGACTTTCCTCTGAAGATAATTAGTTTCATTCTCAGGGGGATATCTGCTATACCCAACTGCTGTTTAATCCGCCGTGAGAAACCTGATATTGGAAGAATGGTTCAGCTTCTTAACAGCTTTTTGAATGATGGTATATTAAAAAAACCCGTACTCCTCCAAAAAACAGGGCAGCAATCAGATTAAAAAGCACCTGATTGCTGCCCATTTTTAGCCTCTCACATTACCCGGATTCCGCAAAACGTATCCCACGCCTCTGACCGTATGTATCAGCTTTACGGACTGGCCTTCATCGATTTTCTTCCTTAAATACCGAATGTATACATCAATCATATTGGATTCTGTATCATAGTCGTAATTCCATATATGCTGGCTGATCTTTTCACGGGAAAGCACAACTCCTGTATTGCGGATCAAATATTCCAATATTGAGAATTCTTTTGCGGAAAGCGGAATGATTTTCTGATTTCTTATTACCCTCCGTGCGTCGCAGTTCACAATTAAATCACCAACCTCAAATATATTGCTGATATTGCCGTAGTACCGCCTTAACATTGACCGTACTTTTGTCAGAAGCGCATGTAAGGCAAATGGCTTCACAAGATATTCATCAGCCCATAATTCCGGATCGGTACCATTAATCTGAGCGGTGTCGCCAGAAGTCATCATAAGCACCGGAGTATTCTTTCTCTGGCTTCGTATCTTCTTTAGCAGTTCGAAACCGCTCACCCCTGGAATCATAGTATCCAGTATGACGGCATCATAATAAGTCATCTCAAGATACTCCAGCCCGTCAAGCCCATTGAGACAGGAATCTACCGTATAATGCTCAAGCTTTAGTTTCCTTACAATCAGCCCATTTAAATCCGGTTCATCTTCCACCAATAAAA
The DNA here is from genome assembly GCA_023460575.1 of Bacillota bacterium. Classification (GTDB taxonomy): domain Bacteria; phylum Bacillota; class Clostridia; order Lachnospirales; family Lachnospiraceae; genus Lacrimispora. The sequence continues at coordinate 11,067 of JAEWPQ010000136.1, forward strand.
TTCTCATTGCCTGCGTCATCCCTTTCACTCTTCTGTGCTTTCTTCGATCTCCGTACCGTATAAATATTATATCACAAGAATAATGAAAGGAACATGAAGGAAATTACAAATAATCAAAAGGCTCTTTTGCATCAATAAAAATAACAGTTACAGCCGGGAGAAGTTTTTGCAGCCAGCCCACCAGATGTTTCATGCCGGACTCCTCACTTCTCTCATGACCGATAATAATCATGGAATGGCCGAGCCCAAGCATAGAGGCATCTCTGATATAAGCGCTTAGCGTCCATTCTGTAATATCTCCGCATATGACTGTATCTAAATTTTCTCTGTTCATGAACTCCATGGTGTTTTTCTCGTCGCCAAGGCCCAGACTTCCGCCTCCCACCAGTACACCGATGCGGCGGCAGATTCCCTCCTGGTTTCCAATCACTCTGGCACATTTCACATCCAGAGAATCCTTCACTTTCAACACCAGATCCTTAAGCTTCATTTCGGGAATCTGATAACATAACCGGGCTTTCAGCAGAGGATTCTTCTCCTCTTTTCTGATTTCTTTTCTTTCTTTATAATCACCCCAGCCCATATCCTGATCAAAGCCCTGATAAATCATATCCTCAGAAACTGCATGCATATAATCATGAAACCGCCATATTACAAGGTGATTATCTTCAATCAGCTGTTTCTTTTTTATATAAACCGGATCATTTGCAAGCCATTCTTTCTGATCCCTCCCGTTAAACCAGGTTGGTTCATGGGTAATAATAAAGTTGGCTCCCAGCCTGACCGCCTCTAAAATCACATCAACAGTGGCCATAAACGAAGTAACAACTCTCGTAACCTCCGTATCCGGATCGCCTATAATAATCTGGTCCACGGTTTTTACCGGATTCAGCGTCACCCCGGTCTCCCTGATGATACTATCAACGATTTCTCTTACTTTCATTAACTGTCCCTCCTATACTACCTGGATTACCGGATCTTTAAAGGTATCCGGCTCCATTATTTTCACCTCATGAAAGTGGTCTGTATTTGTCACAATAAGCATTACAGTCGTATCATATCCCGCCTCTTTGACTTTGTCAAATTCCACGGTTCCGATCTTCTGACCAGAGGTGATTTTGTCCCCCTCCTGCACAAAAATCTCAAAATATTTTCCATTAAGCTCTACCGTATTAATTCCGATATGAATGATCATCTCCGCTCCAAATTCCGTCCTGATACCGATTGCATGCTTTGTAGGAAAAACAGAAACGACCACTCCGTCTGCCGGTGCAAATATCTCATCACTGACTGGAATCACTCCGATTCCCTTTCCCAATGTGCCCGATGAAAAAACTTCATCTTCAACCTGGCTAAGCTTAACGACCGTTCCTTTTGCAGGCGCAGTCATTGTCTTTTCAACCGCCAGAGCCACCGGTGACGAATCCGTTCCTGCAGGCGTACTGACTGATTTTCCCGCAGATTCATAGCCAAATATATAGGTCAGAAGAAAAGTTCCCCCAAATGCCACAGCCATGGCAATTGCGAAGCTGACAGCTGGAGAATAGGAAGGAATCACCATAATACCTCCTGCCAGCTGAGAAGCGGATATGTGGAAAATTCCGCAAAGACCGCCTGCCACAGCGCTCATGGACATAGCATATAACAACACCCGTCTGAATTTAAAGAATATTCCGTAAATCACCGGCTCTGTAATTCCGGTTAAAAAAGCAGGTACAAATGCAGAGAAAGACAGCTCCTTTAATTTAATATCTTTGGATTTAAAGAATACCCCCAGTGCCGCACCTGCACCTGCATAAGCTGTTGCCTGAACGGTTGGCAGAAGAAAATCCTGACCTGTCGTGGACAAATTATTAATAATAACAGGGATTAACGCCCAGTGAAGTCCAAGCATAACCGTAGGAATTCCTATGAAACCAAATACAATGTTTGTAAGAACCGCATTTTTTCCCAGTGCAATTGTTAAAACATTGGAAATGAACGTGCCAGTATAAATTCCAAAAGGTCCAAACACAATTAAGGTAATGGGCACAACCAGCATAAGAGACAGCATGGGGACAAACAACACCTGAAATACGCCGGGAATAATCTTTTTTAACAGCCTGTCAATAAGAACATAAGTGCAGATTGCCAGTATTACCGGGAAAACAGTGGAAGAATAGTCCATTAACACCACCGGTATATGCATGAAATCCGTCTTCCCGCCGGCTGTCAAAAGCCTGGTATAGCTGGGTTCCAAAAGAGCGGCTCCTATGACACCGGATATGTAAGGGTTCACATTCATGCGGGTTCCAAATGTTATTCCCAGAATTATGGGAAGAAAATAAAATACTGCATTTGAGGCAGCTGTTAAAATTGCATAGGTTCCTGACGTTGACTGCATTACCCCTGCTGCCACAAGAATCTGAAGTAATGCCTTTAACATACCGGAGCCTAATATGGCCGGTATAATGGGCGTAAAACTTCCTGAAATTACATTGAAGATCTTTGCTGACAGGTTTTGCTCCTTTCCTCCTCTGACATCTCCTGGGCCGTTTTCTTCTCCCGTCAGTTTTATTACCTCTTCATATACATCTTTCACATTGGTTCCGATGACAATCTGGTACTGGCCCCCGCCCCGTACCACCTGCATAATGTCTAACTTCTCCAGCGCTTCTTTATCTGCCTTCACTTCATCCTTTAAAACAAAACGCAGCCGGGTCATGCAGTGAGTAAGACTCTGCACATTTTCCCTCCCGCCAATATTCTCAACAATTTTTTCTGCCAAATTTTTATCACTCATGATTACACTCCATTCTTAACTAGACTTTCAGATTCCATTTTTGAATTGCTGCTTTTACAGAACCCTCTCTTGCTGTAAATGCCGTCTCAATACCTGACTCCTGAGGGAAAATCCTTAATGAAAAACAAACCTCTCCCTGATTAACAAAAATTTCTAACGAGGATTCATCAGAAAATATCCGAATCTCTTTTAAGCAGCTTTTAAGCCTCGCCTTGCGGAGACTCCCGTAGTCTTTGGCAAACACTTCTCCGGAAGCGCTTCGGTCCACACAAATCATCTGGTCTTTACTGGAATATCGGATCATTGTCTGCTCCTGTTTATTCTGTCTTACACTGATCTCAAAAATTCCTGCATTCTGATTTATGATCTGAACCATCAGTTCAAAATGTCTGCCATAAAACCTTTCGTCTTTGTAGCTTTCTTCTTCAATGAGAATGGTCTCACACACCTCTTCACTTCTAAGCAGTTCCATTTCCTTCACCGGATTTAGCCTTATGCGCCCGTCTGCAATGGTAAGTTCTCTGGGAATTGTCAGGCAGTGGGCCCATCCATACCGGTCCGTAGGGTATGAAATCTCAGGCAGCCCCATCCACCCAAACAATATTCTTCTTCCCAAAGGATCCACAAAAGTCTGTGGTGCATAAAAATCGAATCCATAATCAAGTCTTTCATACCGGTTCCCGTCAAAGGTTAATGTCTCTTCATTCATCGGGCTCCCTATGAGATATCCAGCTTCATAAATATTGGAATTTCCAGACTCCCTCGTTTCCACTCCCTGGGGACACATTATTAAAATGCCATAGCCGTCTGACTCAAAGTAATCGGGGCATTCCCACATAAAAGCTTTCGTCTTCCATGGAACTGTCAGCTCACCGCGATAATCCCACCGTTTTAAATCAGTGCTTTGATAAATCAATGCCGTGCCGGCCTGTGTAATATTCTGGGCACCTGTAATCATCAGATAACCTTTCTTCCCCTTCCACACTTTCGGATCTCTGAAATGTTCTGTGATCCCATCCGGCGGTTTTGGTATCAGTGGGGAAGTCTCCTTTACAATTCTGCCTTCCTGGTCCATAACCGCCAGGCACTGACTGCTGTGCCTTACCCAGTCATCATCTCTGTGATTACCGGTGTAAAACAGGTACAAAAGTCCATCCTTTTTCATACTGCTTCCTGAATAGACACCATGGCTGTCAAAGCTCTGGTCCGGTGCTAACCCAATCCCTAAGTCCTCCCAGAAAATAAGGTCTTTTGATCGGAGATGATACCAGTACTTGGTTCCATGAACAGGTCCGAACGGGAACCATTGATAAAACAAATGATAGAAACCATTGTACCAGGCCAGACCATTGGGATCATTTAAAAGTCCGGTAACCGGCTGTATATGATAGCTTTGCCGCCATGGACTATTTTGAACTTTTTCTGCCAGTTCCAAATACTCCTCTTCTGATATGCCATATGGCTTTGTATAACTTATATTCATAAATTACCTCAACTTCCGCAATATTGGAACCGGTTCCAATATTGGGTGAAATTATAAGGAACAGTTTCAGTTTTTTTGGAACCGGTTCCTTATAGTTGGATTTTACTTCTTCTGTTGTTGTTTGTCAACACTAAATCTCTCAATTAATTCATATGGAGAAACGATCACTTCTTCCGTTTGTTCATGTTCCAATAGCTTAAGAAGACTTTTTGCTGCAGTCCCTCCGGCTTCCCTGAAGAAAAATTTAATCGTTGTAATTCCAGGATATACCAGATCCGTGATCTTATCTCCCCCCACTCCCACGATTGAGAGCTGTTCCGGGACCTTTATATCCAGAAGACAACAGGCTTTTAACACTCCCACTGCAATGTTATCGGTAGCGGCAATAATGGCAGTAGGCTGATTTTTTCCAGCAAGAATTTTCTTTGCCATAATCACTGCATCCTGAGATGAGAACGAAGTTTCTTCTATATTAAGAACTATGTTTTCATATTCCCCGGAAGCCTTTATCACACCCTGTTTCCTTTTTATACCAACCGATATATCTGTCTCAGGAATTCCAAGATAAGTGACGAACCGGTGGCCTCTCTGAAAAATATAGCTTCCAAGACAATACCCTGCCTGATAATCGTCATGAATCACGCTAGGGACACCGGGCACCTGCTGGCCTATGACAACTATGGGAATTGAAATCTCATCAAAAGCTTTTTTATGCTTATCCGTAATTACCGTGGCAGCCAGAATAATACCGGAAACCTTCTGTTTAGCAAGAGAATAAATACTTTCAATCTCTCTGTCAATATTCTGATTGGTATTGGAAATAATCATCTGGAATCCATTCATCTGCAATACATCATCAATGCCCAGCAGCGTTTCCGACATGGCATTGGAATTAAGCCTGGGTATAATCACTCCGATAATTTTAGTTTTTTTCGCCTTTAAACTCTGGGCGAACTGGTTGGGGGAATATCCTGTTTTTTTGATGACTGTTTCTATTCGTTCGGCTGTTTTTTCACTGACAGATCCCTGATTTAAATACCTGGAAACTGTACTTTTTGCAACGCCGGACATTTCTGCTATTTCTTTAATACTTGCCATAAACGTTCCAACTTTCTGCCTGCTTTATTGTTTTTCTAAACTTTATATTAATAAGACTGCCACTACTACTAGTTAATTATACGGTAGTATTGTTATTGGCAGATCCGTAAACACAGATTGTTTAAATACTTAATTAGATTCCAGTATAACATGAATTAATCCTAGTTGAACACTTTTAAACAACAAAGTTTCGCAAGCAGACTTCAAATTTTTGAGGAAACGGTTACTAAATTAATAATGGATTACAATCCGCGAAGACTACGACCAAAAAGTAACCAATTTATCCTCTGATTACTTTCTTTAATAAACCATTCAAAAGCAATCCCAAATCACCTCTTTTCATTCATTAATAAAGTGCCAACCCCCCTTATTTTGTTATGATATTAATATCCAATCCTTATCAATCCATCTGGCATATGTATATGACCAGAGCCGTTTATACAGTTTGCCATTAATGACTTTATATTTATAACCAGTTTCTTCTGCCAAAAGGTGTATTTCAGAATTTTCAATATCCTGCATATGTTCATTTGAATACCCAGATGCATAAATGTTAGTTGGTAAAAATACTAAAAACATAGTTGCTGCCAATAGGCAGGTAAGATTAATTATGGAAAACTTTTTCATGGTTTACCCCCTCGTTTATTATTTTCAAATGCTTCAAACTATCATCAATCGCTGAAACAGTAGCTATTATATCTCCTTGCTCGTTGTAAAGATTATAACCTGAATCTGTCTTTACAAAATAATAACTACTTGATATTTCAGTCATGATTCCGTAATTTTGAATACTTGGCTCGCTGTAGGGTTGTATAACAAAGGTATACGACAGCATTAGCAAAACAAATGTAATAGGAATAAGCATTTTACTTCTTTGTTTCTTGATTTTTGAATAATTACTTTCAAGTAACATTTTAAATCGTTGTTCCAGACGATCACTTTTCGCTTCTTCAACTAAGCAACAAGTTAATATAGACTTCTTTTGACTTTTTTCCTGATTTTGAATGACTTTGATTATTGCATTTAAATAACATTTTTGTTGCTGCCTATTTAAAAAATAACTAACTTTTTCATCTGAGTGCATCTCTAAAGTGTGTTCCACTTCCGTGGTAAAATATCTAAAAAACGGGTTCCACCAAAATATGGTCTGAATGATATCACAAATACATTTGATTATTACATGTCTCTGTTGGTAATGCTGCCACTCATGTAATAGAACACTAAATAATTCGTCGTCAGTGAAGTTTATATCTGGAAGCAATATGATTTGTGAATGAAAGCCGACTATTGCCGGTGTCCTTATGCCTTTGTGCATTATAATTTTTAATTTTTTTCTTATTCCGGTAAGATTTTGTATTTTTTCTAAGGTTGTTTTTACGCGTTGGTCTTCACAATCCGGAAAAATACTTAGTATATTAGATAATCTTCTATACTCACTTATCTTAATGTAAAATTTATATAATGCAACTCCAACGCTTATGAGGATCAAAATTGCTAATATGTTAACAGTAATACCTTTGCTGAAAAAATTAATTAAAGGATAAGTTAATACATATTGTAAAGAAGGCAATAAATTTTTAGACCTGATAATTTGAGTATAGAATAGTTCAGTTGGTAAAAAGAACCTTATTAAACATAAACAAATCAAAAAAATCAAAGGATAAATTGAAAAAGTTCTTAATAGAATCATTTGCCTGCTTAATAATTTTATAACTATAGCAAAAATACTTACCCAAATAAGTGAAGTCAAGAAGGAGAACAATGTTACCCCCATAAACTAGTCCTCCCTGTATTGGTTTAATAGTTCCTGTAAAGCTTCCGCAATTTCTTTTTTGCATTTTTCTTTGCCCAAAAGCGTTGATATTAAAGATAACCCCTGCTGATCATGTCCTTGATAATATCTATCAAATTGCATAACAGCATATTCATTGGCTGATATTGTTGGTCGAAACAGACGACCGTAGGACTTTCCGATTTTGGTTATTTCAGCTACTTCAATAGCTTCCTTTTTTTCAAGCGTTCTCAAAATACTTTGTATTGAACTTGAAGGCCAAGTTCTATTAGGAATTCTTTCTGCAATTTCGGTAGCACATAAAGGAGTATCTGATGCCCACAGAACTTTCATAGCAGCTTCTTCCTTATTTGTAAGAAAAAAACATGAATTGATGTCTTTATTGCCTTGCATATTATTCACCTCCTAATGACTTTTATCAAATTATAAATTAAAACTATAAAAAAGTCAATTAATGTTAAAATCATAAATAATAACAAAACGATTTTAATTTTTAAAATCGTTATTGACAAAGTAAATTTACCGTAATATTATATAAACTATAATATCATAAGTGCTAAAACCATAAAAGAAGTAGGGGGGGGATTTAAAGGCGGGTTTGGATTCTAATCTTTGTCCAAAGCCGTATAGTATTTAGATAGGAGGGATTCCATTGTTTTTATAAAGAAAAATACTATGAAATAGCACTACATTTAAGAAAAGAGGAGGTTTATTTATAATGAGATTATTTATTCCAAAAAAGAAGTATAAGACTTTGAGTGCCATGCTTATGGCTTTCACACTTATGTTTAGTTTTAGTGTAAATGCACAACCCACAACACAGGGAAATCTAGTTAGTGTAGAATCCCGTGATAAAGAAACAATTGTAAAGGCATTAGGTCTTAATCCTGATGAAATTAAAAGTGTTGAAATTTATGATATTGTTAAGCCAATAGAAATTGAGAAAATATCAGGTAATGACAACCACTTAATGGCTTGGTATGATACAGGAGCCACTATAAAACGTACAGGTGGGCCACGCGAAAGTTGGAGTTCACTTCCCATTGCTTCTGACTATATTTCACCTGGGGGAAGTATATCACATACTTATACAAAACAAGTTTCAAAATCAGCTTCCTTCACGGTCGGGGTTGCACCTATAAAGGAAATATCAGCACAGTTAGGATATGGGTCATCAAGTACATCTACAGTCTCAAAAACTATATCTCAAAGTAACAATACATCTAATGGAATGTATGTCGATGTATATATAATTTATCAATCATATGATTATTCAGTATATGGCAAACCTTCTGGTGATTATTATGGAAGAGGAGGTTTTACTGTTGCAACAGGCTTGGGAGTAATAACAAGATAATGGAAGTAGGTAAATATGAATAAAGTTCCTTTCTACTATGTTATAACATTTATGTTTGAAGCAATTGGTTTCACTTTGATATTAAACTGCTATAAAATAGCAGAGTATAAGTTAGATTTAAAGTTATTAACAATGCAAAATCTAGATGTTCCCCTTGAATTTAATTATAATTATTTAAATATCATATCAAACAACTATAGAATAGCAGGCATTTTGCTATCGTTATTAGGAGGTATTTTTTTAATCAAAATTTTATTTAGTGGGAATAAATAAAAGGAGCTGTTGCAAAAATAGATGAATAATCTATTGGAGCAATAGCTCCCCTTTTTTACTTTAAAATAGAAAAACGAACTCCGAAGAGTCCGTAATCCATGGAATAATTAATTATGTTAATATAAAAATACACCACTAAAGATTATACCGAACTTGGTCAAACTTAAGTTGTTTGGAACCATTGAGAAAGCAGTTGGGCTGGAAAACTACGATTACATTCAGTCTTCCTGTGTTACAAAAGAAAAACAGCTTCTGATCTACTGAACATTGTTGACTTTTTAACCTCCTACTGTCAGAAACACGGTATTTCTTTTATGCAAGGCAGGGGGGAAACGAAAGACGATTCAGCAGCGCTATCAGGAAATGTTTCAGCGGTTTCTCAACAGGCTGCTGCTCTATGATCTGCACCATTCCCGTTTTGGAGAGCGCAACAGTTATTCAAAGACTGATATTGACGCCACCTTTATGCATATGAAAAGTTCTAAAGATTCTTACTTCGTGGGAAAACCAAGGTAAAATTGGAAATACGCAAGAATAACCAGCTGACATATTGTAACAAAAGAAACCCATTTAATGCAAATTATTCCCAACTATGATATGATAATAAGTAATAACCACACTCCCTAACCCCAATACACATCGCATAAACAAGGAGGCACTTTTATGGACACCCGCTATCTGACCTACATCCTGACAATCGCCAAAAAAGAAAACATGACAAAAGCCGCCGAAGAACTTTTCGTCTCCCAATCCACTTTAAGCCAGTACCTCTCAAAGCTGGAAAGTGAGCTTGGCACTCCTTTGTTTTACCGGAGCAAAGGCCGGTTAACGCTCACAACGGCAGGCTCTCTTTATATAGAAGCTGCAGAAAAAGTCATGTCCATTAAAAATGTCCTCTATCAGAACATTCAAAATATCGAAAACCGCGGCCACATAACCGTAGGCGTGACCTCACAGTTCGGCCTTGCCATGCTCACCGATATCATCCCTGCGTTCAAAGTTCAATACCCGGATATTATCATCGAAATTTCAGAAACCAATCTTCCAGGACTTACCAGAATGATCCTGGAGGAAAGCATCGACTGCGGAATCATGGCCATGAATGAAACCGATCCTTTTTCTCCGGATCAGGTAACCATTCTGCGGGAAGAAGAGGTTTTATTCTCCATCCCCATCAATCACCCATACCGCCTAAAAAATCCGGACAGGCCTATCCGGATACAGGAATTTGCGGAGAATTTCGGGGAAGAAAATATCCTGTTATCGAAAAAGGGGTCCACCCTTCGCCGTCTCACCGACATGATTCTGGATCATGCCGGCTGGATTCCCAGTACAGTTTGTGAAACCAACAGCATATCCACAACCAGAAGTATGGTAGCCATGGGTATCGGCGTCACATTTATCAGTGAGTCCTGTGCAGCTGACCGGGAACATGTGGCGTACTATAGCGTGGAGCCAAAGCTCACCAGATTAAACACCCTGGTAACAAGAAAAAACTGGATTCAGAGTCAGGCAAGTCAATGCTTCTGCAATGCCATAAAGAACTATTTTCATTAAAAACAGCCCTGGGATCATGTCGATATTAAACCGACCCCCAGGGCTGTCCTATTTCGTATTAATTTAATTATTTTGCAAGATCATCTGCAATCTGTTTAATCTCATTGTAAATCTTCTCGTCATTTACCTCAGAATCAGCAGAGCTTAAATAGTAAGGCATCATTTCAACCTTGGCAATTGCCTCTTTAACTTCCGGATCCTCGGTCATTTTCTTAACCAGCTGATCATACCAGGCAATTACATCATCCGATGTATCCTTTGGGAAATAGAAGGAAAATTCGCAGTTTGGATATACTAAATCTACGCCCTGCTCTGTTAAAGTCGGAATATCCTTGATTAATTCATAGCGTTCTTTCGTCGGAGCTCCCAGGCATACAAACTGTCCTGCTTCCAGATAATCCTTACAGTTAATGTAAGCACCAGGCATTAAATCCACCTGACCGGAAAGCATGGCTGCTACCTTATCGGAGTTGGAACCTACGTCAACCAGATCCAGATCAATTCCTGCTACCTTTTCAAATGCAAGCAGCTCATAGTAAGTATATGCACCTACTTCGGTACATGCTTTTAACTTGCCTGGATTTGCTTTTGCTGCCTTAATGAAATCATCAAGTGTCTTATACTTCTCCGGATTTGCGTAGAACTGCTGTGCCGGATCAAGTGCAAACGTCGGTCCTAATTTAAAAGCAGTATAATTATAATCCGTAACACCCGCAATGTTTGCCACATTTACCAGGTTGTGACCATAAAGGAAGGTATGTCCGTCTGCTGCTGCAGAACGAACCTGATTTGCAGCTACAGAACCTGCGGCTCCATTGGCATTTACCACGATGAAATCAGCGCCTGTCATTCTCTTTGCATACTCTGCAAATACACGGGCAGAAAGGTCTGTGTTGCCGCCTGCTCCTGCCGGAACCACGATGGATACGGTGGTGGTTGGCTTCCAGGTGGAAGCTGCTGCTTCAGAGCTGGCTGCTTCTGATCCCTTTGTGGTGGCTGCCTCAGAACTGGCTGCCGCCTTCGTAGTTTCTGCTGCTGTTGTTGACTGTGTCTGGCTGCCCCCACATGCTGTCATACCAAGAACCAGTCCCGCCGCCATTACTGTTACCAAAAATCTTTTTTTCATAGTTTTTGCTCTCCTTTTTTATAATTGTTCAGTTGCCTTAACCGCTTTTTTGCTTAAGTACATCTTGTATTCTTTATAAACCGACCAAACCACTACTCCGATTGCGACAAAAAAGAATGCGTCGAATATCGGTCTCTGGAAGAAAGCTCCAAAAGATTTGTACTGCATGATTCCTCTTCGGAGATATGTCTCCAGCATTTTTCCTATGAGGAAGCATAATACAAACGGTGTAGTTGGCAGTCTGAACTTATGATATAAGTATCCTACCAATCCGAATAACAGTATGGACTGTACGTCGAAGATCCGGTTGTTGGTGGCATAAGCACCTACACAGCATAAAACCAGGATCAGAGGCATCAGGATGTGCTTTGGAATTTTTAAAAGCTGCACAAATACTTTAATTCCAAAGAATTCAATTAACAGCATCAAGGTAATACAGATCATACAGGCTGCAAAAATTCCGTATACCACATCTGCATTTTTAACAAATAAAAGCGGTCCTGCCGATAAGCCGTGGATTAAAAATCCTCCAAGCATCATGGCTGTTACACCGTCCCCGGGAATTCCGAGAACCAGAAGCGGGATCATGGCTCCACCTATGGTGGCGTTGTTAGCTGTTTCAGTGGCTACGATTCCGTCCGGACAGCCTTTTCCAAATTCTTCCGGATGCTTTGACATGTTTTTAGCGGTTACATAGGAAAGCATTCCTGAGGTACTTCCTCCGATACCGGGAAGAATACCAATTCCGGTTCCAATAAGAGCGGAACGAATGGCGTTTGGAATCTGATAAACAAATTCCTTCCAGGTAAAGCCAAAGCCTTTGATCGGCTTCATTTTGATCACATCCATCTTTCCATGTCCCATGGACTCCGCTGTTATGAGAATCTCTGAAATAGCGAAAATACCAATTAACGTGGGAAGCGTATCAAATCCAGCCATCAGGGAGCTTGAACCAAACGTAAAACGTGCGGTCCCGTCAATAGGAGCCATACCAACCAGAGAAAAAATGAGTCCCAGCATACCTGCCAGTACACCTTTTAACATTGATCCGGATGCCAGAACTGCAACCATAGTTAAAGCAAAAAACGAAATTCCGAAGTTCTCAGCGGGTGTAAACTTAAGTGCAATGTTTGCAAGCAGCGGAGCACAGAACGTTAAAACAATAAAAGAAAAGATAGATCCTAAAAAGGAAAATACAATTCCATATCCCAGCGCCTTGCCTGCTTCTCCGTTCTTTGCCATTGGATGCCCGTCAAAGCAGGTTGCAATGGAGGAAGCCGTACCCGGCATGTTAAGAAGAATGGCAGAGATCAGACCTCCTGAGATACCTCCGATATAAACCGCCACCAGCATATTCATACCCATAGATGGAGACATGCTGAACGTAAGGGGCAAAAACAATGCCACAGCCATAGATGCTGATAAACCCGGAATGGAACCAAATATAATCCCGACACTCACTCCTGCTGCCATAAGCAGAAGAGAAGACGGAGTAAAAATTCTTGCATAAGCGTTACCTAATGATATTAATGCGTTCATTGCTTCCCCTCCTATAAATTAATGGTGAATATACCAGCAGGCAATATGATCTTGAATCCATACCGGAACAGGAAAAATACAATAAAGGTAAATACAACAGAAGTTACTGCCAGCTGTATGATGTCCTTTTTCGTCTTTTTTTCATCCGGTGCCAGAACATACATCTGAAATGGCAGGTAAAGAATCGTGGTAACAATGAAACCAACGGGCTGCAGCAGATAAACATAAACCAGAATAAGAATAAAACTGATCAGCATTCGTTTGTAATCCAGGTCTTCCTTTTCCATTTTTTCCGCTTCTGCTGTTCTCATTTTCAAGTTTTTTATATTGAAAAATGCCAGGACCGCCGCCAGAACAAAGGTTACAATACCGATGCACATCGGCATGAAATCCGGACCGATTTCCATAATTGATGATTTCGGCAGCATCTTCGCCATAATCATCATTCCGGCAGATAAAATCATAAAAAATCCGCCCACAATTATATCCCCATATTTTTTTATAAACATTGACTGTCCTCCTCCTTTTATCTTACCAATGCCGGTTTTTTACAGTCATACTTCCAGCCAGGTATTAAGTACTGCATCGCCAGAGCGTCATCCCTGTCATGTGAGGAAAGGCTGTTATATAACGCATTTGCCTCCATTACCCGCTCCATGTTTATAGTCACTCCCAGTCCTGGTTTGTCAGGTACCTCTAAGTAACCGTTTTTAATAGACGGAGTATCGTTTAAGAGATTCTGCCCATCCTGCCAGATCCAGTGAGTATCAAGTGCTGTTGGATTTCCCGGTGCTGCAGCTGCCACATGGGCAAATGCAGTCAAAGTGATATCAAAGTGATTGTTGGAATGGCTTCCCCAGGTCAGTCCCCAGTCATTTAGAATCTGTGCCATTCTAACACTTCCCGAAAATCCCCAGAAATGAGGATCAGCCAGGACGATATCCACCGCTTTTAATGCTGCCGAGTGATAAAACTGTCTCCAGTCAGTTGCGATCATGTTGGTGGCTACCGGCAGATTAACCGCATTTTTAAATTCTGCCATAATCTCTCTGCTGGAGAAACCAGATTCCGGACCGCAGGGATCTTCTATGTAAGATAAGATTCCCTCCATTGGCTTGCAAAGCTCAATTGCCTCCTTTAAACTCCATGCACCGTTTGGGTCTATATTGATACGGCCATCGGGAAACGCCTGTTTCAGCGCCCGTACCGCTTCCATCTCATCGGAACCTGAAAGCACACCGCCTTTTAACTTAAAATTTTTAAAACCGTATTTTTCGTGAAGAACGTCTGCCTGCTCTACAATCCGTTCCGGAGTAAGCATCTGCGTACGCCGCAGGCGAAACCACGGATCTTTGCTGCCGCTCTCATCCAGATAGGAAAGCTCCGGTGCAGCCTTTTCCTTTTTGCTGACATAGAATAGATAACCCAGCGTCTCAACCTGATCCCTCTGTTTTCCCTCTCCTAAAAGTTCACAAATGGGCAGTCCCAAATGCTGACCCAGAAGATCAAGGAGTGCACACTCAATGGCCCATTCCGCTTTTACAACAAATTTCAGCTTGCTGATATCAAGGGTCTGTATTCCTTCCCCGTCATCCTCTTTCGCTTTTGTTGACGCTTTATGAATTGAGTTTAATATACTCCGGTATTTCCCAATTTGCTGTCCAACTACCAGAGGGGTGCAGCTTCTTAACGCTTCACAGGTATAATCTCCTCCATGAATCTCACCGATTCCCGTATTTCCGGCGCTGTCCTTTAAAATTACTATATTTCTGGTAAACCAGGGTGCATGAGCTCCGCTCAAAGTCATTAACATGCTGTCATAGCCTGCTACCGGTATAACCTGCATATCTGTAACAACCGGCGTTCCTGAATACTCCATATCTACTATTTCCTTCCTTTGGTTATATTGCACATTTTTATATCTCTTTCTCTTGCTTTCATACGCATTATACCAATGACCGCTCAATAAATCCAATAATTAATACCGATTGCAGCGATAAGAAACAGTGATAATCCGTTAAATTAACGAACAAGGCATGGTTTTTTTGGATTAAATTTCCAGCCGGGAATCAGATACTGCATACCCATGGCATCATCTCTTCCGCCAAGACAGTGATCCTGATACAGCTGATGGGCTTTCTTAATCTGTTCCATATCCGCTTCAATACCAAGTCCCGGCTTCTTTGGAACCTGGATACAGCCATTTTCAATTATAAGAGGTTCTTTTGTCAGACGCTCTAAGCCCTCCTGCCAGATCCAGTGGGTATCCAGTGCATTGTACTCACCTGGAACTGCTGCTCCAACCTGGGTAAACATGGCAAGGGAAATATCAAAATGGTTGTTGGAATGGGAGCCCCATGTATAACCAAAATCATGGCACATCTGTGCAACCCGGACAGAACCGCTCATTGTCCAGAAATGGGGATCAGCCAGTATAATATCTACTGCCTGGGATTCCAGGGAATGTCCTACCTCTCTCCAGTCTGTTGCAATCATATTGGTTGCAGTGGGGAAGCCTGTGCGGCGGCGGAATTCGCTGACAATCTCTCTTCCGGAATAAACCCCTTCTGCTCCGCACGGATCTTCACAATAAGTTAAAATGCCCTGCATTCCCTTTACATATTCCACCGCTTCTTCAAGGAGCCAGCCCCCGTTGGGATCCAGATCAATACGTGCATCAGGAAATGCCTTCTTTAATTCCCGGATTACATCCATCTCTTCATTTCCAGGAAGCACGCCGCCTTTCAGCTTAAAGTCCTGGAATCCGTATTTTTCCCTGGTTGCTTTTGCGAAAGCCACGATCTGATCCGCAGTGAGGGCCTCCTCATGACGGATCCGGTACCACTCACAGTCAGCGTCCGGTTCTGAGTCATATGGAAGGTCCGTCTTGTTTCTGTCTCCCACAAAGAACAGATACCCCAGCATCCGTACGCTGTCTCTCTGCTTTCCTTCCCCTAAAAGCTCACAGACCGGAACTCCTAAATATTTACCCAGAAGATCGAGACAGGGGGCTTCAATGGCTGTAATTACGTGAACGCCTGTCCGTAAATCAAACGTCTGATTTCCTCTTACGTCTGAATCCCCTTTGGAATCTAAATGTGCTTTCACTTTTAAAAGCGTGCTTTTATATTCACTGATCTTTGTGCCTGTTACAATGGGAACACACTCTAAAAGTGCATCGGTGATTTTTTTCCCTCCAGGCACCTCTCCTACTCCCATTTCTCCGTTATCTGCATACAAAACCACAATGTTTCTGGTAAAAAACGGTGCATGAGCTCCGCTTAAATTCAGCTCCATACAATCTTTTCCGGCTACCGGATATACTTCCATTTTGGTTATTACTGGTATCATTACACATTCTCCTTTATCACAGATCATCTTTGAACATAACTTAATTATACCGGTATGGAAGTACTTCTTCTATTGGCAGACATACCAACCCTGTCTCATTTTTCTTGTCATCTTTCTTATTCTTTCAGAAAATGAAAAAGGGATTGCAATCATTTGCAATCCCAGTCTCCAATTCCGTATCGTTTCATTTTTCTCCACAGAGTTGTTGTACTGATATTCATTGCTTCTGCCACCTCAGTTCTTCTTCCTTTGCAGCGTTCCATAAGCATTTCTATGCGGAGAGCTTCCGGATTTTGGCTTCTTACAGTCTGGCTGAATCCGTTTTCTTCCCTGATAACCGGATAGAGTTCCTGAAGAAGGTTCTGCACCATTCCCTCTTCCGCCTTTCTTCTGTGAGCTGATAACACCAGCCTCTCACAAAAGCTTTCCAGCTGCAGTAAATTTCCTTCCCAGAAATATTCCTCCATTACTTTTAATGCAGCCTCGCTGATTTCCACATATCTGGAATAGGCTGTATTATATTTGTCAAGATAAAGTCCCGTAAAGCGGCGGATTTCCTCCGGCTCCTTTCGAAGGGGGGGAAGGCTGATCTTTAAAGCGGACAGGTAGAAATATAAATCTTCCCTGAAATTTCCCTGCTTTACAAGATATGACAGTTCTTTTCCCGCAGCAGCAATCAGACGAACAGACAAAACCCGTTTTATCATAGAATTCTGTTCCCAGAAAAGCCGGTCATGAACCGCTTTAAAAAGCAGATACTGGCATTCTAAGGATAAGCAGTCCACCTCTTCTAAAAATACCGTACCAAATTCTGCCGCCTCCAGGGCCCCTTTTTGCCTTTTCTTATTCTCCTCTCCAAAGCCAAATAACACCTCTTTCTGCTCTTTCGGAGAAAGACAGCTAACATTAACTGCGATAAAAGGACCTCCCTTTTGGGGACTGTTATTATGAATCGCTTCAGCAAGTATCTCTTTCTCTGTACCGGTTTCCCCGTAAATCATTACCGGATTTCTGGAAATGCCATAGGACCTTGCCTGTTTGATGCACCGTTTCATTTCTCCTGATTCTCTTAGAATGTGAAAGAAATTGCGGGGAGCATGATGACCATTCATCACCTTTGTTCCTGAACTCTGCCCTTCGCCCCGCTCTGCCGAACGTACCTTATGACAGGTCAGTATGGCTCCGCTGTAATGTCCGTCGTATTGAATTGGCGCTCCAATCACCATCAGCAGCTGATTCTTTATAGAAAAGGAAGTGGAATAAAGTTCTTCTTTTCCACTTAAAATTCCATCTATACCCTCTGCGTCAATTCCGTCAAATACTTTGTCAATGGGAAAACCGATTACCTCAGCAGATGGCTTCCCCAGCAGCTGCTCGATCACCCGGTTTATTGCCACAATCTCCTGATAAGCATTAATTTTAATGATACCGCTGAAGGATGTATCAAGAAGCGTATCCAGCTGAGCCTTATTCTGCTTTTCCAGTTCCGCAAGTTCAAGTATATGGACTGCCATCTGAAACGCCTTGCTGATGGATTCCTCACCTGTCTCCATAAAAAGACTGGGAAATCCGATCTCAAAAGCAATCTGGTTCGTTTTTACTCCGCCGATAATTAAGTCCACTCCGTCTTTAATCGCCTGGCTGACTAAGCCTCTCGTTTCTTCCAGCTCAGTCAGTTTATAAAAATGCAGTTCAAAATTAAACAGCTCGTCTAATTCATCAAGGCTTTCAAACATATTTTCAAATGCGATAATTCCGATAGAAGGGTGGTCCTTTTTCAGCATATTTCTGGCTTTGAGAACCATAAATCCGATTTCACGTACAGTAATGGGCATCTCCACTACCGGTACATTTATATTTTCCTTAATCAGCGTGGCCTGCAGCCCCCTGGCGATGATGACGCGGGCTCCTGCCTCCACTGCAGCCTTAGCCTCCGAAACTGCATTTGAATTTTCTACAACTTTTAAAAACTGGACCTTTGTCCCCTCTTTTTCCAGAACCGCATTTGCATACTCTAAAATTGTCTGCCTTGGAAGCAGAATTGCAATCCGTTCCATTTTCTCCCTCGCTTCCATCGTTTCTATTTCTATTATTGTAACTGCAGGATAACATTATTACAACTTATTGTATTAAGTATTATCGCAGGCTTTTAAAAGCATCATAATAAGATCTTTCACTGGTTTTGTGAGAATACTGCTTTTGCGGTATGCAATTACAAGATGAAAATTTGCCGGTTGGTTTAATGGCAGGCAGACATAATTACTTTGTTCCTCTGCCACAGACTCCGGTAAAAAGGCTATTCCTTTCCTGCAGCTTACCATATGTTTTATTATGGTAAAATCATTGGATTCACAAAGGATAGACGGAGTAAACTGACAGCTGGAAAATATCTCATTTTCACAGGCACGGAAGGTGCTTTTTGCAGGATTTAAAATAAAAGAATCATCACAAAAGCAGGAAAAGTCCACTCCATTTTTATAAAGCCGGTCCAGGCATCGGTGATTGTCCGGCACCGCCAGTACCAGATTCTCTTTTCTCAAAGGAATATATTCCAGCATGCTATGGGAAAGCTCCCTTGTCACCAGAACTGCCAGATCCGCCATACCGTTCATCACATAATCTTTTGCAATGTAACCGTCTGCATCAATGGTATCAATAAAAATATTCTTGTGCAGATCAGCCAGAGAAGGCAGCACGTTCTTTGAAATCACTGGAAGCATATCATTGCGGTAAATGATTGTAAGCTTCTTTTTCCCCGAATTATTTAAATTTTCAATCTCCTTTAATGCACTGCTGTACAGGCTTAAGATATATTGTGCTCCATTTACATAGATTCTTCCTGCATCCGTGAGTAGATAATCATTTTTATCTTTATAAAACAGCTTTGTCTGAAGCTCTTCCTCCAGCTTTTTTAACTGCTGGCTTAATGCCGGCTGGGTGACATAAAGCTTTCCTGCGGCTTTTGATAAATTTTTTTCCTCTGCAATTGCTATTACATATTCTAATTGCTGGGTATTCATATATGGTACCCCTCATTCTCAAATTCACGATAAATCGCTCTTGCACACACACTGTAATCAGGGGTATATAATGGATTATTCCTATCCTGCCTCATCACAAGATAAATAAAATACCTTTCTGCTTCTGACAGAACCTTCCCTTTTTTAACAATTGCTCCAAGTCCCAGATAATATCTGGGAGAGAGAGAAAAGTAAACGATCTTATTATCAGAATCGGCCATGGAAGACCTTGGAAGCAGCCCTGCTCCTGCTCCCTGACGTATCATATTGCTTATTACCAGGTTATTATTTGTTTCAAAAACCACAGTAGGTTTCATCTTAGCTGCCAGAAAGATGCTGTCAGAAATTGCTCTGATGGAGGTTCCCTGGCACATGAGCACAAAAGGCGAATCGGAAAACCGGCTTATTTCCATTGGAGTCAGCCTGTTGTCACATTTGTTTGCCAGATTGGCCAATTTATGAAAAGATGGTGCGCTTAAAATAACCTCTTCTTTAAACATCATAACAAAATTAACATCTTCTTCCTCACTATCATAACAAGAACCTAATGCTAAATCCACATCTCCCCCTATCACATGCTTTCTTAAGTCTTTCATATAGCATTCTTTAATTTCTATTTTCACATTAGGAAAACGTTTACTGAACTGAGTAAATATCTGTGCCACCAAAACAGCCCCCCGCAGTGGTGTGGCGCCAATGACCACCGTCTCTTTTAATTCATGAGTCAGCGTACGAATTGCCATATACGTCTGGTCTTTCGCATCAAGAATCTGGCTGGCCGTATCCAAATAAATCTTTCCCGCCGGCGTGGGAATCAGCCACTTTTTCTCCCTTATAAACAGATCAGTTCCAAGACTTCTCTCCAGCCTCGATAAATAAACACTTAATGTTGGCTGGGATATCCCCAGTTTTTTACTGGCTGCAGAAATGCTTTTTTCCTTTGCTATGGTTGTTATGTAAAGCAGGCTTTTTGTATTCATAATTTAACTGCTCCTTCTCATGTAAATAAGTCCCACAAAAAACATCTATAGCTTTTTCTTATAACTTTTATAGATATTACTGAATTGAACCTTATGAAATATTACTATATAATCCCATTTGTAGCGAACTAACAAAAGATAATATGCACAATCCATGGGCCCTTTTTCATGATGGAGGCAGCAAATTACACTTTTAAGTAAAAGTAATGGAGGATAAAAGTAATGACTTATGAAATGATAGTCGTATTGTTAATTCTGATATTTATGGTTGTTATGCTGCTGTCTCATGCACTTCCGTACGGCGTAACAGGAATGATCTGCTGCGTGGCTCTTGTCCTGACAGGAGTAAACGACATACCCACTGCTTTTTCCGGCTTATCCAACAGCACTACTATCATGGTTGCAACTATGCTGGTAGTTGCCAGCGCCCTGGGAAAAACCAGCCTGGTCCACAGACTGCGCCAGGCAATGAACCATCTTCAGGGCAAAAGCGGTATTGTTCTGGTTCTGGCCCTGCTTCTTATCACTGTCGGTTTGTCTCAGTTAATGGGTCAGATGGCCTGCCTCTCCATGATGCTTCTGTTTGTTCAGACGCTTGATGATGAAAGCGACATCTCTCCGGCCCGCATGCTTTTTATTATTGCCTGTGTCAATACCATCTGGACTTCAAAAATCCCAATCGGTATGGGTGCGACCATGCCAGGAACCATTAATTCCTTTTATCAGGGCATGGTGGAGGCAAAGGACTTACTTGTAATTACGGATTATCTGAAAGCTGGATTCTTCCCGGCTGTCACAGGCACTATTTATTGTCTTTTTATGTATAAAACGATTCCCAACGGTAAAATCGATAATTCCCAGATCAGAGAAATAAAAGAAACTGATACAATCTCTAAAAAGCACGAGACAATTATTTTCCTGGTATTCTTTGGTGTAATTATGGGATTTATGTTTGGCAGTAAATTAGGCAGTAATATCAGTAACATTCTGCCTGCAGCAGGGGTATTGATCTTAATTCTTACCGGAGTTCTTTCTGTAAAGGAGACCGTTACAACCCTAACCAGCGATATGATCTGGATGATAGCAGGTATGTCAGTCATGTCTTCTGTTCTCGGAAAAACCGGAGTCGGCGATCTGATTAGGCAGACGGTGCTTAACCTTCTTGGAGATCATCCAAGCGGTTTATATGTGACTATTGTTTTCTGCGTTGTTACTACAATCATGACCAATTTTCTTTCCAATCTTGGAACCATGGCTCTTATGTGCCCCATTGCTGCAGCTACCGCTCTGGCAGGAGGCATGAATGTCAAAACCATCGTTCTGGTAACTGCAGTTTCCTGCTGGTTTGCCATTGCTATGCCTACCGGATGTTCTGCTGCCATGATGGCTTTTGGTATAGGAAATTTCAACGCATTCAAACTGATGAAGTTTACGCTGCCTCTTGTATTAATATTAATGATCTCACTGATCATTGGTATCAATCTGTTCTTCCCGATTTTTATATAAAGGAAAGCACTGAAAGGATCATGAAAGGAACGAAAGAATAATGAAAAAATATATTAATCCGGGACATGAGCGAAAATCATTAACTCTGATTGACAACATTGTCTTCTCTAACCAAACGGATTTAAACAGCAAACCAATGGAACTTAAAATGTCCATCCTGCTTCAAAACGGCAACAGTGAGATGAAACTGGCAGCCGGTGAAGATGATCCAAAAGAAAACCATGATACAAAACCTGCACTTCTCTGGATCCCCGGAGGAGGCTGGAGAGGAGTCGATAAAAACCTCATGCTTGGCGAGATGAGTCAATTTGCAGATGCCGGCTATGTGGTAGCATCCATGTACTATAGAAGCAGTGGTGAAGCACATTTTCCTGCACAGATCATTGATGTAAAAACCGCTATCCGGTTTCTGCGGGCAAATGCCATGAAATATGAAATTGATCCCGACCGGATTGGTGTATTCGGACGATCCGCAGGCGGACACCTGGCCGCTTTTGCAGCAATGAATACGGATACTTTCGAAAATGAAGAATGGTCCGGCTATTCATCTAAAGCAAATGCCTGCTGCAATATGTTTGGTCCTACCGATGTATTGGCACTGATGAATGAGGAAGAAAAAAGCTTTAATAATCCCAACAGCCGGTGGCACCGAATCGAAGATACCCATGGCGGAAAACTCATAGGAGGAGATCCTTCTACCATAAAGGAACGTGCAAAATCGGCTAGCCCGGTAAATTATGTAAATCCGGACATGTGTCCTATGCTGATACTCCATGGAGACAACGATCCGCTGGTTCCCATGGAACTTAGCAGTGACGTTTTATACAGCAGAATCAAAGAAGCAGGCATGGAAGACAGAACAGATTACTATGTACTGGAAGGAGCCGGACACGGTTCCAGAGAATTCTTCCAGGATTCTGTCAAGCAGCTTATGATCTCTTTCTTTGATAAGTATTTAAAATAACATTGCAAAGACATGCTCCTTCTGAATTAGTAAAAAAAGAAGGAGCATGTTTTTATTATACAATATCCAGATAGGTCTTTCTTACTGGCGCAGGAAACACCTGGTTTATCTCCATAAGTTCATCCCCCGTCAGCGCTACTTCCCATGCCTTTGCATTGTCCAGTGCGTGATCCCTGTTTCCTGTACGGGGTATGGCCACCACATTATTATTTCGGATAACAAAAGCCAGAAGAATATTGGAAACTGTACACTGGTGGGCATTTGCGATGCGGATCAGCACCGGGTTCTCGTAAAGACTCCGTTTTAAATCACCTGCCTGTGCAAGAGGGCAGTATGCCATGACAGGGACTTTGTGTTCTTCCAGCCACGGGATCAAATCATACTCAATTCCTCTGGAGGCTACATGATAAAGAACCTGATTTATCTGACAGTTACTTCCTCCCGGAACACTCCAAAGTTCCTTCATATCGGCAGTGTCAAAGTTTGATACACCCCAGCGCCTTATCTTTCCTTCTTTTTTCAGCTGCTCCATACATTCCACCGTCTCACTTAATGGAATACTTCCCCTCCAGTGTAAAAGATATAAATCCAGATAATCCGTGTTCAACCGCTCCAGAGTTCTGATACAGCTTTTAAATATATTCTTTCTGCCAGCATTATGAGGATATACCTTGGACACCAGAAACAGACTGCTGCGATCAATCCCATTTATGGCCTCTCCAAGAAGTTCCTCTGCTTTTCCATCTCCATACATCTCAGCTGTATCAAGTAGCGTCATCCCGGCTGATATTCCAGTCCTTAAGCTATTCAGTTCATCCTTCCGCCTGTTTTTTTGTTCACCAAGGAACCAGGTTCCCTGCCCCAGAGACGGTACAGCAGTTCCGTCCGGAAGAATGACACATTGTTTCCTGTTTTCCATTTTCTCCTCCTGTTCTCCTTCTCCTGCCATGAAAGCTTATGATTATTCTCACGAAAATCCCATGGACCAGAGAGGAATTGTAAGCATGGACAAAAGTGTGGATATTACCACACATTTCGTTGCAAATACATAATCGCAGTCATACTTTGCCGCAAGTATTGCAGAAGTACTCCCTGCCGGCATTCCGGTCATCAGTACACAGATTGCCATAAGATAATTCTCCATCTTCAACATTCTGCAAAGTGCCAGGGTGAAAAAAGGCAGAATGATCAGACGCATAAAGGATATAAAAAGAGCATCCCGTTGAAACAGACTTTTGAAACTGACCTCAGAAAGCATCATTCCGATTAAAAGCATGGTCAGTGCCGTTGTACAGCTTCCCGCCGAACGAACCGCCCTGTCAAGTGCCAGCCCAAGAATATTCAGTATCGTATGGACAGCGAAAGGCAAATGAACCATGAGACTTGCATTGATTGTTTCAATGGGGGCCTGAAACAACAACAGAAACAGGCCGATATAAACCGCCACGATACAGGGATGAATTGCAATTTTTTTCACAACTGACTTAAAATCCGGGCTTTCCGTAAAGCATGCAATTCCGGCTGACCACATCATAATCCGCATAGGGATAATGAATATGGAAGCATACATCATACCTTCCGCACCATAAATTCCTTCTGCAATGGGAAGGCCTAAAAACCCGGAGTTTGAGACTATGGTTGCGTACTGCAGAACCCGTTTTACTGCATGGGGCCTTTTATTATACAATACCCGGCTTAAAACATAACTTACTATCTGTACAAGAACAGACAGGAAAAGTACTGCCCCGAACCGGAGCAGTATTTTACTGTCAAACTTCATGCGGAAGGAATTGATGATATTGCAGGGCAGAAAAAAATACAGCACGGCATCTGTAAGCACCGTCTTTCCTGATTCCTTTAAAATACCTTTCCTCTTTAATATGGCACCTGCTCCAGTGAGCAGAAACATCATGCACTGAAGTGACCATAATCCGGTTATATCCATTTTTTCCCCTTTTTATCCGTTCAGACTCATCCCGGCTCTCAGCATACGAAACGTACGCTGTGCCGCTCCCCGATATAGTTCCACAGACCGCTCCATTGCTTCCTCTATGGGCATTGCTCCCTGAATGGTTGTGGTTATGCTTTCTATTCCGTATTCATAGATTTTTTCGGCTCCATCCCCCATGCCTCCTACTATGGCGACGGCCGGAATACCTCTTTTTTTACACCGCATTCCGATTCCGCTTGGAACCTTTCCGAACGCAGACTGCCAGTCCATTCTGCCTTCTCCGGTAACGACTAAATCCACCCCTTCTAACAGGGTATCAAACTGAATCAGATCCAGGACAGTTTCAATTCCTGATTTCATATTGGCATTTAAAAATACGTTTAAAGCAGCTCCAAGTCCTCCTGCTGCTCCTGTTCCCTGAATCTGATCCGCATCAATACCAGTCAGTTCAAACAGCTTTCCTGCATAGGATTTCATATCCTTTTCCAGCCGATTAAGGATTTCAGGAGTTCCTCCTTTTTGTTTTCCAAAGGTATAGGTTGCGCCGTTTTGCCCAGTCAGCGGATTTGTCACATCACACATCACAGTAAATTCTGTCTCTTTTACGGCCGGGTGAAGTCCGCTTATATCAATATGCTCCACTTTTCCCAGATCTTCACCGCAGCCAGTCAGCAGGTTCCCTGCTTTATCAAGAAATTTCACACCAAGAGCCGTCATGGCTCCCATACCGCCGTCATTGGTTGCGCTTCCGCCGATTGCAATGGCAATCTTTCTATAGCCTTCATCCAAAGCCGCTTTAATCAGTTCCCCTGTCCCATAGGTTGTGGTATAAAGGGGATTTCTCTTTTCTGACGGAACCATGGGAAGCCCGGAAGCTTTTGCCATCTCGATCACTGCATGGCTGCCATCAAACACTCCATATACCGCAGTTGTCTCTTCCATCAGCGGACCATGTACTGATACGGTGCGGATCTGCCCATTCATAGCATCAATTACCGCCTCTATGGTTCCTTCCCCCCCATCTGCCACGGACACTCCGCTGCACTCACAATCCGGAAAAATACATTTTGATTCTTCTGTGAGAATTTCAACAATCTCCACAGATGATAAGGATCCTTTAAATGAATCAGATGCAAATAAAAATTTCATCGCCTGCCCCTTTCCTCTTACGCCTGATATGAAAAACAGGCCGGCAGCCTATCAACAGCCACCAGCCTGCCCTCTTTCTTATATTAATATCTTCCGTAACGATCTCTTATTTCTAAATGAGCCCCGCTGTTTCCATCTCTTTTCTGATCTGGCCAAGAACCGGTCCTTCCGG
>JAEWPQ010000137.1 GCA_023460575.1 Bacillota bacterium
AGCCTATCAACAGCCACCAGCCTGCCCTCTTTCTTATATTAATATCTTCCGTAACGATCTCTTATTTCTAAATGAGCCCCGCTGTTTCCATCTCTTTTCTGATCTGGCCAAGAACCGGTCCTTCCGGAGTGGCAATATTGGGTTTATAAGGAAGTCCTACGTTTCTCCCTCTTAAATTTGCCATATCCTTAGCTGCTACCGGGAAGCTTGCCGGATCCATGGAAAGACGGACCGGATTTAACTTAAACTGTGCTTCCAGAGAGCCATTTAAATCACCGGCCACAAATTTATTATAAACATCAGTAATCAGCTCCGGCATGAAGTTGGCAGCTGTACATACACCGCCTACTGCACCGTGGCACATGGAGGCATATAACAGCGTATCCTTTCCGCCGAATACTTTAAAGTCTGTTCCGCGGGTTCTGCGGATGAATTCTGCCGTCTGGGTGATATCACCGCTGGTATCCTTCATGCCAATAATGTTATCGAATTCCTTTGCCAGACGCTCAACCAGACCAGCGGACATGGTATATCCCACGCGTCCCGGATTGTTGTAAAGCAGCATTGGAGTTTTTGGTACTGATTCTGCTATTGTTTTAAAATGATTATAAAGCTCTGTTTCTGTAGGCTTTAAAAACATGGGCTGAAGAACGGAAATACCTGCAGCGCCGTTTTCTACAGCCATCTTAGCCAGACGGCAGCATTTTTTCGTGCTGATGGCCCCGATGCCAAAGTATACCGGAACTCTTTCAGCAGCCTGATCTACCATAATTTTCAGCCCGCGTTCCATCTCATCGTCTTCCACTGCATAAAACTCTCCGTTGCTTCCAAATGCCAGAATGCCAAGCACACCGCCGTTAATGACATAATCAACCTGATCTCTTAATTTTGCTTCATCGATCAGCTCATTTTCGTCAATGGGCGTAAGGATTGGCACAATAACGCCTTTAATAAAATCTGTATTCATGTTTTTTTGTCCTCTCCGTCCGGCTTATTTTAGCGGTTCAACAGTTGTATTTGCAATTTTCTCGTAATACTTCACGATGCTGGAATGATCCTCTTTGTCAAAACCGCCTGCTTTCAGTCCCTGCATAATCTCCATTAACTGACCTGTTAAAGGAACGGGAGAGCTTACATTATGAGCTGCATTCAGTGCATTATTCAAATCCTTGATGTGGAGCTCAATACGGAAGCCAGGCTTAAAGTTTCTGCTCAGCATCATAGGTGCCTTTGCATCCATAACTGTGGAACCAGCCAGACCGCCGCGGATCGCCTGATATACAAGTTCAGGATCAGTTCCCGCTTTTTTAGCGAAGGTAAGTGCTTCTGATACAGCTGCGATATTTACTGCAACAACAATCTGGTTTGCCAGCTTTGCTACATTTCCTGCACCAAGCTCACCTACATAAACAACGGATCCAGCCATAACCATAAGCATATCATAATATTTGTCAAACAGTTCTTTCTTTCCGCCCACCATTACAGATAAGGTTCCGTCAATTGCCTTTGGCTCTCCACCGGATACCGGAGCATCAAGCATATCAATTCCAAGCTTTTCAAGCTCTGCGCCGATGGCTCTGCTCTCGGTTGGATCAATGGAGCTCATATCAATGACTACAGTTCCAGGCTTTGCTCCTTCTGCTACGCCGTTCTCGCCTAAAACTGCTGCTCTTACATGTGGAGAGTTTGGCAGCATGGTGATTATGACTCCGCACTGGGAAGCTAAATCTTTTCCGGTTTCAGTAGAAGCTGCACCGTTTGAAACCAAATCTGCTACTGCTTCTTTATTAAAATCAAATACAACTAATTCATGACCGGCCTTTAACAGATTCTTTGCCATAGGTCTTCCCATAATTCCCAAACCGATAAATCCAATTTTCATATGCTTTTCCTCACTTTTTCATTCTGTTTACAGTGACCGATGGGTACTTCCCATCTCTGCTGTGATTATAGTTAATAATCATAGGTTCTGCTATGGGCGGAATTCACGAATGGAGGGACTTCCTTTATACAAATTATCTATTGTTTCATTTTCATATCATTATCATTTCATTTTAATTTCATTCCAGATGATATTTTTTCATTTTTCTCCATAATGTTGCCTTGCTGATTCCCAGCTCCTTTGCTGTTTTTTCCCGGTTTCCTCCCAGTTTTAAAAGAGCATCCTTTATTTCACCGGCTTCCAGGGGGTATGAAACTTCTGTATTCCTTATAATGGAGTCTTCTTTTTCCACATTACTTTCATCCGCATACATTTCAGTGAGAAGGTCTTCCACCGCCAATTCGTCAAGACTCCTCTTTTCCGCTGTCAGTATCAGTCGTTCACAAAAATTTTCCACCTGGATCAAATTGCCTTTCCATGGATAATCAAGCAGTACTTTAAAGGCACCTTTTGTCAGTACATGAAACCTGGAATAATGTTCACAGCAGTCCCTGATTGTTTCCCGGATCTTGAATTCCAAGTCTCCTTTCCGTTCTCTTAAGGGAGGAATGGTAACCGTCAATCCCTCAAGAAGATAATACAGTTCTTTCCGGAAATCTTCCTTTTTTACAAGCTCAGATAAAGGAACCGTGGCAGTCACCATAATTCTGACCTCCGCTCCGGCATACCGCTGCCCTTCTCTCCCAAGCCTGTGCTTATGACGGATCAGCTGGTAAAGCCTGTACTGGTTTGCCTTCGTTAAAGCCTGTAAATCTTCGATCAGCAGGGAACCGCCTTTCGCCTGTGCAGCTGCGCCTTTATCTCCAAATATCATGTCATACTGTGCTTCTTCTCCCAGCCCGTCACAGGAGATGTTGACAAAGGGGCCGTCTTTATGAAGTCCTGCATTATGAATGCACTGAGCCAGAAGCTGCTTCTCTGTTCCCGGCTCGCCGGTAATGAAAACCGCCTTTTCCGAAAGTGCATACAGCTTGGCAATACGCAGACAGTCCTGCATATTCTTCGATTCCTGCAAAAGATCCCCGAATTCCCCAAGTGCTCCCGGTCCTCTTAACTGACTTTTCCCCTTTACCTCCAGCCCCTTATGCTGTTTTCGTTTCATGCGGTGACAGGTGAGTATGGCTCCCTCCACCTTTTTTTCAATCACCACCGGTGCCACAATGGCAAACACAGAGGTTCGGCTGATTTCCATAAACAAAGAATAGGATTCTTTTCCGTATTCCAGCACCTGACGGAAGGGCTCCCCAAAAAGTTCTGGGAACACCTCACCCGCCGGTCTTAAAAGAACTTCCTCCTTCTTTTTCTCCAGAATATCTTCCATGGTTGCGTTGATATCCACAATACTTCCGAACGCATCGAGCCTTGCCACTCCGTTAAAAGAATAATCCAGAAGCGTCTCAATCTGGGCAGCATTGCGTTTTTCCACACCCATGGCGTAATCAACGCTTTCCGCCATAGACAGGGCGTTTCTCATGGAATCTTCGGTGTTTGACAAAAACAGGGAGGGGATACCGGCCTCTCCAGCAATCCCCACAGCAGTATCCCCTCCAATGATCAAATCCACATCGTCACGGACTGCCTGTCTCGCCATATCCTCCAGAAGATCCCCTTTTTCTGCGAAATAAGTCCGCATTTCAATTCCATAAATGATATCAAAATAAGACATGTCACAAAACATGTTTTTAAATCCCACCACACCAAGGACCGGATTGTCCTTTTTTAAAATCTGCTTTGCCCTGCTCACCAACAGCGCCATCTCCTGGGCAGTTATGACAATTTCCACTACAGGAATGTCGGTATACTGTTTAATGAGAGAAGCCTGAAGACCTCTTGCAATGATGATAGAGGCTCCGTTTGCAATGGACTGGCGGGCTTCAGAAACCGCATCCTCTGTTTTAATTACCCTCATTTCCCCAATCTCATGGTTTTTCTCCTGAAGAATGTTATGCGCCTGATAAATCATCTCTTCTCTGGAAACAAGCAACGCAATCTTTCCCATATGGATTCCTTCCTTCTGTTTATCCTGTTTGCTTCATTTTACTATAAGTAAAAGATGGTGTCCATTTTCTTTCTGTTTTTTATTATTATTCCCAGACAGCATATCAAAAAAACAGCCCTGGAAACCATATAAAAACAGTTCCAGGGCTGTTGCCTATTCCAAAACTGACTCTTTCTCCCGAGCCATCATCTGTTCCATCCGTCCGATCCTTTCCTGCATTAACTCATGCCATATGGATTCATCCAAAAACGGATTAAACTCATCCGTGATCTGGCTGATCAACGGGACAATTCCCACTTGATTCGTATGAGACGGAAGGCAAATGTCTACATGAATCTGGTCAAGCTTCTTCAATCCTTTAATAAATTCCTGCTGTAAAGAAAGAGGCAGTCCATTCTCTATCAGGTATTTCCGCGACAGGGTATTTAATCCCACACCGCCGTGTATGGCACAGGTATGGATTTTTCCATTCTTATCAGTTACATCAAACATCATGGAAGTGCAGCCCGGAGTGTGTCCGGGAGTTGATATGGTATGTATAGTGATATTACCAAGTATGACCGGCTCACTGTCAGAATAGATTTTATCCGGCTCAATATCCCCACAGGTAAATCCATCGCTGAAAATAAGATCTTTCCTTTCTCTGACAATAAATAAATCTCCCTCTCCAAGATAGAGTTCTGCTCCAGTCAGTTCCTTTAAGGTTCTGGCAGCTCCTATATGATCACCATGGGCATGAGTCAGAAGTATTTTTTTAATATCCATGGGATCAAAACCCAACTGACGAATATTCTCCAGCATCAGATAGCAGGTCTCATGCATGGCTGTATCTAGGAGTATCAATCCGTCACCCGTATCTATCAGATAGCAGGCCACCCAGTCATTCCCAGATACATAATAAACTCCGGGTGCCATTCTAAATGGCTCAAGATAGCTGACCCATGGGGTCCGGCAGCAGCGTTCCATAAGCTTTTCTGGCGGAAGACTGGTTGTAGAAGTACTGTTTAGTGGCATTTCATATGCCTCCTTATTCTTGTTTATTGCGAAACCTCCCCGCCATAGTACGAATCACCGGCGAAAAGATACACAGAATACCTATAATCATCAGAACACCGGATATTGGTCTGGTAAAAAACGCAGCTGCGCTTCCCGAATACTGGAAAGCCTTTAACATATTACTCTCAAGTGTCGGGCCCAGAATAAATGAAAGAATCAGCGGTGCTGTTGGAAGACCTCCATAGCTCATTAAAATTCCAATTGCAGCAAATACCAGCATCATGCCGCATTTATATAAGCTTCCGGAATCCACATAAGCGCTTACAAAGGAAATAATGATAAGACCCGGATACATATAATGGTAAGGAACCTTCAAAATCATAGGGAATACCCGCATACCAAGGGCCTGTAAAACCAGAATCACAACAGCGCATACTGCAACTGTGGCAAACATTAAATAAACCACATTTCCGCTGTTTTTAAATACCATTGGCCCCATCTCCAGTCCATGAATGGTTAAAGCTCCAATGAGCAGTGCTGTTGTAGAGTCTCCCGGGATTCCCAGCGCAGACATGGGAATCATAGCCCCCCCGATTGCCGCATTGTTCGATACCTCGGAAGCCCATATGCCATCCGGACAGCCCTTTCCGAATTTCTCCGGAGTCCTGGAAGCATTTTTAGCACTGGAATAAGCGACCAGATTAGACAGGCCAGAGCCCATTCCCGGCAGAAAACCGATTCCCAGCCCAATTCCAAAGGAGCGTAAAATATTTCCAAACTGTTCCCGGATTTCTCCTGTTGTGATACCAAGGCCCTTAATTGATTTGGTATCTACATCCGGAAGGGCTCCGAATCCTTTTCCATACTCTTCGATGATACGGGCGACCCCGAAGATACCGATCAGTACGATTGTCATTCCAAGTCCGCCCATCAGGTACATATTATCAAATACAAAGCGCGGTTCCGCATCAATGGGAGAGAATCCGACTGATGCAAACAGCAGACCCACAGATGCAGAGGACAGGCCTTTAAACATATTTCCCTTTGAAATGGCAAGCACCATGGTAATAGCAACAAAGCAAAGAGAGAAATATTCCCATGGTCCCAGTGCGAACGCAATATTTGCGATTTTCTGGCTTAAGAGAGCTCCAATAACGGCGCTGAAAAATGTTCCTATAAAAGACGCCACCATGCCAATTGCAAGTGCCTTACCAGCTTTCCCATTTTGTGACATGGGATATCCGTCAAAACAGGTCGCAACGGAAGAAGCAGACCCTGGAATGCCCAGAAGAACAGAGCCGATAAACGCGCCGGAACATCCGCCTACCCAAAGTGCAATCAAAAATATGACTGCACTTCCGGCATTCATACTATATGTCAAAGGCATAAAAAGCATTACTGCCAAGGTTCCTGAAAGACCTGGTATTGCGCCAAATATTAATCCGATTGCTGTCGCTGACAGCATCAGTAAAAGATTAACGGGTGTAATTAACTGGCTGATAATATAAGGTAAATATTCTGTCATATGCCCTCCTAACCAAACAACAGACCCGACGGCAAAGTCAGACCAAATGCAAATACATAAATAAGATAAATAATGACTGCCATCAATGCAGAAAACAGGATTCTTCCTTTTATTGTTGAGCTGCTTCCTTTTGCAAATAAAGTGGTCATGATATACAAAATCACAGGCGTTGCAATCAGATAACCGACAACCAACATTCCGGCAATATATCCTGCAATCATAAGAAAGACAATCCCCACTTTGAACCAGCCTTCTTTTGTTAAGTAAGAAGTTCCTTCTTTTTTACTGACAATGCTTTCAATAACGATTCCTAATCCGCATATAACAAATCCAAACGCGGCTATGTCCGGGAGCATTCTGGGCCCCGGGTATGATGATGTGACAGGAATGGAAAACGTAGTCGTCATTAAGAAAACCACAATTCCCAAAATCACCAGAACCGCTCCAGTTATCTGATCTCTTTTCCCCTTCATGAAGGACTCCTTTCGTACATAATTATTTATGTAATCCCAGCTGCTTAACTACCTCATTAATCTGAACCTGAGAATCTTCTATTGTCTTGCGGCCCTCATCAAAGCCCAAAAACTCCATTTCAAAACCTGCGGGTGCCAGGGTTTGATTGACTTCCTCATTTTTTGCTGCCGCTGCATAATAATCATGAATTTTTTCCGCCAGAGCCGGATCCATATCTTTTGGTCCAACGATTAAAGCATTAAACATCTGAAAATAAAAATCAACTCCCTGTTCGATAAAGCTTGGTACATCAGGCAGCACACTGCTGCGGCCTCCCTCTTTTGTATTTGATACAGCAGCCAGTGCTCTTGCTTTTCCGGATTCTAAATACTGTTTCGCCTGATTGGCATTCACGAAGCAGGCATCAATGCTCTTTCCTACCAGAGCAGTCAGCTTTTCTGTATCCGATCCGGCTTCCACATACTTAACCTCAATCCCTGCCGCTTTGGCAAACAGTCCTGTCTGAACATGAGTCGTACCTCCGGTTTCAACGCCAAACATGATCTCCCCCGGTTTTTCCTTTGCAGCTGCAAACAGCTCATCAAGCTTCTGGTAGGGAGAATCCGCTGAAACAACCAATACATTATTTGCTTTGTCTTTTGGTACTGCCACACCAACAACCGTAAAATCAGATGCAGCCGATTTGTTATAAATTCCCGCTGCAGTTTTAATCAGCATAGTGATATGCCACTGAGTCAGAGTTGAACCATCCTTTTTACCGGCTGCAGTTTTTTCACAGGCAACCACACCGCTGCCATCGGTATTATTAACAATTGTGATTGTGGAACCGGAATCTTTTGCTACCTGATTTGCAAGAGTCCTCGCCATGACATCCGTTCCGCCCCCCGCTTTTGCCGGAACCTGAATCTCCACATTTTTTGCCCATTCCCCTGACTTTCCGTTTGCAGAGCTGCAGCCACTGAGTGAAGCTGCCATGATTCCTGCAAGTACTAACCCCAATACTCTTTTTTTCATATCCTTCTCTCCTTTTATAAGATTTTCACAGTTTTAAATAATTATTATTGAAAATTTTATTCAATATGATTATAATTGAATGATGCACTTATTACAACTTATTGATATTTATATTATTTCTTAAAAATTTTAAGATAAACAGGCGGGGTTTTATGGACTTACATCAAATTGAATATATTATTGCCATTGAGCAGGAAGAGAGTATTTCTAAAGCGGCTGAAAAGCTTTTTCTGACCCAGTCAGCTTTAAACCAACAGCTGCTGCGGCTGGAAAAGGAGCTTGGAACCCCTTTATTTGAACGAAGAAAGCACTGCATGATTCCAACATTTGCAGGGCGGATTTATTTAGAGGCCGCTCACCAGATCGTAGATTTAAAACAGGAAGCATACAAAATTATACGGGACATCTCTGGAGAACGATGCGGGGAAATCTCTATTTCCTATACTCCGGAACAGGGATCCCTTATGTTTTCCAGTATTTATCCTCTCTTTCATGCAAAATATCCGGAAGTCACATTCCGAATCAAAGAAGCACGGGTTAAAAAAATGGAACAGCTTCTTCTTCAAAAAGAAGTTACCATGGCCTCCCTCACCTATTACAACAATCATAAAAATCCTTTGCTGGAATATCTGGATATGGAAGAGGAATTTATGGTCCTGGGGCTCCCGGCTACACACCCACTGGCTCCTCTTGCCGGAGAAAAAAGCTTCGAGACACTTCCAGCCATAGATTTAACACTGCTGCGCCAGGAAAGCTTTGCGTTAATATCCAGAGAGACCAGAATGAGGGACATGATAGACCAGGTATTTGAATCCGCCGGCTTCCGCCCCAATATTCTGTTTGAATCCTCTACCACCAGAACCGTGGTCAATATGGTCAGAAACCAGGTATGCCCGGCATTTTTTCCACAGTCCTATGTGGAACCGGATTCTCCAATCGTCTATTTCACCGTTCCTCCAAGACAATCCTGGATGCGGTGTATGGCTCATTTAAAAGGCTGTTATCTTACGGAACCGGAAAGGTATTTTATAGAACTTGCAACACTTTATACAAAGGGAAAGCTTTAAAAAAGGTACCCTCATCAGAGAGCACCTTTTTTTATTCTTTTTATGATATTGTGTTTTTCTGCCCGTCAGCCATTTCAGCAGTTAACTTTCTTCTGATTACCACAGTTCCATAACCATTGATTCCACCGCTGTTCGTAATATCTCCCATCAGCATGGTTCCCTGTAATAAATCCTCAAGCAGCGGCTTCTCCAGTTTTACCTCATCCCGGGAAAAATTCTGTACAAATATATACTCGAACCCGGCAGACTCTCTGGAGCTTATTTCCAGTTCCTCCGGGATGTTCCCGTTTAAAAGAGGCTTTATTCCGGCTACTTTTGTGAGTTTGTGGAATATATCATCATAAAACTCCTGCTCTGCATCCGCGCAGACATAGTAAGCCGTTCCCTTACCCCAGGAATTCTTTGTAAACGCCGGATATCCCTGATAAAAATCATCCTCATAAACCATGAGAGTTTCTGCGCCATTTAACTGAACCAGATCACAAAGACAGCGGCATTCATACCGTTTTCCTTTCCCTCCGGCCGGGACCATATGATTTACTTCTCCATCAAACAAGGCATCTATTTCCTGACTGCGCAGCCCCAGAACTTCTTTCAGCCCATAAGGTACGCCGCCCAGGAAGCAGCGGTCCCCATCATCCACAATGCCAGACCAGTAAGTGGTTAAGAAACAGCCCCCACTCCCGACATACTGTGTGATTTTTTGCTCCATGCCCTTTTGAAATAAATAAAGCATAGGAGCAGCAACCAGATCATATTTTTCAAGATTTTCATCCATAGATATTACATCAACGTTGATTCCGGCTTTTCTAATGGCAGAGTAGATTTTTGTACATACCTCATGATAGAAAAGTCCTTTGTTTCTGGGCCCCTGTGAATCTTCCAGTGCCCAGCGGTTTTCCACATCATAGATAACAGCTGCTTTAGACCGTACAGAGCTACCGGCTATTTCTCCCAGCAAATCAAGCTCCTTTCCAACCGCCTTTACTTCTTGAAATACCCGGGTGTCATCACCTCCGTAATGGTCAATCACAGCACCATGAAATTTTTCAGAACTTCCCCTGCTTTGACGAATCTGGAAATATAGTACGCTGTCTGATCCATGGGCAACGGCCTGAAGTCCCGCCAGTTTTAAAAGCCCCGGCTTTTTCAGCTTGCTGACTCCCTGCCAGTTGGTTGCACTGGGGCAGGATTCCATCAATAGAAATGGTTTCATTTTTAAACTTCTCATGAAATCATGCTGTAAGCCATTATCCCTGGCTGTAAAAATCTCCCTTTCTTTATACCACAGCGGATAGGAATCCCAGGAAACCACATCTACAGCAGTTGATAATTTATGATAATTCAGCCCTTTGTAATCATACATCAGATTTACAATAGTGGGTTGTACTGCTCCTTCTTCCCGCAAAGCATCCACTTCCCATTTTGCAAAGTCTGTGGTCTGTTCGGATACAAAGCGTTTCCAGTCCAGATTCAGCCCATGAACCATAGTCTCACCAATGGATGACGGGCTTTCTATCTGATCAAAGGATTGGTAGATATGGCTCCAGAATGCCGTACACCACCTGCGGTTCAATTCATCGATGGAATCATATTTCTTCTTCAGCCACAGGCGAAAGGCTTTCTGGCACAGGGCACAGTGGCATTCGCCTCCGTATTCATTGGAGATATGCCACATAAGAATACCGGGATGGGAGGCGAACAGCCCCGCCAGTTCCTTGTTGATCCTCCTGACCTTTTCCCTGTATATGGGAGAAGTGAAACAATGGTTATGCCTTCCGGAAAAAAGCTGCCTCCGCCCGGTATCATCCACCCGCAGCACCTCCGGATATTTGTCAGACAGCCATTTGGGGCGGGCTCCGGAAGGTGTTCCCATAATGGTATAAATCCCATTCTTATAAAGTTCATCCACCCGCTCCTTCAGCCAGTCAAAATTATACCTTCCCTCTTCCGGCTCCAGAAAGGACCAGGCAAACATCCCCATGGTCACTGTATTAATTCCTGCCTGTTTCATATAGTCTATATCCTTTTTGAGTATATCCGGACTCTTAAGCCACTGTTCCGGATAATAATCTCCTCCATACCAGATACCAGCTTGTTTCATATTCATTTCCTTTCTGAAAACAGGCGCAGCAGCCGGATTTCCCTTTCAGGATTCCGGTCACCACGCCTGTTTGTTCCCTTTTACTTATTTTACAGCCCCCGTAATACCTTCCGCAAAGCTTTTCTGCAGAAGGAAGAAAACGATCACTGTAGGAATGGTACACAACAGTACAGCAAGCATTAAGGTTCCGTAATCTGTCACATAACCCGATTTTAAGTTAGCCACCATCATAGGCATGGTAATGCTGCCGGCATCAGACATAATTACTTTGGGCCATAAGTAACTGTTCCATGCATTCATAAATGTAATTGTCATTGCTGCTGCATAAGTGGAGCGCATGGTAGGTACGAACATCAGACAGAAAATCTGGAATTCATTTAACCCGTCAAGCCTGGCTGCCTCCATAATATCCACCGGAAAAGACCTTGCGCTCTGGCGGAACATCATAATTAAAAACGGTGTGGAAATACTGGGGAGAATAAACCCAAGTGTGCTGTTTAATAAATTCGCCCTGGAAAACATCTGATACAGCGGAATCATAATTGCAGCAAACGGAACCATCATTGCCAGTAATATAATGCTCATTACCCGGTCCTTTGCCTTGTCATGAAAAATCTCAAAACCATATCCTGCAATGGAGCAGATGAACAGTGAAAACAGTGTCATGACAATGGAATATTTAAATGAATTCCCCATTGCCGCTCCAACATTCTGGGAAGCAAACAGCTTTTTCGTATTGTTTAAAAGCTCCGTTCCAAATACCAGGGTTCCCCGTGATACAGCCACGCTTTTGTTGGTAGCCGCAACCATCATCCAGTACAGAGGAAAAACGGAAAGTATGGAGACGACCGTTAAAAAGCCATATGCCAGAAACTTCTTTCCTTTAGTCACGTTTATCACCTACCTTCATCTGCAAAAATGCCAGAACTGCTACCAGGAACAGGATTAAGTAAGACATTGATGCTGCATACCCAAAATTCGGTACATATTTAAACGATACATTGTAAATATAGTGTGACATGGTAATGGTGGCATTGGAAGGCCCGCCGTAGGTTAAGTTGACAGACTCATCAAACAGCTGCAGCGTACCATTGGTTGACATAATTGCTGTCAGAAGAATCGTTGGCTTTAAAAGCGGTACCGTAATTCCCCAGAAAGACTGAATGGGAGAAGCTCCGTCAATTTTTGCCGACTCATAAATGGAATACTCAATATTTTGCAGACCGGACAGATAAAAGACCATGTTATAACCGGTCCATCTCCAGATCAGTGCCAGAATAATTACGATTCTGGCGCTGTTTGCGTGGCCAAGAAAATTATATCCAGTTGACAGAAATCCAAGTTTTATGAGAACGGTATTCACCATTCCATCCACCGCAAACAGGGAACGGAAGATTACCGCATAGGACACCAGGGAGGTAGCACAGGGCAGAAAAATCGCCGTACGGAACAATCCCTTAAACCGAAGATCTTTATTATTGAGCAAAGAAGCCAGAATCAGGGCCAGAATCAGCATGATCGGAACCTGTATG
This sequence comes from Bacillota bacterium, assembly GCA_023460575.1. Lineage (GTDB taxonomy): Bacteria > Bacillota > Clostridia > Lachnospirales > Lachnospiraceae > Lacrimispora. The sequence continues at coordinate 12,654 of JAEWPQ010000137.1, forward strand.
ATCAGATAAATAAAATTGTTTTTTAAAGCCTGCATGAAGACAGGATCCTGAAACATTCTGACATAATTAGTTACGCCGGTCCATTTTAAATTGGCACCCGCCCCTGTTTTAAATGACAGAAACAAAGCCTGAATCATAGGCAGAAAGCTCATGACTGCGATAAATAAAACCGCCGGAGTTAAAAATGCCCAGCCCGCCAGGCTCTGCTTCTGGCCTAATGACAACCTTTTCTTTGAATTGTCCACTGGTAATGCCTCCTCCCTGACTCACTATTTACCCATTGCAAAATTAACCGTATCCTCTGCAGTCTTAATTTCTGCATCAATATCTGCTCCCCCAACTACGTTGGTAATTGCAGTTGCCACTGCATCACGGGCCTCATAATAATAAACACCGGTGTTGTTGGAAGGAATCTTTGATGCAAAATCGGTAATTGTGGAATAAACCGGCGCTCCGCCGAAAAATTCCTGTGGTTCTCCATAGACCTTGCTCTGTGCAGCCGGTAAATAGGTGGAAAGTGCACCAGACTTAGGAAGAATGGTCTCATAGAAGGAAGTGCTTCCTGCAAAAGTCTTAGCCATAAAATCATAAGCCAGATCCGGATTCTTGCATGCAGAGGTTACTGCCCAGCTGGAACCTCCGTTATTAGAATAATTGGTAGTTCCATCAACCCCCTCTAACTTAGGCATGTTGGTAATTGCCCACTTTCCGGACTGATCCTCAGCTGTCTGAATGCTTGCCATGATCCAGCAGCCGTTAATGGTTCCGCCTACGGTGCTGTTGGTAAGAGTTCCCACATACTGATCCCAGTCATTAACCTCAATCAGCACGCCGCTTTTTACAAGAGAAGAATAGGTTTCCATAACCTTTTTCAGTTTTTCATTTCCAACCATGCTTGGTTTTCCTTCTTTATCAAACAGACTGCCCCCTGCAGACTGAAGCATCATCATGATTAAATCTGATTCTCCTGCCTGACAGGATAAAAGAGGTTTTCCGGTCTTCGCTAATATATCTTCTCCCATCTGCTGGTACTTGCTCCAGGTAATATCCTTGAAATCATCAGCCTTATACCCGGCCTGTTCCAAGACATCAGTACGGTAGCAGGCAACCACGGCTCCGTTATCAAACGGTACTCCGTAATTTTTTCCGTTTACTACGGAATACGCTGTTTTTGCTTTTGCAAATTGGGTAAAGTCAATTCCGCTTCCTGATAAATCCTTAAATGCATCCGGGTACGTTAATACATTCTTCTGAAATGCATTGTCCTGGAGAAGAACAATATCAGGCAGAGTATCCAATTTGCCGGAGGTGGCAGCTGTCGTCAGCTTGGTTTGAATATCAGCCCAGGGTGTCTCCACTACATTCAGTTTAAAATCGGGATGGTCTTTCTGGTAAATCTTGGCCGCCTCATTCATGGCATAAATGTTAAATGCCGGATCCCAGCACCAGACAGTCAGTTCATTGCCAGCTTTGGCTTCTCCTTTTTTTCCTCCGTCAGATGCCTGTCCGGCTGTTCCTGAATTTGTGCATGCAGTTAAGGAAGCGACCATGGCTCCTGCAAGTAAGAGTGATACGATTTTTTTCTTCATAGCAAAACTCCTCCTCTTTCATAAAAAAAATTGGCTTATGAGATCAATTTCTTTTGAATATAATCCCATTATACCAATTCTTTTGTTGAAAACTTTTTATATTCAATTATAAAATGCGCAAATTCAATCATTTCAATCTGTATTACCAGCCTTTTTGCGCACTGATCCTGCAATAAAGAAGCTTGCTTTCGTAATTTTCTGCCGATCTCTTCCATTGATAAGGAGATATATTCAGGACTTTTTTAAAATTCCGGTTAAAAGAGGAAATTGAGAAAAACCCAACAGCTACAGCCACCTCCTCCATGGACTTTTCCGTCTTTTTCAGCAGCTCGCAGGCATACTGAATCCGGATTAAATTAATGTAATCAACCGGCTTCATATCCATACTCTCCTCAAAAACACGGCGGAAATGACTCTCACTCATACTGGAAGCTTCTGCCAGCTGGCTGATCTTGATCTCATGCATATAGTGATCCCCCACATAGTCAAGAGCACCAGATATGACTGCTCTGTGTGTCCTTTTTCTCATGATCCGTTCTTCGTCATCAGACAGTCTTAAAAACTCTGCCAGACACGCCCGAAGCAGACCGCTGACGCATTCTTTGTAGTAAGGCTTCTTCTGACGCGCCTCCTCCATAACACCCAGAATCAATCTGGTAAGTCCGGGATTTTCCTCCCCATGCAAAAGATATCCCACTCTTTGAATCCTTTTTAACAGCTTTTTTTGAAACAGGGGATCATAACGGTTCAGCTCTGAAACAATCTTTTCTAAATCAACATACATCCACTCCCAGTAGCTTTTGGACCCTTTTTCGCTGTTTGTAGTGTGAGGGAGCCTTGGGGGCACCAGCATAATTGTCCCCGGTGAAAAGCAGATATGCTCCTGACCAAGAATCACTTCCCCTATGCCCCAATGACAGTAACCGATCTCCATCAGATTATGAAAGTGAAGGCACTTAATCTCTTTTCCATATTCCCGGATCCAGTCTTCCCCTAAAAGTGCCAGAACCGGCTCATCCTCCCCGATTTCATAATAACGAAACTCTACCTTTTCCCTTTGCTTTGCCACAATCGCTTTCTCCCCTTTATTTATCCCCAAGATCTGACAGAATCTTTTCAAATTTTTTCTCAGATAAAATTTCATTAGTAATAAATCTGCCGTTGAAAAACAGACTGTATGTGGTAAATGGAGCCGGACATTCCTGTGCTTCTTTTGCAGACTCAAACCGGTGAGCGTGGAAGGATATTCCCCTGTCCCTTGCCATCTGTTCTATTAAAGGCACATATCTGGCAGTAAAAGGACACTGATGGGAGTAATAAAGTACAAATCCCTCTTTTCCAGGCTTTCTGTCTTTCACGGACTGAGTAAATTCAGGTTTCGACCCGCCGTCTTCAAAAGGCAGGTAAAGCAGTTCATAATAAGGGTCTGCATGGTCTGCGGTCTGAAATCCTTTATGCCTTAAATATGCCGGATCTGACAGAAAGGGCATCTTCTTTTTCGAAGAAAGAATCACAAGACCCTTTTTCCCCTTTTCTTTGCTGTCTGCAATACAATGTTCTAAAAGCAGGCTGGAATACCCCTGCCCCTTAAACTTTCCCGATACCCACAGACAATTGATATACATATATCCCGGTGCATTAACGGGCGCCCATGCCTTTTCCGCAGGAATGTATTCGATAAAACATTTCCCCCTTACATTTCCTTTTTTAAAAACAAGTCCATCAAAAAACCGTTCAGTCAGCCAGTTCTTTTTTGCCCTGACCTGACAGTCTCTTTCATCGGCGATGGCACAGCAGATATGTTCCGATCCTATATTTTCCTCTGTTAATGTTATGATTTCCATAAATATCGTTCCTTCCCCCTGTTTTCCATGTAGAAAAATCAAAAAAAGCATTCCCTGCCGGAAAATGATTACGTACTTTCCGGCAGAGACTGCTCTTTATTTCAATCTTAACACCTTCCTCTGTAAAATCAGATTACCAGCGTAGGCGGAGTATAGACTCTGGCCGCCAGCTCCGTATCAATGAGATAGAGTCCCTTTGCATCACTGCCGAACAAATCATATCTCTTAATGATCTCATCCGTATTCTTTTCCTCTTCACTCTGTTCCTTTACAAACCAGTCAAGAAACTGCATGGTACGGAAATCCTTTAATTCATAAGCTGCTCCGTAAATATCGTGAATGGCTGCCGTCACTTTAATCTCGTGTTCAAACGCTTCCATAGCTGGCTGCCGGAAATCGGTGAAATCAAAGGAAGGGGCTTTAATATCCGCTAGAACGATCTTTTCCCCATTCTGAAGGAGATAATCCATGAAAAGCATGGCATGGTCCCGCTCCTCCTGTGTCTGTATTTTAAACCAGTTCGCAAACCCGTTTAAATTCTGGTCAGCATAATAGTTTGATATATCCAGATATACATATGCGGAGTAAAGTTCGAAATTAATCTGTTTGTTTATCTTAGCAACAATCTCTTTGTTAAGCATAATCTTAATCCTCCTTTATAATATAAAAATCAATTTTATAAACAAGGTTGTCCAATATTTATCAATAATCCGATTACTATCCAATATCTCAACCTGTTTATTGCTATATTCTAACATTTTTAATAAAATATTTCAATATCATATACAAAAAAAAGTGAAAGTCAGGCAGTCAGATAAAATGACTACCCGGCCTTCACCAGACAATTTATTATTTTACTATTTTTCTTTTCTCTTCTCCCACATCGCCCAAAGAGTTCCTGCCACACAGATTGATGAATAGCATCCAGTCAGGATACCAAAGAACATCGGAAGTGAGAATTCCATGATGGATTCAATATGGAAATAAACAGAAGCCACCATAAGAATTAATACACAAATTCCCGTTGTAAAGGATGTATTGATGGACCTCCCCAGTGTCTGGGTTGTGCTTATGTTAACCAGTGTATCTACCGGCATTTTCAAATCATGTTTCCTGTTCTCCCTGATTCTGTCATATACCACAATGGTATCATTAATAGAGTAACCGATAATCGTTAACACAACAGCAACAAATGCATCATTTAATGGAATCTGGAACAATACAAATGCAAATAATACCACAATCACATCGTGAACCAAAGCAATCATCGCCGTTATTCCAGCAGAAAGACCGGATATAACGGAAAAACGGATCCACACATATACAACAATAAAAATCAGTGACAGAACAATGGCTGTTGCCGCATTCCTGAGTGCTTTTGCTCCAATATAAGGTTCTACCACAAAAGTCTCGGAAAGACTGGCATCATTTTTCCCTATGGTACTGTTGATTGTATCAGTTATGGTCTTCTGCTCCTCTGGTGAGATTCCTGCATTCCCCGCAAGTGTAACAGACAGCCGCTTTAACCCGGTCATATTATCTTCCTTTATCTGAACCGTTACCGGACGCTTTGTCTCTTTTTCGATTGCCTCCTGAATTTTACCGGTATCCGCCTGCTCAGAAACAGAATAAGACAGAACCGCACCACCTTTAAACTGGGTATCCAGCTTCACTCCATAGAAGGCGCAGCCAGCAATACCAGCCAGAATAACGAACCCTGAAATAATTGCAAACAAATACTTTTTCTGATAGAAAGGAATTATCTTTTTATCTTTTCTGATTCTAAACCACTTCTCATTTCTCCAGAAATCAGACTGAATTAATGACAGAATCAGCTGCCTGGATACGGAAACTCCAATCAGAAGATTTACGACCATTCCAACCAGCAGGGTATAACCAAAGCTCAACATAGTTCCTGATCCAAAGATCATTAAAATCACTGCTACGATTGCAGTCGTCACATTTCCATCCAGTACAGATGAAAAAGCGTTTTTATAACCGGAAATGACAGCTCCTTTTACAGAGGATCCCTTCTTCAGTTCATCTGAAATACGTTCTGAAATAATAATATTAGTATCCACTGCCATACCGAGAGTCAGGATAATTCCTGCAATTCCCGGAAGAGTCAGAGTGTACTGGGGTACAGAGACTGCCAGCATCTGAATCACCATTTGCAGAAGCAGCGTAATACATGCAACTACTCCAGGCATGCGGTAAAACACAATCATAAACAGACAGATTACGAAAAATGCAGCTATTCCGGCATATACCATGATTGTCAGGGCATTGTTTCCAAGTGATGGGCTAATGGTAGAGAAGTTGGTTGTTTTTAAAGAGAAGGGAAGTGCACCGGCATTGATTTTCTCGGCCAGAGCCTTTGCTTCCTCATAGGTCTTCATACCGGTGATTACCGCCTGGCCTCCTGATATCTGATTCTGCACCGTAGGATTGGATATCAGATTATTATCCATATAAATTCCCATTCTCTTACCGATGAGTTTTCCCGTAGCATCTTCAAACAGCTTTGAACCATTGCTGTTAAAGCTGAGGGCTACTACATATGTCTTGATTCCATTGGATGTATTTGTCTGCGGACTGGCTTTCTCTACATCCTTACCCTGAATTAAAACGGCTCCATCCGGATCTTTGAAGGTCAGCTCAGCCATCTCACCTAATTCTGATATCGCATCTTCGGGATTAAAATCTGTTTCTCCTGATTTCCACGGGAACTGCACGATGATATAACCTGCATCCTTGTCCACAGTCACTTCACGGTCCGTTATGTTCTGGCTGTCCATACGGCTCTCGATTACTTCTCTTGCCGACTCAAGCTCCTGCGCAGCAGGCTTGCGGTCTAAGTTCTGAGGCTCAAAAATAGCTTCTACGCCTCCCCGGATATCAATTCCAAACCGCATATCAAAGATTCCCTTAATACTTTCTCCCGCACCAAATACTGCAACATAAACAAACGCTGCAATGATCAAAAATATCGCAGCAAGCATTTTCTTTCCTGGCTTCATAGTTTTTCCTCATTTTCTATTTAATTTTCAATCTGCCATAGTCTGCCTGCTGCTTCTTTCTCTCCGTCCGAATTATGAATGTATCGTATCACAAACATTCGGCTTATAAATCCCTCCTGCAAAAGAACGGCGCGAAGCGGCCATAAAGCAAAAGGAATTATCAAGAAAAATGTCTTTAAACATATATAATTAATAACTAAGTTTTTAAAAGATGAACGGCTTGTGGCGTTTAATAATACATCCCCCACAGTATCCTCTTCCAGTACATCTTTTGGTTCAATCATACCATCATATTTTTTATGGTACAGGTTATCACTGGAAATAGTACCTGCCGGGAAAAAACCAGAGTGTCCGATCCACTTTCCCACCTCAACAGTATTCAGTTGTGTAACCAGTACTGCCACACAAAACAGGCATGCCAGTACCAGGCGGATTATCCCTGATCGTTTCTTCCTGATCTCCAATGTAATACCTCCTGCTGCAGGTGCTTTTCCTTTCCCGCAAACTTCATGATTCTTGTTGCATTGTATCACATAATAATAAAAAAGCAACGTTAATATACTGACAAAATTCCACAATTCTGGCAGCTATCAATTTATCTCCTTTTTCTCATGAAAACAAGTAATCCCTATGGTAATAATTTCTTCAAAAGCCCCTCCAGCTGGGTTCTCTCCTCTTCGGTTAATCGGGACAGAACTTCCCTGTCTCCTTCTTTTATAGATTCTTCTGCCGCTTTTAATCCTTTTTCTGACAGGGAATACTGTTGTACCCCCTCCGGGTCTTTCTTTTTTATCAGATATTCTTTTTTTTCAAGCTTTTCCAGACATTCCTTCAGCTTATCACCATGAATGCCTGTATCTGCTTCCAGTTCCATCACAGTCTTCTGACCTGCCAGAAACAATGCTCCCATTACAAGTACTCTGATTTTCTTCCCGCCAGGCCCATGCTCCTTCTGGCCAAACAGGCGGTCAAATCCTATTTTATAAGAAAGAAGAATTCTGTTGTAAAACGGTGCGTACGTTTCCTTTTGCTGTTTAATTGCAGCTTCTTTGCTCTTTATTGATTTCGCATAGACCTTTCCTTTACTGCAGTGAGGATCATTTAACGGACAATGCCGTTTGCAGCAGGGACAATGAAGATCATCTGATTTTTTATCACCCATAACATTTTCCTCCTATGTCATAATAAACGAAAGGGCATATACCAACGTATATACCCCTGACTTCATTATATTCCTACATAGAACCAATGTCAACGATTCCATGGACAATCGTTCCAATTAAAACTCCAGCACAAGAACCTCATATCCCTTTAATAAAAGCCTGGTTCCACTTCCCCCGGCCGTATGGTAATTGTGAAGCAGAATGTTTTTATATGGCTTTTCCAGCTCGATCTCCTGCTCATCCATTTTAAAGTTTCCAATAACCAGAATTCTTTGATTATTTCCCGTTCTATAATAAGCCATTACCCTTTCTTTTTCTGTATAAGCAGGTGTAAACTGACCGTATACAAAGGTATCCCTGTATCCTTCCGTCTTTCTTAATGCAATCAGCTTTTTATAATAGCAGAAAACGGAGTCAGGATCTGCAGACTGGCGCTGTAAATGAATGGTATGATATTCCGGACTGACCATAAGCCAGGGAGTTCCTTTTGTAAACCCGGCGTTTTCACTGTCATCCCACTGGAAGGGTACCCTGGCATTATCCCGGCTGTAACGTTTAACAGCTTCAAAAGCCTGTTCTTCGGACAGACCGTTCCTCAGTGCCACCCGGTATTCCTCCAAAGTGGAAACATCATCAAACTGGTCAATGCTGTCAAAGGGAACGTTTTCCATACCTATTTCCTGCCCCTGATAAATGAATGGAATTCCTTTCAAAAGAAAATAAAGGGTTGCAAGCATCTTCTTTGCCGTATCGGAACATTCTCCCTCCGGAATATATCTGCTTACGCCCCTGGGTTCATCGTGATTTTCAATGATATTAGAAAGAAAACCAATTCCTTCCGCCCTCTTCTGGCTGTCAAAACAGCATTTTCTGTAATCATCCGGCGTAACAGGCTGATTATCATACCAGCCTTTTTCACTGGCCCCGAACACAGTCTGGCTAAAATCAAAGATGGATGAAAAACACCCGTCTTCCCCTATAAAATCAATCAGTTCTTCTTTCTTTTCATTAAATACTTCTCCAACGGTAAACGCGTTATATTTTTTAAAGGTGGCATCCCGCATCTCCTTTAAAAAATCCATAACTCCTTCATTCTCTTTTAACATCATCCTGCAGTCTGCCAGTCCGTCTTCCCGGTCCGGTTCATAATCGTGAAAAGGAAGTGCCTTTTTAATATTCATGATGGCATCAATCCGAAATCCAGCAATCCCTTTTTCAAGCCACCAGTTGATCATATCATAGATTGCTCCCCGGACGACCGGATTCTCCCAGTTTAGATCCGGCTGCTTTTTATGAAAAAGATGCAGGTAATACAGGTTGGTATCTCCGATCCGTTCCCATGCACTTCCTCCAAAGTAAGACCGGATATTGGTTGGCTCTTTCCCATCTCTTCCTTCCCTGATATAAAAATACTTCCCATACTCCCCTTCCGGATCCTTAAGCGCCTTCTGAAACCATTCATGCTCATCGGAACAATGGTTCACCACCAGATCAAGTAAAATAGAAAGATTCCTTTTCTTCGCCTCGGCAATCAGTACTGTTAAATCCTCCATCGTGCCGAATCTGGGATCGGTTTTATAATAATCAGATATATCATATCCCTGATCTGCAAAGGGAGACTGATATATGGGGGAAAGCCATATGATATCAATTCCAAGCTCCTTTAAATAATCGAGCTTTGAAATCACGCCTCTTAAGTCTCCGATTCCGTCTCCATTGGTATCACAAAAACTTTTCGGATAGATCTGATAGGCCACCTTATCATGCCACCATAGTTTATTCATTTCATAGTTCTCCATTCAGTTTTTTTACTTCCCCAGATAATAGGCTGCCGCCTCATAAGGAAGCAGTCTGCCCCGCCTTTCTGACGAAGGATCATCGTAGTTATGAATGAGGCACTTCGCATCCTCTCTTAAAAATTCTTCCGGTAAGGATACGGCTATTTCCTCATCAGAAAAATTACAAAGCACAAGCAGCCTCTCACTCTGCAGACTGCGGATGTAAGCAAATACCCTGGTATCCTCTTTCATAATCAGCTGATAGCTTCCATATACAATTATTTCATATTTTTTTCTCAGCTGTATCAGCTTCCTGTAATAATGAAATACGGAATTCTCATCAGCCAGTTCCTTTTTTGCATTGATTTCAGTATAATTGGGATTGACCGATATCCAGGGAACTGAAACGGTAAATCCGGCAGACGGTCCATCGTCCCACTGCATGGGAGTTCTTGCATGATCCCTGCTTTTGCACCGTAAATAGCTCATCATCTTTTCATGGCTGACCAGCCCTTTCCCGGTTAGTTCCCCATAGGCATTCAGACTTTCAATATCCTTAAACTGGGTTAATTCTGTAAATGGGAAATTAGTCATTCCCAGTTCTTCTCCCTGATAGATATAAGGAGTTCCCCTCATCATATGGAGGCAGGTTGCCAGCATCTTGGCGGAAACCTCTCTGTAACGGCTGCTGTCATCACCAAAACGGGATACAGCTCTTGGCTGGTCATGATTATCCCAGTATAAACTGTTCCAGGCTTCTTCTCCCAGCTCCTCCTGCCATCTGGAAAAAATCTTTTTCAACCGCAGCAGATCAGGCTTTTTATCCGTCCACTTTAGCAGTTCTCCGTCTCCCTCCACATGCTCAAAATGAAACACCATGTTTAACTCATGTTCCTCTGCTCCCGCATATTTTCTTGCTTCCTCTACAGTAACTCCTGCAGTCTCACCTACCGTCATTAAATCATATTTTGACAAAACCTTTTCATTCATTTCCTTTAAATAAGTATGAACCATAGGTCCATGAACTGCATAAGGCGAGAAATCGCCATAAAGTCCTTCCTTCACTTCCCCGTCCGGAAATGCCTGATTCTTGGATATCATACTGATCACATCCATGCGGAAACCATCGATTCCTTTCCTGCACCACCAGTCCATCATCTCAAAGACTTCCCTTCGGACAGTCTCATTTTCCCAGTTTAAGTCCGGCTGCTTAGAAGAAAACAAATGAAGGTAATACATACCGGTATTCTCATCCAGTTTCCATGCAGAGCCGCCAAAGCAGGCTCCCCAGTTATTGGGCGGAACTCCCTCTCCTTTTCCCTCTCTCCAGATATAGTAATCCCGGTAAGGATTCTCCCTGCTTTTCCGGCTCTCCAAAAACCATGGATGCTCATCCGAGGTGTGATTCACCACCAGATCCATAATAATACGGATACCGATTTCATGGGCCTCTTTTAAAAGATCATCAAAATCTTTCATGTTTCCGAACTCATCCATAATCATTTTGTAATCACTGATATCATATCCATTATCATCATTAGGGGATTGATAAATGGGTGAAAGCCAGATCACATCAATTCCCAACAGTTTTAAATAATGAAGCTTCTCTCTGATCCCGTTTAAGTCTCCGATTCCATCTCCGTTGCTGTCTTTAAAGCTTCTGGGATAGATCTGATATACCACTGCTTCTTTCCACCATTTCCGTTCCATAGCAGGCTCCTTTTCATTATTTGATTGCCCCTTCTACCATTCCCTGTATGATCTGCCTCTGGGCGCATAAAAACAGAATAACAATAGGAATCATGGCCAGAAATGCTGCCGCCAGGATTAAATCCCACTGCTTGACATAGGAACCTACAAAGCTGCTTACTGCAACAGGCAGGGTTTTAATTCTTCCATTCAGCCCCAGCATCAGAGACGGAAGAAGATAATCATTCCAGATCCAGATTCCGTTGAGAATCAGCACCGTCATCTGCACAGGCTTTAACAGCGGAAATACGATCTGAAAGAATGTATTCTCAGGACTGCAGCCATCAATCCATGCCGCTTCTTCCAGTTCCTTTGGAATTCCCTTTATAAACCCATGAAGAATAAACACGGATAAGGATCCTCCAAATCCCAGATAAGCGGTAATGATTCCTGTGTAACTGCTTAACAGGGGAATCCCGGTAAATTCGGACACCTTACGAAACGTAGACAGAAGGGGCAGCATCACCACCTGAAACGGGATGACCATGGAGGCCACAAACATCATAAAAATCACCTGTGACCATTTTGTCTTATTCCGAACCAGCACCCATGCCGCCATACTGGAAAATAAGGTCAGCAGAACCAGGCTGACTGCGGTTATGTACAAGGAACTTCCAAAGGATCTCCAATAGCTGAAATTCTGATTGCCGATTACATTTTTCAAATTGACCAGAAGCTGACTCCAGTCAGACGGAGGTGCAATGGGACTGATCACAATATCAGCACTTTTTTTTGCTGCATTAAATATTACCAGGACAAAGGGAGAAAGCACGAAGAGAGACAGTATCAAACCAATCAGCTCGGGAATAAGCCGTTTCGACTGCCTTGCGTCCCATGTAATCCTGTTCCGCCCATGATTCTCTCTCATAATTCCACCTCCCTTTTCTTACTGATAGATACCTGTGTCAGAGATACCGCCGCCAGAATAAGGAAGAACACCACCGCTTTTGTCTGCCCCTCCGCATATCTGTTTCTGGCAATTGCCGTATTATAAATATTAAGAGCCAGGAATTCGGTGGAGGCCACAGCCTTCGCTCCCAGAATACGGCTGGGCGCGCCGTTTGTAATGGCATAATTTAAATCAAACTGCTTAAAGGAATTAACAAGAGTGAGAAAAATACACACCGTAAAGGTATTGGCAATCATGGGCAGTTTGATGTGTATGAGCGTCTTTAACGCCCCTGCCCCGTCAACAGCCGATGCTTCTAGAATGTCTCTTGGAACTCCCTGGAGTCCGGTGACATAGATCATCATAATATACCCTGCATACTGCCATGTGCTGACAATGAGAATTGCAAAAAATGCCAGATTGGGATTCGTCAGCATGGAAACACTTCCCGCAATCAGGCTTGTAAATACTTTATTAAATATAAACTGCCAGACATAACCAAGGACAATGCCCCCGATTAAATTAGGGAGAAAGAATGAGGCTCTGTAGAAATTTCTTCCTTTTACCTCAGAGGTACATAAAAGAGCAAGAAAGAATGCTGCAAAATTAACTAAAACCATGTTAAAGACCGTAAATAAGAATGTAATAAGCAGCGAATATAAATAATCCGGGGCATGAAACATCTGCGCATAATTCTTAAGCCCTACAAACTGGGTAAAGCGAATACCGTTCCAGTCTGTAAACGAATAAAAAATACCGAACAGAAAAGGGATAAGGACAGTTATGAAGAAAGCTCCTGTAAGGGGCAGCAGAAACAAGCCGTTTACAATCGCCCGGTGTTTCCTTCCCGGTAACAGATATAAACTGACAATGACCAGTATCAGTCCCCCTGCAAGCAATGGGCCCCTTCCCCAAAATTCTCTGTTGTAAAAATCTGAATACAGCCCGCAGCAAACCATTACAGCACCCACAGCTGCCGGCAGAATTGAACTTATCGTTTTTGCTTTTCCATCCATACGCTTTCTCCTTTATCTCTGCCTTAACGTTTCCATATGGATACGGGCGGCTGTTTAGCCGCCCTTCCCAGTTATTTTTTCACATAGTCTGCAATGGCTGTCTGCATCATATTCACAAATCCGTCCTTGTCAATCTCACCTTTTGCATACAGTTCAAACACAGCACCAGTGGCATTCATGGAGATTCCTTCCGGCATCTTCGTCCATTCCCAGGAATAGGTGTTGCCTGCATCCACATAAGTTTTTAAGCTCATGGCCAAAGGTGTCTTGGGGCTGACCTTACAGGAGGTATATGGAGAAATCATTCCGCAGTCACTTACCAGGCACTCCTGCCCTTCGTCAGACAGAGCAAGCTCTTTTAAAAATGCCTTGCATGCATCAATATTGGTACCTTTGTTATAAACAGCCCACCAGGATGGACAGTCTGCAAGAACTCCCTTCATCTCTTCCTTTGTAAAAGCCAGAGGAGCGATTCCACATCCAAACTTCACATCGTAATCAGGAAGAGAAGGATCAATCCAGTTTCCCTGAGTGATGAACGCGGTCTTTCCCTGTGCCCACAAAGCCAGCTGGTCATCATAGGTTCCGGATATCAGAGTATTCTTATCTGAATAATCAAACAGAAGCTTCATAAAATCCGCAAACTGTCCCAGACGCTCTGTATCTGTCTTTCCTGATTTTAACTGATCAATATAAGTGGTATCTCCTCTCTTTAAGCCGCCTGATAAATAGTAGCCGAAAAGATGGTTTCCTGTTGACCAGTACATCTGTCCGGATTCAGCCGCAACTGAGCATACAGCCGTCAGCCCCAGCTCTCCCTTCTTCTGGTCAATAGTCTCAATGGCCTTTTTAAACGCGTCATAGCTTGTGAGAGAAGCGGGATCTACCCCTGCTTTCTCAAGAACATCCTTATTGTATGTAATACCATAGCCTTCTACTGCATAGGGAAATCCTACCGTTTTCCCGTCCTCTGATTTAAAACCGAATTCTGTTTTGGAGGTCCACTCTTCACCGCTTAAATCAGCCATATAATCCTTCCAGGTCTGATAATCCCCTTCGCCCCCGAATACGAATAAATCCGGCATATTGCCAGCAGCTAAATATCCCTTCATGGTGCCATTGATGTCAACTCCGCCTCCAAGAGACTCAATCACAACCTCCTGACCGGTCTTTTCCTGATACTTTTTAGCGAAAGCCTTTAACGGTTCATCAATTTCGATCTTTCCGTTAACAATCCGAATCGCCTGCCCGCCGGACTTTGCCTGGCTGTCTCCCTTGCTTTCTGCCGGTTCGCTGCTGGCAGCCGATGTCACAGTTCCATCTGACTGTGTACTCTTCCCGCAGCCTGCAAGTGACATAACCGCCGCTGCTCCTGCCATCGCCATAACCCATAAGTATTTCTTCATAATACGCCCTCCATTATTAAATATGCTGTTAATATGTGATATTTTAATAATTATATTGTAACTTATGCGCATAAGTTCTCTATACATAGTATATTAGCACTTTATGGATGATATAACAAGAGTTTTTTCAAGTTATTTATATTATAAAAAAGTGTCTTCCACACTTCAACTCCCCTGATTTCCTTCATGAAAGAGTGAAATCAGGAGAGTCCTTTTTGCAGCTTTTTATTTTGTTAAAAGATAGGAAGCTTTAAAGTGAATTCAAAACAAGGGCTGTTTACATAAATCAAAATGATTATCTGAATTAGCTAAATGTTCTACATAGTATGGATAACATTAAATACATCTCCTGGTATATAAATAAAGACATAAACCTGTAGTTCCCCATGTTACAGGATATATTAAAGCGACAGCTGTTGCACTATGAAACTGTTGCATAATCATTATTAGCAGCACCATTCTGACACCACACATATTGAATAGAATAATGACCATAGGCGGAATGGATTTCCCAGTACCTCGCAACGAGGAGGCGAATACTTCCAAAAATACATAGAGAAAATAAAAAGGAAAAGTCACTTTAGCAATGGCTATCCCCAGTTTAATTACATTTCCTTCATTTGCAAAAAGGCCATATATCGGTTTAGCAGCGCCTAGAATCCCGGCACTTATTAATATTGTCATACCAACACCAAAAAGTAACGTGTAACGTATCCCCTTTTTCACCCTCGACAGTTTGCCGGCTCCAACATTTTGCCCAACAAATGTTGATATAGCTTGTCCTAAAGCCAAAATTGGGAGATAAATAAAGTTTTCAATTTTAAAATAAGCGGTAAAAGCTGCGATGCTCTCTACGCCCAGACTATTAATTTGAGATTGCACAATCAGATTAGACAGTGTAATCACCATAGCCTGTACTGCTGCTGGTATTCCTATGGTCAAAACCTCCTTAACAATGGGAAGTTCACATCGGATTTTATTCCATTTCAACCGGTAAAATTCATCCGCCATACACATTTGCCGAACAACCAGAACCGCAGGTATTCCCTGTGAAAACAAAGTAGACAGGGCTATACCACCTACCCCCATGTCCATCACAACTATAAAGAAGGCATTTCCAATAACATTGACAACACCTCCGATTAACTGATAAACCATTGGTGTTTTGGAGTCACCCATGGCACGCAAAACTCCGGCTCCCATATTGTAACAGATGATAAACGGAAGGCTCAAAAAATAAGTACGTATATAAAGAACAGCCAACTTAAGTATTTCCTTGGGTGTATTCATCCATTGTAAAAACATTGGTGCAAGAAACCAGCCAATAACCAGCAGCCCCAAACTGCCAATCAGGGAGATACCTGCTGTTGTATGAATAATGTGACTAAGTACATTTTTCTTTTTTGCACCAAAAGCTTTTGCTGTAACCACATTGGTGCCAACACTTAATCCCGTAAACAGTCCAAGAAGTAAAGTTACCATCAGACTGCTGGCACCAACCGCTGCCGCGGCTTCTTTTCCAAGCATCTTACCCACAAACATTAAATCAACTGTATTATAAAGTTGTTGTATCAGACTGCTGCCAAACAGCGGAATCGCAAATAGTAACAGCTGGGTCATTATCTTACCTTGTGTTAAATCTCTTGTTTCCTTCATATGGGTGTCTCCAATGGCTTACTTATATTAAAATCAATAACACTGCTCAGCAGTTTTTTTGCATAGGGGTCTTTTGTTGTGGCTACATCAGACACTCGTTTATGTTCGGTGATTTTTCCTTTATAAAGGAATAACACTTCATCACAAAAATAGGTAACACTTGTTAAATCATGGGTAATAAAAACATAGGTCAGTTGAAATCTGTCTTTTAAATCCTGGAGTAAGTCCATTACCTGTACCTGCGTATGGGCATCCAGTGATGAGATTGCCTCATCAAACAGTATTATTTCCGGATTGCAGGCAATGGCTCTGGCAATACAGACACGCTGAAGCTGCCCCCCGGACAACTCATGAGGGTAACGCTCCATATAGGTTTCATCAAGCCCTACCAGTTCTAAAAGTTCAATACATGCGCTATGTCTCTCTAATTTCGTGTTTTCTTTTCGCTCTTGTGCAGCAAGGCCCTCATAAATAATATCCCGCACATGAAATCTGGGGTTTGCAGAGGTTGTATAATCCTGAAAAACGATACTTATGCGTTTTTGCAGTTCCTTAATTCCCCCCTGTGTACCATAGATTTCCATTTTGTTTAAACGGACACTTCCAGAATCTGGTTTTAACATACCGGAAAGTACTCGTCCAAGTGTTGATTTTCCACTTCCTGACTCGCCTAAAATACCAAGGCAGGTTCCTTTTTTTATATCTAAAGACACGTCCCTTAAAACCTGATTTCTGGACTTAGAAAATATCTTATCTTGTTTTTCACTGCAAAAGCTCACGCACACATTTCTTAATTCAAACACGGGCCCCATCCTTTCCGTAGACACACGTATGGTATCGTTTCATCATAGCACTTCGTTTTTCTACCAGTAATCTGGTATAAGTATCCGTTGAGTGATAAAGAATATGCTCCAAATTTCCCTCGTCAACAATTTTTCCCTGATTCATCACCAGAATACGATCTGCAACCTGGGAAATCGCACCCAGATCATGGGAGATAAAGATCATTGCTGTCTGATGATTATTTTTTATGTTTCCAAACTCTTCCAAAATCTCCACCTGTGTGATTGCATCAATGGCAGTTGTAGGTTCATCAGCAATCAGAAGTTTTGGCTTCAATGCAATTGCAATACCTATCATTATTCTTTGAAGCATACCGCCAGATAACTGGTGGGGATATTTATTTAGTACTTCCTCGCCATTTTCTATTTTCATCTGTTCAACTATAGCAAGAGACTTCTCTTTGATTTCCTTTTTACTCCAGTTGGTATGCACTAAAAATGTTTCTTCCATCTGTTTGTAAATCCGATATAAAGGGTCAAAGCAGACCATGGGATTTTGTAAAACCATCGTCGCCCTGCTTCCACGCAGGCTTCGAAGAACCTCTTTATTTTCACCAATGAGATTTTTTCCCTCAAACAGGGCACTTCCGTTGATAAAAAAATTATTTTCAAGGAGCCCTAAAATAGCTTTAACCGTCATGCTTTTTCCACTTCCAGATTCGCCCAGAATGCCCAGGCATTCTCCCTGACAGACAGAAAAATCCACATTTTCTACAATAGTACGCAGTTCTTTTTTATTCTTTAGCTGTACGCCCAATTTTTTTACCTGAAGTACTGGTTCCATTATTCTACCTCCTTTGGATCAAGCACATCTCTTAAGGCATCGCCCATCAGATTGAAAGCTGATACCAGAACAACAATGGCAACTCCTGGAATAATCATCTGCACAGGGTTTGTCGTCAATACGGTTTTTGCATCACTGAGCATGGCGCCCCATTCCGGTGTTGGTGCCTGAACACCCAACCCCAGGAAAGAAAGAGTCGAAATATTTATAATGGCCCAGCCAACATCCAGAGAGGACAAAACAGCCAGGTCTGCAGCAATAGAGGGAACCATATGACGGAGGAGAATAAATCTTTTAGATGTACCGATACATCTTGAAAACTGTACAAAATTGGCATTTCTATACTGCAGAACTCCGGTGTGAATCATTCTCGCATACCAGGCCCATTTAATTAGTACATTAGCCATAATTACATTCTGTACACTAATACCAAGAAGAGCTACTACCGCAAATACCATGATCTGGCTGGGAAAGGACAGCATGACATCCACTACACGCATAATGATTTCTCCAATAATCCCCCTGAAATAACCGGCAACCACACCCATCAGCGTTCCAATTCCAATGGTCCCTATCATCGTTAATACCGCCAGTCCTAATGTTGGACGAATACCATATAACAATCGGGAAAGAATGCATCTTCCCACGTGGTCAGTTCCAAAGGGATATTCCATGCTAAAAGAAGCATATTTATTCAAAATATCGTTTTTATATGGGTTATGGGGGGCGATTACTGGTGCCATAATTCCCAGTAAAGCTATCAAAATAATAAATGATGCGGTCGCAACGGCCATTTTATTTTTCATGAATTTTCTTAACATCAATTTGTCTCCTTCCGCATTCTTGGGTCAGCAACTGTCTGAAGAACATCAAATAAAAGGTTAAATAAGACAAATAGTACACCAATCAACAGCACATAAGCCTGAATGATCGGATAATCCCGGTTAAAAATAGAGCTGATGCAAAGGGTTCCAAGACCTGGCCATGCAAAAACATTTTCGACAACAATCGTTCCGGAAATGAGCTGTGGAATGCTCATTCCGATGGCGACAAAACAGGTATGCATGGAATTTCTTAAAATATGACCAAGCAGAATTTTTTTCTGTGGCAGACCTCTGACATTTGCGTATAGAACATAATCCTTTTTCATATTTTCCAACATATTATTTCTTATTAATCGTATGTAAGTAGAAATGTAACTTAATGAAACCGTAAATGACGGAAGAATAATGTGCCTCCATGAACCGTTGCCGCTAGTTGGAAGCAAATCCAGTTTAATGGAGACGAACCAGATTAGCAGCAGTCCAATCCAATACGACGGCATAGCTGTAGAGATAAAAATAAGTCCTCTCATTATCCGGTCAAATACACTATCCTTATAAATGGCGCACAATACACCAATGGGTATACTTAAGATGATAACAAGAATAAAAGAAAAACCTGCAAGCGTCAGAGTTGCAGGAAGACACCGTATTAATTCACCAGCCACGGTTCTAGCAGGATTGACATAACTGATTCCAAAATCGCCTTTCAGACAGTTTATAATCCAGTTTAAATATCGGATAAAAAACGGCTGATCCAGTCCCAGCTGATGACTTACCTCTGCAATCATCTCCTCTGTAACAACCGGAATTTGCCGAACTCTCAGTGCAACCTCCGCAGGATCAGAGGGAATTAAATTAATGAACACAAAACATACAAAGGAAATGACCAGCAGAAGGGGAATTGTTGCTAATACACGTTTTATCACATAATATTTCATAGTGTTTCCTTTCTGAAATTTTCATAATAATGGGGCCGTTTCTAAATCAAAACGACCCCACCCACTTTATTTCTTTAAAATGACATATCCCAGAATGGAATAATATATTGAGATACTGGGAAATGAACGCCTTTCAAATCTGAACGGTAAATAGTTTTGTTACATTCATACGTCAATGGGATATATACAGCTGCATCATGGAAACTTGTAAGAATGTAATTATATAACTCCTGTCTTTCTTCCTCTGTCGTTGTTGTCAGGACTTTTGTAATTGCCTGGTCGATCTCTGCCTTATTGTCTAATCCCTGCTGTGCAGCATAATCACCATAGCAGGGTTCTCTCATAGCGGCTAACGAAGACTGTGGGTCATAAGGTGTTCCCCATGCAATATTAAATACAATGTCAAAATTTCCGGCTTTCATATTGTCTCGGTAGGACTGTTCTTCCTGTCCAGTAATATTAAGAGTAACTCCTAATGTTTCTAATTCTGACTGGAGAAATTCCGAAATTGTTTTTTCTGTTACGCTATCTGCATTATAGAGAAGTTCTAATTCCATGTTCTTACCATCTTTTTTTCGAACGCCATCCTCTCCCAGGATCCAGCCTGCCTGGTCCAGCAGGGAAGCCGCAACTTCCACATCATATTTATAAGGTTCCAGTTTTACATCACAGTATGGCATTGTGGGTGCATAAAGGGTATCTGCCGGTTGTTCAATATCATAGAAGACACCTTTCGAAATCGCTGCTTTATTCACAGTATGCTGCAATGCCTGGCGTACTGTCAAATCACTTAAGATTTCATCTGTTGTATTCAGTAGCAGCATACGTGTTGAAGCAGGGTTGGAAAGTTCTACTTTGAATTTATCATTTTTCTGGAATTTTAAGACTGCATCAGCATCAATCATATTTTTTCCATAAATAATGTCTATTTCACCTTTTTCAAGAGCCAGAAGCCTTGTTTGATTATCTTCGATTACTTTTGCGGTAATCTTTTTGATTTCCGGTTTTTCATCCCAGTATGTTTTATTTACTTCAAATGTGGCATATTCGTCGGTAACAAAATCTGCCAGTACATATGGACCTGTTCCAATAAAACCATTTACACCATCTTTCGTTTTCCCATCTTTCATGCAGTTTGGTGATATAATTGCAAATGGTCTGGTTACAGCCAATTCAGTCAGCAATGG
The DNA here is from genome assembly GCA_023460575.1 of Bacillota bacterium. GTDB lineage: Bacteria > Bacillota > Clostridia > Lachnospirales > Lachnospiraceae > Lacrimispora. Next base: position 33,339 of record JAEWPQ010000137.1, read on the forward strand.
ATAATATGGTTCTGTCAATTCAATAACAAAAGTATCAGCATCCGGCGCAGATACTCCCACCATGAAATTCATCCATGTCCATACGTGACGGCTCTTATTATCAATAATTGCATCAAAATTAGCTTTAATCGCATTAGCATCACAGAGAAGACCATCTGTAAAATGAACCTCAGGGCGAATGTGGAACGTATAAACCTTACCATCCTCACTAATTTCCCATGAATCTGCCAGACAACCTTCAAAACCACCTTCATCATTCATAGCTATCAGTGTTTCAAAAATTAATTCTTGTGCATACATTTCCCCACCAAAAAGGTGTGGATTTAAATCACGGATATCTCTAAAATTTACAAATACCAGTTCCTCTTTAGTAGAATCTTCAGACGATACTTTAGTCGATTCTTCAGCACTACCTGTACTTACAGAATCGTTGGATTTTCCACACCCCGCAAGCATTGAGATACACAATGTACCTGCAAATAACAAACTTATTACACTTTTTTTCATAACTTTCCTCCTTGTATGATGTACGTAGCAACTTTATCACAGTTAGTTTAATCTAACCACTTCCGTTTTAGGAGGACATACCTATTCCAAATTGTTATAGCATTTTTATAAGTTTTTCTAAGAACAGCTTTGCCTGAGAACTCATTTCGTCATCCTCTCGCTGCACATAACCAAAAGAAAGAATCACTTCACACCCCTCAATTCTTAAAGGTTTTATGGCTGGAATACGATAATCTTCATATATAAAATCAACACCAATGCTTACAGCATCCGTGTTCTCAATCATGCTGATTACAGATTGGTGACTATTTGTATAGAAAACATAATTCAATTTGTTTGTACTTATAGCACCAAGGCTGATTCTGTTTAGATGATGTTCCATGGAAAAATAATCCCGAATACCACCAACATATTTCAGATTGAACAATTCAGAGAATTGTATCCTGTCTGAATCATATTTTGGATGATGCTTTCCAGCATACAAACACAATTCCTTTAGAGTCAGCTCTGTGTATTTGAGCTTTTTGTGTGATAAAATATGCAAAAATGGTTTTAGCTGTTTCTTTGCAATATATAAGATCCCTATTTCAGTTAATCCTTTGGACACGTTGTCACAAATTTCTTCCACATTTCCAATTAAATGTTCAATGGCATGATTTAATCCCATTTCCTGATAAAAATCCGCTATATATCTGGATATCATATTGCTGGGGTATGTTGAAACGGCAAAATGAACCTCTTTTGTCTGTACTTTACCCATGTTTATCATATCTACATTTTGAAGAATATTTCTGGCATATTCCTGAATTGTTCTTCCATAGGGTGTTAGCTCCAACCCCCGGCTATTTCTGACGAACAGCTTCTGACCAAGTTCTTTTTCTAAATTACCGATAACCTTACTTACATTTGGTTGTGTTGTATACAAACACTCTGCAGCCTTATTAAAACTCCCTTTATTACAAGTCACAATAAAATATTCCAATTGACGTAATTCCATAATTCCTCCTTTGTTGTATGAGCGTCACTTGAATTTTCAGCCGTATTCTATAAGATATTTAGACACCTTATTTTAAAAATCTCGACTTTCTGTTGAAAACAGTTGACATATCAATTCCTTAGATGAAACTGTTACATAGTTGAGTTCAGGACATGTTTATTATAGGGTATTGCAATGTCTAAGTCTATTTGTTATCAAAACATTTCACTCTTATCAAGAATTATTCTCACCATCTCTTCTTCATCCATAATATCTCATAATAAACGTGTTACCACAAAAAAACTGCACTATTTTAACTATTTGCGCAATTTCCTATAAAGTAAAAAAGGCTCCCTTTGCAGGAAACCTTACATTTTTCTCACGGAAGAACGCTCTACAATAAAGACTGGAAGCTGTTCAAAATTTGCTCCGTAATTCTCTTCATTAATTATATGAAACAGCTTTTCCACAGTAATCCGGCTTTTTTCCGTTACGTCCTGGTGAACTGTCGTCAGTGCAGGTCTTACCAGACGGCTGCACACATTATCATCAAATCCCACTATGGAAAGCTCTTGGGGGATCTTCATACCCCGATCCTTTAAATCATTTAAAATATAAGCTGCATAATAATCAGATGCACAGATAAACGCGGTAAAGTCCCCAACCCGCTCATAAGCCTGGGATAAAATAAGAGACAAATCAGCACCGCTTGGTTTCAGCCTGATAAAGTTGTCTTCCTTCCATGGCAGACCTGCACTGGTCAGCGCATCCCGGTATCCCATAAACCTCTGATAGTCTACTCCCATACAGTTATCCGCCAGAAATGCGATTTTTTGGTGGCCGGACTGTATGAGATATTCCGTAATCTCCCTGCCGCCTTTCCTGTCATCAATTCCCACATTTACGTATTCAAAAGAAGCGTCCTCAAAATAAGCATCCACAAAAACCATAGGCTTTTTCATCTTTTGATTCAGCAGTTTCCCATCCTCCTTCTGCATTCCAAGAAGAATCAGACCATCCACGTTCCAGCTGGAAACTGAGCTTATGATTTCTTCTATATCGCTGGAAACATAAAGCATGGTGAAATATCCCTTTGCCCGTACAAACCGTTCCACTGCACCGATCAGTTCCCCTGCAAAGGGATCTTTTACAAAGTTATCGTACTTATTTTCACTGGCTTTCATTGCCAGTCCGATAATTCCGGACCGGTTTCTGGCCAGATTCCTGGCATTCCTGTTTGGAACATAGTCATACTCTTCAATCAGCTTTTTCACCTTTTCCACCATAACAGGCGATACTTCCCCCGGCTTTCCATGTATGACATTGGAAACGGTGGTCGTGCTGGTACCTAGTAATTCCGCCATTTTCTTAATTGTAATCATACCATGCTCCCTCCTCTGCTTGCAAACCGCTTGAATTTCTCTTATCCATTCTATTACGGCTTGTTAATTTATGCAAGCAGGAAGGAGAGGAGAATCCTCAGCAGTTTCTGATCCAGTCTGCGCACAGATCCAGCCATATGGCAACATGGTTATCTGCAAACCTGCCCTTTGATGGCTCTTCCACTTCTTTTGTGGCCAGAGAGAGACCATGGACCCCGTATGGGAAAAGATGAAGCTCCAGAGGTACATGACACTGCAGCAATGCCTCCGCAAAAAGCACGGAATTCTGAACAGGAACATCGGTATCTGTGACAGTATGCCAGATAAATGACGGCGGTACCTTGCTGCTTACATGCTTTTCCAAAGAAAACCAGTTCCAGACGCTTTCATCATCCGAAAGCATCCGAATGCTTTCCCTATGAGCATATTCCCCCGCTGTTATAACCGGATAGCACAAAATTAAGCCATCCGGCTTATGCTCCTGACAGTTTCCTGCCGGAAAAAGCTCCCGGCTATCCCAATACACTCCCAACTCAGCTGCTACATGTCCCCCTGCTGAAAAACCGCAGACAACTATTTTTTGTTTATCTACGTTAAAACCCACGGCATTTCTTATACAGCTCACAGCCCAGGCCAAATCATACATTGGCTGAAATCCTAAATTTTCTATATTAACATGGTAATTTAAAATTGCCGCATGGAAACCCTGGCTGTTAAACGCTGTGGCAACCGGTTCTTTCTCCCTGTCAGAAAGCCAACTGTATCCACCTCCCGGACATATAATAACTGTGGGAAGTGACCGGTCACTCTCAATAGGGAAAAGCTCCAGTTCTGCACCTGCTTCTGATACCAATTTTTCCATTTTATTAAACACTCCATTTTATTATTTTACCAAAGCAGGCAATGTCAGACTGATTTCCGGTATATATGTTACCAGCATGAGCACAGCTGCTAATACCGCATACAGCGGAAGCATTGTTTTAGCCAGGCGTTCAAACCTGATTTCCGAAACTGCCGATCCGATAAACAGAGTTCCGCCTACCGGTGGTGTCAGCAAACCAATTCCCAGATTCACAATCAGCAATGCCCCGAAATGAACTGGGCTCATTCCGATTGACGTGACGATAGGAAGAAGAATTGGTGTCGCTATCAGTATAATCGAAGACATATCCATGAGCATACCCAGAAGAACAAGGATTATATTAATAATAAAAAGTACAACATACGGATTTGTGGATATGTTGAAGATCCCGCCTGTAATAAGCTGCGGTACTTTTAAATAAGCTAAAAGCCATCCAAAGGCAGATGAGGTCGCAACCAGCATTAAAATCATAGCCAGAGTCCGGGTTGCTCTTAAAACCATTTTGGGCAATTCGGTAACAGGCACCTCCCTGTATATTGCAAATGTGACAAAAATTGACCATAGAACTGCGATTGACGCAGATTCTGTCGCCGTAATAATACCGGTACACACACCGACCACCACAATAATAATCGTAATCAGTCCCCAGAATGCTCTTGCAGATGCGACTGCCACCTTCTTTACGGAAAATGCGGCTTCAGTAGGGTAATTTTCTTTTTTGGCCTTTATATAGCTATATGCCATAAGTATAAATCCGATCAGTAATCCTGGAACGATTCCTGCCATAAATAGCGAACCTACGGATACGCCGCCTGCCACCATGGCAAATATTACCATATTATGACTTGGCGGGATCAGCAGTCCGGTGACAGAGCTTGACATGGTAATATCAGTTGCAAATTCCTTGTTATACCCCTTCTTCTCCATCATGGGAATCATGACCGGTCCCAAAGTTGCCGTACAGGCCGTTGATGAACCGGAAACACAGCCAAACAGCATGGAGGCAACCACAGTTACCATAGCCAGTCCTCCCTTCATCCAGCCTACCAGGCTGGATGCCAGATCAACCAGACGCCGGGCAATTCCACCCGTACTCATAATCTCGCCCATGAGAATAAAAAATGGCACCGCCATAAGAGAATACCCGTTGACGCCCTTAACCATATTCTGGGCAATTATATCAGCAGGAATATCAAGATACCAGCAGGTGGCAAAGCAGGACATTCCTACAGAAAAAGCTATGGGAATTCTTAAAATCATCAGACCAAAAAATACGGATAATAGAATGATAATTGCAATTACCTGTGTTGACATAACAGTTCCCTCCCTCTATCCAGAATTTCAACAATAAAACATATTCCTGCCACAGGAACCGCAGCATACAAAACAGTGGACGGAAGTCCCAGTCCTGTCATTATATTCCTGCTGGCAATATTCAGGAGCGAAGTCCCGTAAACAAACATGGAAACTCCAAGTATTGCCGTAACCCCCAGACCAAGCCAATCAAGATACCATAAAACTTTTTCACTGACCAGATTGTCCAGCAGCGTCATCTTTAAATGAACATCCTCTGAAATTGCATAGGCTCCCCCCAGAAAAACAAACCACACACCAAACAGAAGAGCCAGTGTTTCTCCCCATGCAGGTGTATAACGGAACACATATCTGGAACCTGCGACGCCCGCAACAATCACAACCTCAAGCAGGAGCAGCAACATACAGATATAGCACAGGATCCGGTTAAATATTTTAAAGGTTTTTTCCATTCCTGATTCCTCCTTATTGCATCGCCTTGATTTCATCAATCAAATCCGTATACTCTTTTCCATATTTTTCATATACTGGCTGGACCATCTCCTGCCATTTTGTAATATCCCGTGGCTGGATAACGGGAGTATTGGCTTCCTCCAGCTTTTTCATGATTTCATCGTCCTCCTGCTGTGCCACCTCTTTATTATATAGAGAGGCTTCCAAAGCGGCATCCATGATCAGCTGCCTGTCCTCTTCGCTTAATTTCTCAAAAGTCCTTCTGCTCATGACCATAACACTGAGCCCGTAGGTATGGCCATCCATGACCATATAAGGCGACACTTCATTAAAGGAGTTGGAATAGTAACCGGAAAGAGGCTGGTCTGCTCCATCCACCACTCCGGTCTGAAGGGAAGTAAACAGTTCACTGTACGAAATAGGGGTTGGATTGGCACCAAAGCACCGGATCGTATCCATCAAAATCGAAGATTCTGCAATTCTTATTTTCATTCCCTTTAAATCTTCCGGTTCTGCAGCAGCCTTCTTCGTGGTAAAGAAATTCCTGGCTCCCTCTTCCAAATAGCTAAGTCCAACCATCCCCTCCACATTGTCATCAATATCCTTGAGAAGATCTGAGCCGATCTGGCTGTTTACCACCTTCCACAGGTGCTCTCTGCCTGTAAACAAATAGGGAAGCGAAAAGAGATTGAATTTCTCAGCTCCAAAATCCCCGGCTGTATAGGTAGATACCCGGAAGAAATCCAGCGCTCCCATCTGTAAAGTCTGTAACTGTGTTCTTTCATCTCCCAGCTGTCCGGCGGGATAAACCTCCACATAAATCCGCCCTTTTGATTTTTCATTGACAATATCCGCGAATCGGTACCATACCCTGGACATGATATGAGTGGCTGGATTTGTCTCGCCCGCCCTGAGAATAATTTCGGCTCTTGCCGCTTTTTTGCTGTCACCCGTATCCGGCATTTCTGTTGGCTTATGAAAGCTTCCGCATCCTGACATAAGGATAGAAACTGCGGATATGAAAGACAGAACTGTTAATAACTTTCTATTTTTCATGACACTCCTCCTATGGTTAAACGTTTACTTTAAGGACATGACAGAATTAAATATAATCCTGCACATTATGTTTCATTAAAATACCTAAATCTATTTCGTTCTTTGTATACGGACTTTTTAAAATTCTGTGATATACTGCCGCTACGGCTTCACTGACCTGTTTTGCCGGATTTTTCCAGATACAGGCATCTAATACCCCTTCTTCAAAATACGGAATCAGCTCCTTAAATGCATCACTTCCTATTCGTTTACCTTCTCTGTTCCAGCCAAGCTTTTCAGCTGCCCTGCACATGAAATAGGTTCCGGTAGAGCTGTTGCTGTAAACTCCTAAAGCATCAGGATTCTCCAGAAGAAAAGCACGGACCCGTTCCTCCTGGTCGGGATAATCCATCTGATAAAGAATTTTGAGGCTGATATTGGAATACTGCTCCATCTCCTCCCTGAACCCCCGTATATTTTCCTGATGTACCTCAGCATAACGGCTTCCTCCCAATACCAGAACCTTTCCGCTGACACCTGCGCTCCCAAAAAGCAGCAGACCTGCTGCCAGCTTACCAATTCTGAAATTGTCAGCAGATATAAAATCACTTCGTAAGGTATCAGGAGCGTCAGAATTAACCGTAACAACCGGAATTCTCTTATTGATCAGAATATTTATCTCATCATTCAAATCCGTACGGTCGAGACAGTTAATAATAACTCCATGCACATCATCTCTAAAAGCCAGCTCCTTAAGAATTTCTTTCTGGCTTCTGCTGGTTATATCTGACGGAAATCTTAAAAACGTGACCTTATAATTTAAATATTCTTTCTCTACCTCATCGACCGCTTTCCACATCCGTTCAAAAAAGAAGCTGTTCGGAGTATCCAACCCCTGTAAAACTACCGCAATGCAAATCTCCGGTCTTTTAAGCACGGAAGCTGCAATATTCGCTGAATATTCCAGTTCTTCTGCCAGTTTTAAAATCTCCTTTCTTTTTTCCTCACTGACCCCGGGCTTGTTGTTTAGTGCCTTATGGACCGTCACGTAAGACACTCCCGCTCTCTCTGCCAAATCAACTAGTGTCGCTTTTCTTTTCATAATTCCTCCTAGTAAACGTTTACCTAAAAAGATAATAACACAATAGATTTCTAACCACAATATGCATAATGTCAAGTAAATAAAGAGTAAATTTGTGCATTTTTACGTTCCCCGGTCGTGTATTTCAGATAATTTAATCTACAAAAAGGCAGCCTGATCGGCTGCCTTAAGATGTATTCTCTTTTTTACCCCCCCAGGGTCACATCCTGTCTGGAGTACCACTCCAGCGCTTTGTAAACATGATCCGTTTTAAAATCCGGCCAGTAATCATCGACTACGTACAGATCCGAATAAACGGACTGAACCGGAAGAAAGCCGGAAAGTCTTCTCCTTCCTCCCCACCGGATTATCAAATCCATTCTTGATACTTCGGAGGTTTTAAGCTTTGGGCCTATGGTCCCGTCTGAAAGTCCCAAATCCCATTCCCAGCTATAATTAATCAGGAAGTTGATTTTCATTCCCCCGGTACCGAAACACACCCTTTTCGTATATGGTTTCAACTCGTCCGGAAACATGGCCGAAGAAGTCTTTCCAAGAACCAGAAGCTGTGCATTCTCCTTAGACAGCACCTCCACAGCCTTTACGCAGGCCTTGGAAAATGCTTCCCGCTGTACTGCAGGACGTTTGGTATTATCTGCGGTAAAGCCATAAAAGGTCATTTCTTCCACTCCCAAATCCCTGCAGAGCCGGTAAAGGGTCATCCCCGGCGAAATGCCCTGATCATACCCTTCTTCTTTTTTTATGCCCTTCTCCACAGCCCAGCGTCTGTTTCCGTCAGGAATGATTCCGATGTGTTTTGGAATTCTCATTATCTGCCCTCCATGTTTGGTTCCCTTCGAGGAAGTCCTGTTAAAATTATAGCCAACTTTTTCAAAGGAAATCATGTCCGGCAGAAAATTTTGTAATAGAAAATACCCTGGTGCTTATTTCTTAAAATTCTTAAGCTTTGCCGGCATCTTCGGCTGGTGATAAATATACATGCATCTGCTTTGAGATGCCAGTTCCACAGATTTTCTGGCTACCTGTTCCATGAATTTAGCTGCAATATTACTTTTACGTTCCATTCTTTTTACCTCCATTATTATAAAGAAATTTAGATAATGCAATTATACAAGTTCAGTAGCTTAATAATGACAAGTTGTAAAAATAACGACACTGCTCGTAATTATTCCCGATTTTCATACTGATGAATCCTCTCTTTGTCATTCTTAACAAAAAGCATGAACAGCACCAGAACCAGACATAACAGTATATTAATAAGATTAAGCAGGGAAATAAAGCTGTCCCCCAGAAATGCCGCTCTCCTTTCAAACTGCATTTCACTCCATTCAATACAATTGGAAATGACAGCAGCCGTCATCATATTTATCACATAAATTTTTCTGTTGAATTTTCCATTAACATTTTTATCCAGGATCATATGAATTAAATTTACAACTAAAAACAGGGTACAGAGTGAAATGATCAAAAGCAGATAAAGTTTCAATTTTGTTACCTCCAAAAATGTGATATAATTTTTTTAGTGCAATAAGAAAATATTATATTTCCATTGAAAAAATTCCACCATGTTGAAATTTCGAGCCTGCAAGTAATTTTTAATTTAAACAATTAGACAAAATGCGACAAAAGCTCCTATTTCTCCCTTTTAATTAATGGGAAGTAACGTACGATATACATATATATATGTTTCATTTTTGCATAGACAAAGTACACAGTTTTAATGGGGAAGGGTAAGTATGTTAAGAATAGCAATTTGTGATGATGATGTTCTTTTTACAGGAATGTTAGAGAAATTAATAAAGGAAGAAGCTTTGGCAAACGGTATAGAAATTGAAGTCGACGTATTTTTTGACGGATCCATGCTGACAAAATATGTAAATCTTGGTAACTTATTTGACCTGATCTTTCTTGATATAGAGATGTCACAGGAAAATGGAATTGAAGCAGCCCGCCATATCAGACAAAAGGATAAGACTGCTTTGTTAATTTATATTTCCGGATACGAACAGTATTTAAAAGAATTATTTGAGGTAGAGCCGTTCCGTTTTCTGTCCAAGCCGCTGGATACAGCGAAATTTTCCCGGTATTTTAAAGAAGCGTATGAACGGATCAATGAAAAAAACGTCTATTTTCAATTTAACTTTAATAAAGAGATTAGAAAGGTAGCGTTAAAGGATGTGGTCTATTTTGAAAGCCGCAACCGTATTGTATATATTTATTTAAAAGATGGCAGAGAGGTGTTTTTTTACGGAAAGCTCAATGATGTGGAGAAAGAGTTAGCCGGAAACAAACAGCGGTACCTGCGTATACATCAGTCTTATCTTGTAAATTATGATTATGTCAGCACCATGAATTTTTCCAGTCTTGTTATTGAAAACGGAGGAAAATCAACCACACTGCAGATCAGTGAAGACAGACAGAAGAAAATCCGCAAGCAATTATGTGATCTGGCCAGCAAGAAAGCAGGGGTAGATTAGTATGAAAATTCTTTCAGCTGCTGTTGTAAGCCCGTTTCTCTCACTTTTTTATATTTTGGTCATACGTAAGTGCATCAATGCTTTTTTCGTGCCCTCCTGGGAAAAAACTACAACGTATATAATCTGGGTGGCCTATTATTTCTTTCAGCTGATTCTGGGCATTGAAAGCGGAATCTCACCAGCACTGACACTTTTATTAAACATGGTGTTTGTCTTTCTTGCAACCAGTATTTCTTATTCGGAAAGCTGGAAAAAATGTGCCTTGTTCTCTTTTTTGATCTGTGCCATCTGGATGCTGGTAGAAATAATCATACATATGATCTTAAACATGATGCATTTAGATGATAAAGCCGGTCTCTCGGGAGCCATTATTTCAAAAATCGTAATGCTTGTTTTTGCAATTATTACCGGACACTGTCTGCAGCGTAAAAGCATTGGTGATATTTCCTTACGGTACATGGCGATTTTGCTTATGGTACCTGCAGGAAGTATTTATATTATGCATAACATTTTTCTGATCAGCAGCACTGCTGAGAATGAGCTTCTTTTCTCTTTTATATCAGGAATTTTACTGCTGCTTATTAATTATATTATTTTTGAAGTATTTGAATCATTGGCAGCCAGTTCGGAATATCAAAAAAAGACACTGCTCTATGAACAGCAATTAGAGCTTTGCAGCCGGCAGGCAGAGGAACGTGAGGTACAAAATACCGAAATCCGTCTGCTGCGCCATGACATCAAACAGCACTTAATCAGCATACTGGGCATGGTAAATTCAGGAAAAAATGAAGATGCCGCCACTTATCTCACTGCACTCTTAGAAAAGGGGGATTCGAAAAAAATAAACGAGATATCCCGCAGCGGTAATATTGTAGTGGATTCTCTTGTGAATTATAAATCTACCGTTGCCAGGAAACAAAATATAGAATTCTGCACCAATATTTTTATCCCCCCCACAATGCCTTTCCAAAATGGAAATCTGACCATCATTCTTGGCAACCTGTTAGAAAACGCCCTGGAAGCCTGCCGCCAGATGAAAAGCGGACAACCCAAAATCCAACTGGAAATGTCCTATCAGAAAGGAATCCTTTCTATTGTTGTCTGGAACACCTTCGAGGGGGAACGATACACAGATGGTCAGAAACATTTTCTGACCACGAAAAAAAATCCTGCTCATCATGGACTTGGTCTGTTTTCCATCGAGCAGGCTGTGGCCGCCTGCAACGGAGAAGCCATCACGCAGGTTCAGGGGAACATATTTAAAGCGGTTGTGATCTTATATCAGGAACCAGAAAAATGAAAAGGGGGATTTTAATATGGAACGGCTATCCATCGCATTTACCAATTATATTCTAAAAAAAGAAGTCATCTCAAAGGAAGACTATGAAATTTATTTATATGGTTTTCAAAGCTTTCTTGAACTGTTTTTAAATCTGGTCTGCAGTCTCTGTATTGCGGCTTTTCTGCATATGGAAGTAGAATGCCTGCTGTTCTTTATATTATTTATTCCCCTCCGCTCCTTTAATGGAGGGCTGCATTTAAAGTCTTACTTCTCCTGCCTGATTTTCTCCTGTGCCACCATGACTGTCATACTTTTGTTTGTGAAATATTACAGTCTGAAAGCTCCTGTTTCGTTTCTTCTGTACATTGTCTTTATGGTACTGATCAAACTCACAGGAGCTGTCGATCATCCCAACCGCCCGGTTGACACAGACGAAAACCAGACACTCACTCATAAAACTGACCGGACACTATTCATCAGCTTCCTTGCTGCGTTTAGCTTCCTCTTATTAAATTTGGAAAAATATATTTTCTTAGAGGCGCTGGTTTATTTATTAGTATTATCCACCCTGATATTATCTAAATTCACCGGAAGAAATAACCCCCGAAATGATTGAACTGAACTGTCTTTTTAGTCTTTATCCATTTTGCCCCGTAATTCCGTGAGGACTTTTTGGAGAAATTCCGGCATTCTGGCACCCATTCGTCCCGCATTTTCTAAAATAGAAATTAATTCATTTATAATGAGCCAGACAGATACCAGCAATCCAAAGATTGTTTTATGCTCAAACTTAATTCCAATCTCAGTAGAAAATTTATAGATGACATAATCCGTGCTGACTGCCGCCAGAATGATGAAGATATAACTCACCTTTTTATAGATACCGATCCGGCTTTTCCTGCTGCTCCAGCCATACAGATTATTGTCAGGGTTGTCAAGTGCCTCCTTTTTGGAGGCCAGCATACCTGATATGTAATCCGTAATCATAAGTATGGTCAATAAAGATACGGCTGGAAATAAAAGTCCGAATTGATCCATAATCCAGGCACTGATGATTCCCATTGCGCTTTTTTCCAAAACCAGTTTTTTTTCCATAACTGCACCTCCTGCAACGCTTTCTTCTTTTATTTATAATAGTTGTCTTTCAAAAGATTATAAAAATTTCTCCTGACGCGGTTCACATATTGGCGGGACACCGAATGCCGTTCTGAAATCACTGCATCAGACTCCTCATGAAAGACGATATCCCACAGTATAACAGCCTGTTTTCCCTCCGTTTTTAAAAGCATAGTTTTTAGATCTTCATGAAACAGCCAATCATCGTAAACAGGCTGATCCATGCTGATCTCAGTAAAAAACTCATCCTCAACAGAAGCCTCAGAATCAAAATGCTGCTTGCTTTTTTTATACTGTTCTAAGAATTTGTTTTTTAGGGCTCTGCTTAAAAAATACACACATTGCCCGTCTTCCTTATAAAATTGCATTGAATTGATGGCCTCCAGCAGACTGAGTACAAATTCTGAATGCATGTCCTCTTTTTCATCTTTATATAAAAGACGTACATACTTGTTAATCAGCGGAGTCATTTTATCTACTATCAGTAAGAATTTTTCCTTATTACCTTTTTTTATTTCCTCTATAATAACATGAACACTTTCTCCCATTTTCTTACCTCCTAAAAGGCAAAAAGAAAAAAAGGGTAATATTGTAAACTAAATTCTTCTGAACTTTTATTTTTTTCGCATAATATGATTGTAGATAAAAAACTATCTTTTTATGGTATCACGTAAAAAAAGCTGAATAATAAGGAGAAATCTCCTTATTATTCAGCTTTTTGTCTCTTGATTCTATTAACGTTAGGTTATTCTATTAAATTATTCAACAAAAAAGTCCGGGACCAGAATCACCAGAATCCCACCCGGACTTACTGTCCGCATCATAGATCTCTTTTACCATTTCACATCAGACCAGTCTCCTGTGAAGTCACTGCTCTCTCTGTTTCTTTTAACTAAAGATTTTTTACAATTATCTTCCAGATTAGTTATATGGAATATATCATTAAAAGCTTTATATGTAGTCTCAGCATCATTCAGATAAGACCGGTCAGGATTGTAATCATCATGTGTCCCTGTAATATAGGCACCATTTTGCCAGGTAAATCCCACATATCCGCATCCATCCGATCCATTGCTCACAAGAATCAGGCAGTTATTCTGTAAGTATAATTCATTAACAATATACCAGCCTTCCGGCTCATAAAGGTCCGCTTCCTTTTTCAATCCATGATTTTCATAAGCATACACACTAAGAGAAATTCCATCCCCCAATATTAATTCAGGAATCCCATCTCCATTAAAATCATGAATCCCCAGATAGACCGATGGATTTAATCCATCTTCTCCCCTTAATTTATATGGATCAGGCAGATGACCACCCCCATGACTGATTATATCCTTATAGGCTGTCTGCCAGCTGTCTTCCTGCTTAGTCCCGGCGGAAGACTCCTGAACCAAGGCGGCAGTCAGACTTTCTTTTGGCTGCTCTGCTGCAGCCGGGGATTTACCTGAATCCGAGCAGCCGGTTAAAGCTATAACCAAAAAACAAAATAAGAAAATTTTTTTATTCATGAGTCTTTCCCCTTTAAACTTCTTTGGCATGGTATTATTGTTTTGCTGTCACTGGGCATAATTATTTTATTTTACCATTATTTCGAATCATTATTTATACCTCGTAATTATTCCGGTTTTGTTCGTAGAAAAAGCCATAGCTTTATACTATGACTCCTCAAAAGGCTGTAAAATAATATTAAACCGGCAAATATGTAATCAACATACCTCCTAATATCAGACTGGCAGTATTGGCGATCATTACGTATAACGCCACACGCCTTTTCCTGTATTCCTTTATTAGACTAAGATATGCAATCATCTCTACGATAAATACCACCATTTCACCAAATATATAACCAAGTATCCAGTAATTGCTTAAATTAGGACCTGTAAGCATAGCATTTAATCCTGCCTGTGTAAGCAGATTGACCGATGCAAAGACAAGCCAGCTTCTCTTTTGCCGGTATCCAAAGAGAAAAAAGACAGCACCTTCAATAAGCAGCGTCAGGATAACCCGCAAAGCCACCAGAGCAGGCACCCGTAAGGGAGACTGACCGACCGTAAGAGTTTCCGATTTCATATCAAGCGTTAAAATATTATTGTATTTGTCAAAGGTTCCTTTCGGAAGATTACACTGAAAGCTTTTACTGCTGCTTTGAACAATAAGTTTTATATCCTTTATATCCTCAATCTTCGGCGGATACACGCTGTAATGGAAATATACTTTATAGTATTTTTCCCAGCCTTTTTTTTCGCTCTCTCTGATTCTTAATTCGCTTAAACTGTCATTTGGAATTTGCAGAGATAACGAAAGACTCTCTCTGGAATTCAATACGATTATGGTGAAACCGGGAGCTTCCGCTGAATTGGCAGATACTGAGGTATAAAACCACAGGCTCATCAGATGAGCTATGATTAATACGATACAGACAATGCTGCCAGGCTTTCTATATCCCACTGTTTTTCGTTCAATTGCCTTAGTATTCATATAAAACATACATTACCCCCGAGTTTCATCAGTCTATCTTTATAATATCAAATACAAAAGGGAACTTTTCTGCAGTTTTACTGTCGAAGTCAACTTTGTACCCAGTTCCATCTTTGTAAAACAAGCCCTTCTTTAAATCCACTCTGACGTAACACAAATCTCTCGCAAATAATGTTTCCAAAACCTCAAGTCCTTCTTCATACGCATTCATTTCACTATTCCCTCTATTGTCTTAATATTTTTTCCATTGCCTTACCTTTGGCCAGTTCATCAATTAATTTATCCAAATACCGGATCTTCCTCATCAGTTCATCTTCGATCTCTTCCACACGGTAGCCGCAGATAACTCCTTTAATCAGAGAGGCTTTGGGATTCAAAAGGGGCGCCTGATGAAAGAAGTCTTCCACACTTACTTCCTTCTCTATCTGCTGCCGTAATGAAAGCTCATCGTAGCCTGTCAGCCAGAAAATGATTTCATCTACTTCCTTTCTGGTTCTTCCTTTTTTCTCTGCTTTTTTTATATAAAGAGGATAAATATCGGAAAAGGGCATATAAAAGATTCGTGGTGTTTCCATTAAAAGATCTCCTTTGCTTTAAAGAATAATTTGTTTATAAGACCCCCTTGGCTTCCTTCCAGTCCACAAAAAGATTGTAGCGGGTTGCAGTGAAACGCAAAACACAGTAATTGGGATCATCAGGACCGCTGAAATGATTTTCAAGTCCATGATACCACATTTCTTTTTTAATTTCAGGGTCTGTCAATACTTCTATTGTACCCACCAGCGTAATATTATAATTAACTGAATTAAAACATACACTTGCTTTGTTACATCTTTCAATTCTTTTTGTTTTATCACTTCCAAAACCTGTACAGAATGTAAGCCAGTTTATACCGTCAGCTTTTGATACGGATATTGTTGAGGTTGTCGGATAGTCATCCATGTCGATTAATGTTAAAGCACAATATCCCTCATTTCCACCTACAGCCTTTTCTTCAATTATCTTATTTGCTTTAGCAATTATTTCTGAATTCATGTTATATTCCTCCCAATTAATTTTACTACAATTATAACATGCATAATGCGGCAGCTGTATGTCATGTTTTAATCATAGCCTTTCTATTTTTCATTTTCCAATTTTTTTACTGTAAAAACCATTTCCTTATAAAATCCTTAAATATAGCTGTTATCATAGCAGAAACAGGTCTAAAGGAGGTACCCCTATGGAACAGATACTTTACAAATCGGCTAATTGTGAAATGGAGGATGTTATGATGCATGAGTATATGATAAAAACCAATCATGTTTCCAAAAAATTTAAAAAGACATATGCAATTAATGATTTATCTATGTCTGTTAGGAAAAATTCTGTCTACGGTCTGTTAGGACCTAACGGTGCTGGCAAATCAACATTGCTGAAGATGATCACAGGAATTATCACACCAACTTCCGGTGAGATATTTTTCAATAATCACCCCTGGACTCGAAAAGACTTATTGAATATTGGTTCATTAATTGAATCGCCTCCGCTGTATGAGAATTTAACGGCATTTGAAAATTTACAGGTACGTGCGACTCTTATGGGGATTTCTATAGATAAATGTAATGAAGTTCTGGAAAGAATGGATTTACTGGATACAAAAAATAAAAAGACAGCCGAATTTTCATTGGGGATGAAACAGCGGCTGGGGATCGCATTAGCGCTGCTCAATGATCCCGAATTGTTAGTCTTAGATGAGCCTACTAATGGGTTAGATCCTTTTGGAATAGAAGATTTAAGGAAAATGATCCGGACATTTGCGGTGTCTGGGATTTCTGTAATTATATCAAGTCATATCCTAAGCGAAGTACAGCAGGTTGCCGATGACATAGGAATCATATACAATGGGTCTCTTCTGTATCAGGATAAAATAAATGCAGAGGAAAATCTGGAACAATTATTTATGGATATCATAAGAAAGGAGCGTGCATCCTGATGTTACGAACCTATTTGATAGCAGAAAACTTAAAATTTAAAAACACCCTCTTTAGAAAACTTATTTTATTTATTCCGGCAGCCTTAATTCTAATAGCAGTTATATTTTTATCTGTGGGTATTGGTTTAGGTGGTTTTTCAGCCTCCATCGTCTGCAATTGGTGTGTCCCCATTGCATCTTTATCCATTGTGATATTATGCCACTTAGTAAATAATAAGGAGCAAAAACACAATTACCGGACTATTTACAGCCTGCCCATAGACCTAAAAAATACATTTATTTCTAAAACAATTTTAATAGCACTTAATCTTTTGCTGATATCATTATTATTATCATTTATATCTATTTTTTCAGAATACATGCTGTCAGGTGTCTTAAGTGCATTCAAATATACCGGATATTATGTTTTAGGATACTGCTTATTATGGCTGACTTTATTATGGCAGGTCCCTTTCTGCTTGTTTTTGGATCAACAAGTCGGTTTCGTTGGATCTATGATCATTAATCTTATTTTCACTGGATTTGGTGGTTTGTTTTTTTCTCTGGCGCCTATATTCTGGTTTTTTCCATATAGCTGGACCGCCAGGTTTATGATTACTTTATTCGGAGTTTTGCCAAACGGATTATTGGTTCAGGGCGGTTCAAGACAGCTTCTGAGTTTAGGTCAGAGTTTACTGCTGGTGGTAGTAAGCCTGCTCACTGCGGTCATTCTTACATTTCTATTTGCACGCTGGTACAGAGGGCAGGTGTATCGAAATTGACAATTACAAGAGAGTTTTTCTCTAACTTTACAAAAATCAAACGAACTCCGCTATTACTATTGCATCTACTGCCTCCTGTGATAATCACAACATTATTTTTAGTTTATTATAATTCTGGTGGATACCGCCTTTTTTCTGATGTTCGGCTGTTTTTCGTTTTGTTGCAAATCTGTTATCCTATGTTTGTTAGTTTTGTTGTACCAGTTTTTATTAATTTAGACCGAAATATCAGCAATGTGCAAAATGCTCTGGGAATTGTGGGATCCAGAAGAAGCGTTTATCTGGGTAAATTATTCTTTCTGCTGTTTCTGTCTGCCACAAGTATCATGCTATACGAACTGTGCTTTTATGCCGGAGTAAAATTTTTTCTAAATATTAATGTCATGGACTTTGGTTCCTATTTTTTCATATTCTGCTCGTTTTTATTAAGTAACTTGTTTTTATATGTTATACATGTACCCATTGCTTTTAAATTTGGTTTCAGTATCTCCGTTTTATCAGGAATAGCAGGTACAATTTTAGCTGGTTACTTTGAAAATTCCATAGGTGATAAAATCTGGCCGGCTATTCCATGGGAATGGGGTGTGCGGTTTTTAAAAGATTATTTTGACCTTACCTATGGATCTGTTATTCCTGGAGTGATTTCTCTGGTTATTATTACTTCGGTTGTTCTGGTTCTCACAATATTATGGTATAGTAGATGGGAAGGCAAAGTTATACAAGAGTAAGATTAGGAGGATAGTCTATGCCAAAACTGTTAGTCATCGACGATGACCTGGATATGCTGGCTCTGGTACGCACTGCTCTGGAAAAAGAAGGTTACCAGGTGGACACTGAAGCAAATGCGGCTTCCTTACAGCCCGCCACATGCAGATTATACGATCTTTTGCTTCTTGACGTAATGATGCCCGGCGAGGATGGATTTTCCTTCTGCAAACGGATCCGTACCGAGGTGGATTGCCCTATCCTGTTTTTAACCGCCAAAGCAGAAGATTCGGCTCTCGTTCAGGGCTTTGGCGTGGGAGCAGATGATTACATTAAAAAGCCTTTCAGTGTTGCAGAGCTGCGTGCCCGGGTAAGCGCCCATCTTCGGAGGGAAGTGCGTCAGCCAACCCACATATTAAGACGAGGCAGCGTCCGCTTCGATATACAGGCAAAAACGGCATTTGCTGGTGAACACACACTGCCCTTTACCAAGGGAGAATATGCGATCTGTGAGCATCTGGCACTTCACGCCGGACAGGTGTTTACTAAAGAACAATTATATGAAGCCGTTTTCGGCTTTGACGCAGAAGGAGATCCGTCCGCTGTAGCAGAGCACATTAAAAATATTCGTGCCAAACTGAAAGCCCATGGCATCAGTCCTATCGATACAATTTGGGGGGTGGGTTACAAATGGCGAAAAAGCGAAGATCTGTAAGTCTTTCCTTTGTTCTCTTACGCTTTGGCATTGTTATGCTTGGCTGTATGCTATTATGCTGCTTGTTATGGTATTGCTTATTTATCCGGCTCATAAACACTGGCTTTTTCTATAATGCATATACTTCCACCCAACAGGTAGAGCAAATGCTGGCTGGCGACCCGGAAACCTTCGTTTCTCCAAGTGACGATTTTTTGGCAGAGTACGCTTTATTTGACCGGAACGGTAAAGTTCTGGAAAGCAACACCAAAGGAAGAAAACTGAAAAAACTGACCAGTCTTTTACATGAGGATTCAAATAATATGCGTGTTTCCAGACACACTTATAGAGATGGAAGCACGGTAATCATACGATATTATTACAGATCAGAGTTTGCGAATCCTGTTCTGCGAGGTGCCCTGCCCCCCTTTGAATATCTGTGGCTGTCATCACTGGGGGCAGCATTGGTGCTTTGTCTGCTGTTTAACACCCTGTGGCTTCGTAAGCTTCTTGCTGCCAAGCTGAAGCTGTTTGGTGAGGTTAGCCGGAAGGTAGGTGCGCAGGAACTGGATTTTACAATTCCACACGCAGGAATACGGGAATACGATCAGGCACTTGATGCAATGGAGCATATGAGAGATGCTTTGTACAACTCCCTGTCCTCTCAGTGGGCAGCACAGCAGGAACGGGAAGCAGAAATAGCCGCATTGGCCCATGATTTAAAAACCCCCCTCACCCTGATTGGCGGCAATGCCGAACTGCTGCTTGATGAAGAACTGCCTGAATGCAACCGTAAGATGGTGGAAACAATTGCAGCCAGTAATGAACGTGCCAGACAGTATGTAGCAAATTTCCTTGAAGCCTTGGCAGGTGAGGAGGAGGCTTTTAAAAGCAACAGCCTGAGCGCCCTGTTTGACCAGCTGATCAGTAACACTACGGCCATTGCGGAAGCAAGGGAAGTATGCATAAAAGTCCAGAACGGCCTTAACGGTTCTGCAAACGTTCAAAAAGATCATCTGCTTCGCGCACTTGGAAATATAGTACAAAATGCCATAGAACATTCACCAGTTGGTGGTAATGTATATTTGACAGGCAGTATGGCAGATGACGGCTGGCAGGTGACTGTATGTGATGAAGGCCCTGGCTTTAGTAAGGCGGCTTTCAACATGCAACGGAACGACTATGGCGTGGAGATACGGCCCGTGGTGCAGACGGTCATAATGGTCTCGGTCTCTGGTTTGCCGCACAGGCAGTCAAGACCCACGAAGGTCAGCTTTATCTGAGTAACAATAAATCCGGAGGGGTTGTTACAATTAAATTCTGAGAGGGTGTCGCAAAATCACTAAAATAAAGTGATGGAGTGACACTCTCTTTCCATATAAATTTTTAATTGCTCCTTTTTATGAAAAAAATTTATTTTTTTTATTTGCTTCGTATATAAATAATCAAATTTTCTATAATAAAAATATGGAATCCCATTGTGTTTTAACAGGTTGATAGCATGATAAAATAGTCAGGATCACTCCACATGTTCCTGTTAAGAGCCCTATTTCATCCTTATTCACAATATGCCCTTCCTCTATTTCCGTATCTTTAAACCCAAACGGAAATTGATCACTGTAGGATTCCAGTAAATGATCCAACATCTTCATGTACACTTCATAAAAGAAGTTATCATCCGTGTATTCATAGAATTTTCTGGTCAGGCAACACAAACCAGAAAGTCCATGACAAAAAGTAGGTGAGATAACCTGCCGCATTCTTTTCAAAGATAATTTCATACTGTCAATCGCAAGTTCACGCATTTCATCATTATAGAGGATCTTTGAAGCAATCAATAATGAATACGCCACACCTGGAGTACCATAACACCATGCATCTCTGGAAGGTACTGCTTTCTTCTGATCCATTCCTAATATTTTTTGAGTTTCCCAAAAAATATCATCACTGTCTTTTATACAGCTGTTAAAAATGAATTCTGATAAATACTTTATTGCTTCCAGCTGGTCTTGTACATATACTCCTGATTCATAGGATTTGCATAAGATTAAAAGCATACCAGGTATCCCGTGTGCAACCCCTAAGTTTATATATCGAATCTCAGGACTATTCTCGAGAGGAAACAATTGGCTCTCATCTGCTCTGATTGCAAAGCGTGGGATTCCATTGTCTCCTGTTTTGCATAGATCAGTTAAATATTGCAAAATGTGCATCAATGTCTTTTTTACTTTAGGTTCCGAATAAAAATTCAACAGATAAGTTGCTGTACCGGTTAACCCATACATAATATCATAGAATAGTTCGTTAAATGGTAATTCTTTATACTTTAAAATATTACTGTCCGCAATATCAACAATGTAATCGTTTAAGCTCTTTATAAACGATTGATACCGTTTCCCATGGTCTGACATGCAATGTGCGGCAAAGCCCACACCGCATAACCCATCAAACAGGGAGATATCATAGATATTGTTTTGCCCCATATAGTCATTTACTATCTCCAGATATGTATGAGCATACCGATCAAAATCGTAATCCGGAAAATTTAATTGAAGTTCCGAAAATAATATGCATAATGCCGGATATGAAACTGCTACTGAAGTACATCGATACTCAGTGTTGTTTGAAGCAAATATCTCCTGAACATAATCTGCATCGGACAATTTTTTTGATATATTTATTATAAAATTATCCAATTCACGTTTTTTTTCATTCCGTAAATTCATAATCAGCCTCCATTTTGGGGTATATCGAATTCCAAATCGTAAATTTCTTTATAGGAAGGGCATGTTTTTAATAACTCCTCATGTGTACCTTCTGCCACGATCTTTCCTTCGTCCAGATAAATTATTTTATCAGCTAACATGACATGTGCAATTTTATGAGATATAAATACGCCAATCTTATTTTTTGTAAGTTCAAAAAATGTGTTCATTACTTTTTTCTCACCCATTTTATCCAGCGCCGCATTTGGTTCATCTAAAATATACATCTGCGCTTTTTTGAAAAAGCACCTGGCCAGAGCAACTCTCTGCCACTGCCCGCCTGATAACTGTATTCCATCTGAAAACCATTTTCCCAGCTGCTGGTTTAAATCAGGAGGAAGAAAGTCTATTCCAGCTTCTTCCAGTGACTCTTTTATTTGGGCTTCGTTATCGATTTCATTAATATTACCGAAACCTACATTATCCTTTACTGATAGTTCATATTTACAGTAATCCTGGAATAATATTCCAGTTAACTTATACAAGCTGTCAATATTAACTTTATTTAAAGGAATTCCATTCATCTTAATCATGCCGTCATCAACTAAATAATATCCCATTAATAATTTTATTAATGTACTTTTACCAGATCCATTTCTTCCGAATAATGCAATTCTTTGGTTTTTATTAATTTTTATATTGATGTTCTGAAGAACTTTTTTATCTGTATCCGGATATGCAAATGTCAGATTATTTATTTCAATCTGATCTAAATCATTTAGTTTATATGTTTCTTTACTATTCCCACTTCCGGGTTTGCTTAGAAAATTGATCAGTTTTGACATATACAAACTGTTTTGATTTATGCTGTAAATAATATTCATGATACTGTTAAAGCTATCAAACATCATGTTTATAATTCTTAGAAGTGCAACAGCGTTACCAATTAAAATTTCTCCTGCAATTACGGATAATATGATTAAAATCATGAGTACTGCCATACAGATCTGATCAACAAAATCAAATACAACGGATATAATCAGCCGTACCTTGGTGTTGTATAGGTTTTCATTAATAACGCTTTGTTTTAAATCATTATGTCTCTTTATAATATGTCTGGCTAAATTAAAAATTTTAACTTCTTTAAAAGATTGATCCTTTGTAAGTAAATATTCATAATACCATATACTTCTGGCTTTCTTTGCATTTCTTTCTTCTGTCTGGAACTCTCTTTTACTTATGGATAGATAGAAAATTGAAAAGGCAAACGCGGGAATAATGATAAGAAACACTGACAAAGGCCGCCACATCAGCATGATATAAACAGATGAAAGTATGGTAGTAATTGAAGTTACAAGTGTCAATGTGGTAGTAAAGATATTATAAGGCCTGAATCCCACCTGCGACAGGATATGCTGCAGCTGATCCTGTATATCAGAATTTTCAAATTCCTCCAAAGACATAATGGCGCACTTATCCAATAACCTGTTAATCAATTCATAGTCTAACAAGAATTGAAATTTGGTAAATAAAAAAGTTTTAATATTTATAATCATACCTGACAGAAAACTAATGCAGATATAGATCGCTAATATCTTCAACGAGCTATCTAAATCTTTGGCTGAAATAGCATTAATCAGGTTACCAAAAATATTTACAGAAATTACAGGAACAATACCCGCGATAATATTAATAATTATGGTTAGAACAAATATCAGTTTGCTGGCCTGGAAAAATATTTTAATGGATTTGGGAATCACTTTTAGTGAAGAAAGCATTTCCTTTACTTCTGAAGTACTTAATATTTTAAATTTCTGCATATTATTTACCACCCAATATACCTATTTTTTTTCTGCTGTAAACACAGTAATATGTATGACGTGCCAAACTTCTCATCTTTTTTTCCAATTCCGTATTGGGACCAAATAATCGATTCATGTTCATATGCAGCAGACTATCCAGTATGCTAAATTTTACAGCTTTGTTATCCGGGTAATATTCTTCTATTTTATTTAAATATTCGTTCATTGATTCATGTTTTACCGATAATATTTTTAAAATAGAATCAATCTCTGGATTTAACGTTTCATGATACAAATACTTTATTACGAAATCAACATAGATATCCTTATGTTCTCTAAATTCTTTTTGATAGTTCTTGGTATGATTTTCACAATTGAGGAATACAAACATATCCTCAAAACTCAAATCAAATGTTTGCATGTGATAGAAAATAATCACTGATGCTAAAAGTTCATCTGTCACTTTTATATTATGATTATTTTTTTCATAGATTATGGTTTGAATCGCTATGCTGTCTTTATAAAACACCTCATGTGCATAGTTCATCAATTCATATCCTCCATACCTCTCCACTTCAAGTTCATAACAATTAATACTATAGTTTGAGATAAGAGATTTTATCATAAGCCGGCTTAATATATCTAACATTTTGGGCAGTACCGTCATTAATTTAATATTATCAGCTTTTAATCTCAATCGCAGATGTAAATCCGGATCTTTATACTGAATGAAGAAATAGCTGTCTATTTCTTTATTTTCAAGTAACTTCTGCAATGGAGCATACAAAGCTTCACCTAATAGATAATCTGCGTATTCCTCAATACCGTATATTTTGAAATATAGCCACTCATCTAAAGGCTCTTTATATCTGACATTACCATAATTCCTGGTAATGTCAAAATCATTGGCCTTATGGGGGGTAGCATCCTGAGCTGAAATTAATGGTATTACCAATTCACAGCAATAAGAAGTATCATTCAGTTTCACTGGATGTTCTGATTCTATATTATATCTTTCCACAACAGTTTCTGATTTTTCCAGTAATTTCTGCAACACAGATAAACATCTGTCCTCTTTCAGATTTAACAGAAGTTTTTTGTCTGCATCTACGGCATTCACCCAAAGGGGTATATTTCTTGAATTTATGTATTCGGTAAACTTATTTTTAAACTCAGCAAAATCATAATGATTTGTTAAACCCAGATCGCCTATTTTAATAATCCATTTTTCCTGTTCCAATACG